>CAZGCW010000067.1:0-17904 GCA_964524295.1 uncultured Pseudomonadales bacterium
GTGATTGGGATCAAAGACCGGCCAGGTGCATTTGCTGAGTATTTGGCCGTTCCCGAGAACAATTTGCTGACTGTACCTGAAGACCTGCCCGATTTCCTGGCTGTTTTGACAGAGCCGACCGCAGCTGCATTTGAAATACTTGAGCAACTGGGAAGTGACATCCCTGACCGTGTCCTTGTGGTTGGCTCGGGGCGGCTGGGGCTGCTCGTTGCCCATGTCCTGTCCTCGACAGGGATAAAAGTCAGTTTGCTGGTGCGCAACGCTGCTCGATTACAGCATATCCAGGACAGGCATATTCAGGTCATTGAAGACCCAGGCTCTATTTTGTATCCCATGGCGGTTGAATGCTCAGCAAGTCAGGCTGGCTTTGCTACTGCCTTGAATAGTCTGGAACCCAGAGGGACCTTAGTTTTAAAGAGCACCTTTCCTGATTTAAGCGAATTTGATCTTGGTGCTGTCATGGTAAACGAGATAAACCTTTTGGGTTCACGGTGTGGTCCGATGCAACGAGCCATTGATTGGTTGGCGGAGGGTCATTTTGAGGAGCCCAGAATTCTGGCCATGGGTTTCGAAGCGTGTGAGGCGGCTTTCCAACATGCCAGCAACCCAGCGTATTACAAGGTGCTGCTGCATCCCTAGAGGAGCTAATTGAAAAGAGGAGCTAATTGAAAAGAGGAGCTAATTGAAAAGAGGAGCTAATTTAAACCCGCGTTAACCAAGCCTGTTGGTGACTGTGGTAGCGTATTAATTAGATATTCTGGAGAGGCAATATCCAGGTTTTTAGGCTGCTATAGGTTGGTTATCACTCGACTAGGTCTTCGCCAATAACGATCACTGGAGGCGTTCCACCGCCGGGTGGGTCTTGTATTAGCAGTCGATAAATATGACCCGTTTCGAATAGCGCAGTTTCCGGTCCGGCCAGGATCGTTTTGTCTTCAGAACCTGTCAAAGTGACATCATAGGAATCGGGATCCAGGGTCAACCTGGCTATAGTGAGCGGACTGATATTGTTCCCATTTGGGTTTAAGTCAGAAATTGACTCACCCTGTTTTACCAAGTACACATCAAGCGATTCTGTCGACGGGGCACTTTGAATGATGCTGAGTTGTGCCTGGTTAGCAATCGTGCGGTAATTTTCTGATATCAAAATGGGATCAATTTCTTCAGCCAGTCCAGTAACATAAAGAGAGTGATACTCGCCGCTGTAAATAAAAATAGAATCTTCCAGAAGAATACTCTCCGGTGCATCAGCCACCGTTACTTTGATGGGGTACTCATTGGCTTCTAAGGAAAGATAAGGTGACTGGTCCGAGAATAACGAGTCTTCGGCGTACAATTGGTCATCTATATAGAAGTCTACGGCAGTCTGGTCAGGGATTAGATTAATCAACCGTACTGCCGCCTCTAGATTTTCTTCAGGAAAAGTAAACATTCCGGAGGCATTGATGAGTAGCGCCCTGGTCTTTCCTGAATCAGGGCCAAAATGATCAAGAACGATAATCAGAGAGCGACTTCGTGGCGTAACCTGGAATGTTCCTGATTGCCAGAGCGGTTCCATTCCTGCCGGATCTGTAATCAAAAGGTCATAAGGATTGTTGGTTGATTGGCTGATGCTTAGGGTGGGTGTGTCCAGGCTCGACTGAAACACCAGAATGTCGCCGGTGCCATTATTATCGTCACTATCGGTATAGGTGTCATTGGCAACGGCAATCGCTCTATTTCCATCTTGTTCTGCTGCAGGTGTGAATGTTGCTGTATAGGTTAGGCCTTCATCACTGGTTGTAATTGCATCGAGGGTGCCACCGGACACGGTAATATCATCATCGGTAAAGCCTGACACGGTTTCGGTGAATGTGAAGGTGATTCCGGCCGTTTCTCCCGCTGCCAGGTCAGCTCCACTGGAGGTGATAATAAGCCTCGGTGTGTCACTATTAGCCTGTATCGTCAATGTCTCTCCGACGCCGAGGTTTCCATCAGAATCCATGTAAGCATCGTTCGCTACTGTAATGCTGGTATTACCAATGACGTCCTCCAGCGGTGTAAAGACAGCGGTATAGATTAGGCCCCCATTGTCAGTTGTGATGCTATCGAGTGTGCCGCTAGATACCATGATATCGTCATCGGTAAAATCCGTTACCGCCTCGCTAAACGAGAAGGTGATAATTGACTTCTCAGAAGTCGTCACTGATACATAAGGTGACGCTGTGTATTTTGGCACATTGACCGTCGTTTCTACTCCAGCTTCATTATCGGTGAATGTTAATTCAAGTTCGTCAGGCCCCATTGCCGCAGCATGAATAAAAGCAAACTCGGCTTCGTTTGCATCTTCAGGGAATTCCTCTAGATTCTGGCTAAATTGGATGACACTCGGTGCCGCCATGGTGCCAACGACAATTAATGTAATAGCCTGATCCTGGGGAACCAGCAGGTCGACTGAGGTCAATTCGGTTAGTTCATTCTGTTCAATAAAACTGATGGTGGTCGCTCTGGAAATTCCCGGAATGACTCTGGTGATTGCGCCCACTTCACCGTAGTTTATCTGGCCCAGGGATTGTTTACCGAATTCGGCGACTAACAGGGGTGAGTCAGAGACAGCATTAACGACACGGATGATGCCAGATGGGGCAGGGGCATTCTTATCAAATCCTGGATCACTTCCACAGCCTGTTAAGCCCAGGATCGACCAAAGTAGGATGATTGTGGTTACAGTAGCTTTCATAATAGGGGCTGTATCAATGATGCGGCAACAATAATAGAAATTGGCAACAGATACCAGTGAAATAGGCTGTAAAGGTGGCTTAGAGGCTGTTGTGAAAGGATATAATGCCGGCAGTCACTGCTACATTGAGCGAATCCACTGAATTTGCCATGGGTATCCCCAGTAAATGATCACAGGCGTCGCGCAGTTCTGTGGACAAACCCTCTGCTTCATTTCCCAGGATCATGACCTTCGGAGTGGCGTTATCGAGCTCACTTAAGCGCAATTGACCTTCTGAGCTAAGTCCGATTAACTGATATCCCTTCCTTTGTAGCGCTAAAGCACCATCCAGGCTGGTCTGGCATCGGTAAATAGCCGTTTTTAATAGACATCCCGCGCTGGCCTTATAAACCAGAGGATCGATGGCAGCACAACCCTGGGTTGGCAGTATCAATCCAGCCATCGGTGAGGCTGCGATACTTCTTATAATCATACCCAGATTCTGTGGATTGGTGACTCGGTCTATCAGTATGAATTCTCCACCTGGATCAGTTTGGTCATCAACGAGTTGTTCCAGGTCATGGTAATGCGGTGCCACAAGGTCAACTGCGACACCCTGGTCTTGCCGGGCATTTTTCGAAATATGCGATAAGGTGTGTTTGTTGTGTATTTTTAATTCTATATTTCTGGCGGTTGCTAGCTGTTTTATTTCTGAGATAATGGGGGATGGCTTGTTGCTGGCTGCAAGATGCAGTCGAAATACGGTTAAGTCAGGGTCCTTGAGTACTTCCAGGGTTGTTTTACGACCATACAGCGTAATCATGTCGTCAAACTTTCGTCGTTGTTGAGCCCAGGTTTGTTCAGTCATTTTCTTCTTCGGGCAGCCACAAGGGCACGCTGCTGTCTTGCTTGGCTATTATCATGCCTGTCAAATGCTGGGGAACGACTTATTTAAAGCATTGTGGGTATTTTTTCGGCAATTTCCTCGGGTGTCGTGCGAGGGTCAAAACGAGCGACCACGTCACCCTGCTGGTTGACCAGAAATTTGGTAAAATTCCAACCAATTTCACCGGGTTGGTGCTGTTTCAGCAGGCTAAACAAAGGATTTTCGTTGTCACCATTCACCTCAGTTTTCGCAAACATGGGGAAGGTTACGCCATATTTTGATTGGGCAAATTCGAGAATTTCTGAATTGCTGCCCGGTTCCTGGGCTCCGAATTGAATACAGGGAAATCCCAATACCTGGAGGCTGTCATTTTCTTCATGTAGTGTGCGCAGACCTGCGTACTGTGAAGTCAGTCCTCATTGGCTAGCCAAATTTACGATCAGTAGGGCCTGGTCTCTAAACTCAGCTAAAGAGATGGTATCACCTGCGATAGTTTCTACTTAAAGTGCATATATATCTGACATTCTGAAGATCCCTGTTCATAGTGGCCATTATTTTCCACGATCTGCTTTCAATTGCCAGCCAGGTTATGAAAATAATCCGTGCAGATACCATTCGGATTCATAGTCCTGGTAGAAAACCCAGTAAATAGCCCCATTGCTGTGCTGACAGATATAATAATCTCTGCTGAAACCATTTTCATCCCACCAGCCGAAGCAGATCCTTTCCGGCCCCTGTATTAGCTCCAAGCTACTCAGTGCTGGGTTATAAGTATGGCGGTGTAGTTTTTTAGGCTGATCAAGCAGGAACAGGGGTCTGGTTGCGGCAAGGTCCGGGGTTATGACTTGTCGGTGAGAGTTTTTTACATGGATTACCTGCCAGTTTTTTTCTGGCCTGTGGTCGTTGCTCAGGGCCAGACAGAAACAGGAATCAGGTCCAAACCGGGAAGTCAGGACATTGAGAAGGTAAGCTGAATTTTTATCCTGCTCCCTGGCTTCAAAGGTGCACCCCGGATCTTCCGGAAACAACCGGTCTGTGCTGGTTTTAGCCGGGCAGAAGTGAGTTGATTTTAGTGCCAGGCTGTCGATTTCTGGCATATCGTGAATGTGATCTAACTGTAGCTGTGCCAAGGCCAGAAACATCGTTTGATCATTGTCTGGCTTTGCCAGTTCGATCCTGATCGCCCTTGTAGAATGGCTTCGGTGAGTGAGTTCTATGGTGAAATTATGGGTGTACAATTGTCGGTTTCGCATAAACTCACAGAATTCTCCAATGAGTCGTTTCATCGGGAAGACCAGTGATTGTAGATTCCTGATATCGGCCATAAAGTTTAATTCGGAGTGAAATGAGTCTTTTTGAGGGATAAATTTTTGAGGGTCGGGGATTAAACCCTTCAGCTTTGATAAGTAACAATCTAAGTCGCTGTCAAAACGTCGATTTAATCCAGCAGAGGGCAGTTTGAAGAGGGCTTCTAGGGTTTGTATGCCCATCTTTTGCAGTTGGCTGATCATGCCGGGGGCAATGCGTAAATAGTTAATGCTAACCTGGCCGAGGACTTCTGCCGGGTTTGTCTCTATATTGTCTTTAATACCCGCTTCTGCGCTCATTAGGGCCGCCAGTGGCGTCAGGTTAATGCCTATCACTGCGCTGTATCCAAGAGGGGTTAAACGTTCAATGATCTGTTTCTTCAGATTGGCTAGCCCGGTAAACAGCGTGAGGCATCCAGTGATATCAAGCAGCAGGCAGTGAGGTTCTCTCACTGAGACATTAGGAGTAAATTGATAAGCCCAATGAGCGAGTTGTTGTAATGCTCGAGTTTCTTTTTCTTCATTTCTGTCAATACATTTTAGGTTGTTGCTAATAGCATAGGCACTACTGGCAATGCTGCCGGCTTTAATGCCTGCAGCATCGGCTGCTGCATTGCTCATATAGATACGGCCGGCCGATGTAATGGCGACTGGCGTTGTTAATGCTGTGAGGCCGTCAACCCAGGGTGTTTCTTGTTTTGTATTCGCTTCCGGTTGTTCTGTGTTTTCTGGAGGCGGTCTGTTTTTATTTTTTGAAAATGGTTTGTCTGTTGGAAGTTGCTGGTTTGTTGAAGGTTCTGCCATTGATCGGCTGAATACTTCCAGTGGAAGTTTGCTGAAATAGAGGCAGAGCCATATTTTTTGCTTAAGTGAATTGCGGGTCATTTTGTTGGTAGTAAGTTTTTGCCGGGGTCTTTTTTGTTTAAACCGTTGCGCGGGCTGGTGTGGATGGTGTTATTACTTAGTCTGGAATGGAAGAGATTATTGTTTAGCCTGGCGCTGACTAAGTCTTTACCTGACTTGGTGTTGATGGTTGTCTGTTGGGATTGAACTCTCCAGGCGGGAGCGTATTTTGGGGTTGTGACATCAGGGAATGCCGGTTTGCTAAAGTTCAGGTTACCTGTTAGTTGAATATTGATGGGTTCTGAGCCCCAACCGCCTGGCCTTTTTATAATAGTGACACAAACATTTGATTTGTTTGATAAATTAATTTTATTTCCGGGTTTTAGATGGAGTCGTAATGGCGCTGGCGATGATTGCGTCACGGCTTCTTCTGATCGGAATATAATCCCCCAGCTCTGGCCTGCCTTACAGGCCAATTGTAGGCGACGAATCTGCCTTGGTTGTATGCCTTTATCTGGCCAGGCAAGTACGGCACTGCACGCCCCTGATGCCAGAGACTTTTCTATCGCCCATAGTTGATCAGTGGCTGATCTTGGTTTGATGATGAGAATAGTTTTGATATTAATGCCTGCTTGGATAAGAGCCGGTGTATAGGGTAGGTAAGGTGAACCGATCCAGGCGATCCAGCGGTTCTGCTGCTGACTGAGAGAAGCTAAAGCAGGGGTTAATAATCGTAGTTCACCTATCCCTGGCTGAGGGTGTAGTAGTTCGGTAACCGATTCTCTGGGCCAGCCGTTATCAGGGAGCCAAGAGTTCAGTTCGGGGAATCCTGTTGGAATGCCCTTGGCCACTGGGGAGCGTAGGTGATTCGCGCGCCACAATCCGGTTTCCTGCATAAGTTGCTGTAGCTTGGGTATCTCGTTCATATAAGGAGAGATTTTTATTCGGAAAATAACTGTATATATATACAGTATTTGAGTCAAGTGGGTTTTTGCAGACTTGTTGAATGGAACCTAATGGGTCGAGCCTGTTGGCACGCTCAGGGAATTGCCCGGGTCCTAGACAGGCCCAGGCGGGCACGGCAATCGTTAACGAGCCAGGAATGCGGGTAGCAAAGGTATTTGGTTTGATTTTAGGGTTAAGCAGGAAGGACCATGGCTTTAGGCACATAAAGCCGGAATTGCAGGCTTAATCTTACGAAGGCTTAACCTAACGAAGGCCCAACCTAAAGTGATCGCAGAAAAACGATCCAGAGGATCAGTTTAGTTAACAAAAGTTACGAACTGTTCAAGGGGTTCACGCTCGCTGACCAAGCGGTTAACCGGCGCTGTCTGGTCTGCTTTGCCGATAGCGACGCCACAAAATAACATGAGCTCATCTGGGGCTTTAACAAACTCACTGACTGTGCGAGGTTTAGCTGCCCAGCTCTCCTGTGCACAGGTGTCGAATCCAGCCTCTTTTGCCAGGAGCATGAAAGTCTGTAGAAACATCCCCAGGTCAGACCATTGTGGTAATCCCATTTGTCGGTCTACAAAACAGAAAATCGCCGCAGGAGCGCCAAAAAACTGGTAATTCTCTGCCAGTCTCCTGAGACGTGCAGGTTTATCCTCACGGGGGATGCCCAGTAGAGCATACATTTGCTCTCCCACCTTATATCGAGATGACCGGTAAGGTTCTGTTAGTTTGGCGGGGTAGATAGGATAGGCGGGTTCTTCTGGTTGACGCTGATCAAAAACGGTTTGTTTGAAGCGAACCATTGTTTCATCGTTAATCACAAAAATACGCCAGGGTTGGACATTACCGCCAGATGGCGCACGAGCTGATTGGGTCAGCAGATCTGTGAGTATCTGGTTTGAAACGGGATCGCTTTTGAAGGCCCGGATGGATTTTCTGGTTGCTATGGCTTCGCTAACTTTCACGTTGAACACTCCTGGGTCATTACCAAGCAGTCTAGCATGGTTAAAAGGGAAGGAAAGAACCCGTATCCGGGTCGAGTTCCGGCTCGAATTTAGACTCGCAGGTCCAGAGTGTGGTATTCCTTGACTTCCTCCATGACGACATAAGTCTTTGACTCCCGAACGCCAGGAAGGGTGAGCAGCGTTTCCCCTAATAGCAGACGATAGGCAGCCATATCTGCGACGCGTGCTTTTATGAGATAGTCAAAATGGCCCGAAACAAGATGACATTCGAGGATTTCTGGAAGTTTTAGAACCGCTTCTGAAAACTCGGCAAAGATATCAGCGGAGGTGCGTATCAGGCTGATCTCTACAAAAACCAATAGGCTCAGTTTGGTCAGGTGAGGATCCAATCTGGCATGGTAGCCCTTGATGAAGCCTTGATTTTCAAGGCTTTTTACACGTTCACTGCAGGGTGTTGCACTGAGTCCAACGTTTCTTGCCAGTTCCGTGTTGGTAATTCTAGCATTGGATTGCAATTGATCGAGGATTCGCAGATCAATCTTATCTAGTGATTTTGGCTTCATAATAAGTATTTTTAAGAGAAATAAGATTTAAAAATTGATTTTATTATAGGATAACACCAAATATTAGCAATAATTTAGTGAGAAAGCCTAATGCACTATCTTCTATAATCACGGTTATTAAATAAATGTATTGACGGATGCGAGTGAAATGAAAATAGGGATTCCAAAAGAAATAAAGAATCATGAGTATCGTGTTGGCTTATTGCCCGGTTCGGTGCGGGAACTGATACATCATGGCCATCATGTCACCGTGGAAACTGGGGCTGGAGCCGGCATAGGCTTCCTTGATGCGGCTTATCAGCAGGCGGGAGCGGACATCGTCAGTGCCGCTTCAGATGTATTCAATGAAGCTGAAATGGTTGTTAAAGTGAAAGAGCCTCTTGAGCAGGAAAGAGCATTACTGCGGTCGGGCCAGACGCTGTTTACCTATCTTCATCTAGCACCGGACCTGGAGCAGACTCGGGACCTTGTCGATAGCGACGCCACTTGCATTGCTTATGAGACGGTCACTGATGCGGCCGGTAGACTGCCGTTGCTGGCACCGATGTCTGAGGTGGCGGGCAGGATGTCGATACAAGCCGGCGCCATGTGTCTGGAAAAGTCGCATGGTGGCAGTGGTATTCTACTGGGCGGAGTACCCGGGGCATCGCAGGCAAAGGTTGTGATCCTCGGCGGGGGCGTGGTCGGTAGAAATGCCACCATGATGGCTGTGGGTTTGGGAGCCGCTGTGACAGTCATCGACCGCAGCCTGGATGCCTTGCGTCATATTGACGAGTGCTTTGGAAATCGTGTGCAAACGCTCTTTTCAACACGTGAGACAGTGCATAACTTAGTCCTTGATGCAGACCTGGTCATAGGCTCGGTTCTGATCCCGGGTGCATCAGCTCCTAAATTAATTTCAGGGGACATGATCAAGGCGATGCGTCCAGGCAGCGTTCTGGTGGATGTCGCTATTGATCAAGGTGGTTGCTCCGAAACATCAACTGCCACGACCCATGCAGAACCAACTTATCGAATTGATGATGTGGTCCATTATTGTGTTGCCAATATGCCAGGGGCTGTTGCGAGGACCTCGAGCCTGGCCCTCAATAATGCAACTTTGCCCTTTGTTCTGGAATTGGCGGACAAGGGTACAGAGCGTGCACTGCAGGACAATTCTCATTTGCTTAATGGGCTTAATGTATGTCGAGGAAAGGTCACCAATGCCTCGGTTGCTCAAGCTCACGATATAGCATGTTATGATGGATTGGCCCTGCTCAGCCGAAGCTGATTCACTCAGGTTGCGCATGAATACTCGCGTGCGCAGTATTTTCTGATTACCTGTGTTCTACTAGCGGAATGCGATTGTGGATTGTTACTGGCCCGTGCATATATGATAGCAGGCGAAAGTGATCCTGATTGTAATCGGTTCATTGCTTAACCAACGATAGACGTCCGATTGACGGCATTGAGTCCTGCCTTCATGAACACATGCTCTGTCTTTGAGATTCATGCAAGGATGCCTATGAAGTTGTTAGCCCCGCTCCTGGCAATGCTGCTAAGCCTGCTCATGGCCTGTGACAGAACCGAGCTAAGACATCGCAATACCAGTGGTGCCCCGATCGCTGATCAGGTTGAAACCTGGATTGGTACCGGTGATCAGAAGAGACGGGATGAATATTACTGGATACGCGACGATAGTCGTTCTGATCCCAAGGTGCTGGCCTTATTAGAGGCAGAAAATGCCTATACGAACCGGGTTTTAGCGCATACAGGCAAATTACAGCAGACTCTGTTTGAGGAAATTACTGGCCGGCTTACGGATTCTGATAGGAGCGTTCCGGTTCGAAATGGGCCCTTTTCTTACATAAGGCGGTTTAATCAAGGCGGAGAGTACCCTGTCTATCTCCGTTTTCCCGTATCCAAACCCAGTCAGGAACAACTATTACTCGATGCGAATAGTTTATCATCTGGGCATGATTTCTATCGCATAGGAAATTGGGTTGTCAGCCCTGATCATCAACGTATTGCTTATGCGGAAGATACGCTCAGTCGACGCTTGTTCACTATCAAGATAAGGGATATAGAGACTCAGCAGGATCTCTCTGATCACCTTTCTGGAGCGGCAACATCGATAGCCTGGAGCGCAGATGGGGAAGCCCTTTTCTATGTAAGGAAGCATCCGGAAACACTTCATGAATATGAAGTTTATCGGCATACCATCGGCACATCAGCGGATCAGGATGTGTTGGTGTACAGAGAGCAGGATACGTCATTTTCGATCTCTTTATCGGAAAGTCGCTCTAAAAAATTCATCATCATTCGTCATGAAAGTACCGATAGCACAGAAGTCAGCCTGATACCGGCAGATCAACCCGACTCGGAAATTCGGACTTTCCTTGAGCGCCAGGCTAACCATGAATACCGAGTGCGCCATCACGCCGGTTTCTTCTATGTGCTAACGAACTGGCAGGCGCCTAATTTTAGACTAATGCGGGTGGCCGACAACCAACTGAATTCAAGAGAGTCATGGCAGGAGATTGTTCCAGCTAGGGCTAATGTATTCATGAGTGATTTTGAAGTGTTTGATGAATTCATTGTCGTTGAAGAAAGGGTACAGGGCCTTTCGAAGCTGAAAATCAGTTTTTTTGACGATAGGGAAGGGATTTCCATACCAGTACATGAAACGCCTTATCGTATTTCACTAGACAGTAATCCAGAGTCTGCGAGTCGGGTGATCCGCTATCAGTTCAGCAGCCTGATCACCCCGGATTCAGTCTACGAATACGATATTGGTACCGGTCAATCAACGTTACTTAAACAAGATCAGATTGAAGGGCACTATGATCCGGACTGGTATCATTCCGAGCGCTTAGGCTTTACCGCCCGTGATGGCGCACAGGTGCCTGTCTCCATGCTGTATCATAAGGATCACTACCAGGCCGGAAGTAATCCAGCTTACCTTTATGCTTATGGTGCTTATGGTTACTCGAGTCCGCCCTATTTCAGGAAATCAATTTTTTCATTGATTGACCGCGGCTTTGTATTTGTCATTATTCATGTCAGGGGAGGGCAAGAGCTGGGTCGCGACTGGTACGAGCAGGGACGCCTGTTGAATAAGAAGAATACGTTCAATGATTTTATCGATGGAACACGATTCCTTTCTGAAAATAATTATATCGCGGCTGATCAGGCGTTTGCATCAGGTGGCTCAGCGGGTGGTCTATTGATGGGTGTGATAGCAAACCAGGCACCTGAATTGTACCGGGGAATTATCGCTAGAGTCCCTTTTGTAGATGTGATCACGACGATGCTTGATGGCTCTATCCCATTAACCAATCTGGAGTTTTCCGAGTGGGGTGACCCGAGAAATGAGCGACATTACGATTACATGTTGTCTTATTCACCTTATGATCAGGTCAGAACTCAAAACTATCCCAGTATGCTGGTGACGACCGGTCTTTTTGATTCACAGGTGCAGTATTTTGAACCGGTAAAATGGGTTTCTCGCCTGCGTAGGCTGAAAACGGATAACAACAAGCTACTACTTGACGTAGACATGAAGTCTGGCCATGGTGGTAGTTCAGGCCGCTATCAGCGCTATCGGAAAACGGCGCTGGAGTATGCATTTATTGTCGATTTGGCTGGTAAGGAAACCCACTGATGGAATTGGCGCAAAGATTGGAAATCCCCTTGGCTAAGCAAGCGGTATGGGATGCGTTAAATGATCCCGTTGTCCTGAAACAGTGCCTGCCGGGATGTCAGCGCTTTGATCTAACCGATGAGCACTGTTTTGAAATAACAGTCCAGGCCAAGGTAGGACCAGTGAAAGCCGTTTTTAAGGGAAAAGTCAGTTTGACTGAAATGGACCCACCTCATTCTTATCAGATTTCGGGGCAGGGCCAGGGCGGGGTGGCAGGATTTGCCAAGGGCGGTGCTCAGGTGTCTTTGGAATCGACTGGAACCACAACCCAGCCAGCGACCCTCATGACTTATCGAGTCAATGCGGCTGTGGGTGGAAAATTAGCCCAAGTAGGGGGTAGACTGATTAACGGGGCGGCCAGGAAAATAGCCGAAGAGTTTTTCCGGGAATTTGTTCGCAACGTTTGTAATCTAGAAGTATTGGATATCGCAATAGAGACTATAGAGACAACAGAAGGAGAAGGTTTATGTCGGAAACCGTGAATTTCATTGTGAATGGTCAGAAGCAGGAGGTGACCTGTTCTGCGAACACAACCCTGTCTCAATTACTGCGCGAGCACCTGATGCTCACGGGGACCCATGTCGGATGTGATACCAGTCAGTGTGGGGCTTGTACCGTGCATATGGATGGTGTGGCAGTGAAATCCTGCACGGTGTTGGCGGGCCAGGTTGACGGCGCTGAAGTGACGACCATAGAAGGCATCGCGGGTCAGAATGAACAGCATCCTATGCAGGTCGCTTTTAAAGCCTGTCATGGCTTGCAATGCGGCTTTTGCACCCCTGGCATGATCATGGCATCAATCGATCTGGTGCAGTCCGGTAATGACTTGACGGAAAGCGCAATTCGGAAGGGTCTGGAAGGCAATATCTGTCGATGCACGGGCTATCACAATATTGTATCTGCGGTGGCAAGTGCCGGGCAGAAAATGCGGGAGGGTTAAGCGATGAGTAACGAACAGATTGGCCAAAGAGTCTTAAGGAAGGAAGATAATCGATTTATCAGCGGCAAGGGCCGCTATACCGATGATATCAACGTGCCGGGCCAGGCTTATGCCTGTTTTGTCCGGTCTCCCTATGCACATGCAAGGATCAGCGGCTTTAATACCGAGGCTGCAGAGAATGCCCCCGGTGTCATACGGGTCCTGACTGGTCTTGAGGTTCTCCAGGATGGCCTGGGAGGAATCCCTTGCGGTTGGATGGTGCATTCCAAAGATGGTTCTGAAATGAATCAACCCATGCATCCAGTGATGGCTGGAGAAAAAGTAAATTATGCCGGCGAACCTGTGGCGGTCGTGATTGCCCAAAGCTATGAACAGGCTAAGAATGCGGTCGAACAGGTGGAGGTTGATTACGATGTATTACCGGCGGTAGTGCATACCCGAAATGCCGCGGAACAGGCCGATATCTACCCGGATATTCCGGGCAATACCTGTTATAACTGGGAATTAGGCGATGCTGAGGCAACCGCACAGGGCTTGGCTGATGCCGCTCATGTTACGCGTATTGAGCTCGTTAATAATCGCTTAATACCCAATGCCATTGAGCCCCGCGCGGCGATAGCAGATTTTAATACGGGTACTGAAGATCTCACGTTATATACAACCAGCCAGAATCCCCACCTGGTTCGATTGATTTTTACCGCCTTTGTTCAGATCGCCGCAGAGCATAAGCTGAGAGTGATTGCACCGGATGTTGGCGGTGGTTTTGGCTCTAAAATATTCATCTACTCAGAAGAAACAGCGATTTCATGGGCATCTAAAAAAATAGGTCGTGCCATTAAATGGACTGCTGAGAGAAGTGAGTCGTTCCTTGCAGATGCCCATGGCCGGGATCACGTTACCCTTGCCGAACTGGCTATCAATGATGCGGGCAAGTTTCTTGCTTTGAAAGTGAAAACCACAGCCAATATGGGCGCCTATTTGTCAACCTTCGCATCGGCGGTACCGACTTATTTGTATGGAACCCTGTTAGCTGGGCAATACACAACACCCAGTATTCATGTCGAAGTCGATGCGGTGTTTACCAATACAGCCCCGGTGGATGCCTATCGGGGGGCGGGTCGACCTGAGGCGACTTATGTGTTGGAGCGTCTGGTAGAGAAGGCGGCCACTGAACTGGGAATAGATCCGGCCGAACTGCGACGAAGAAATTTTATAGGTAAGGATCAGTTCCCGTATCAGACACCGGTGGCACTTGAATATGATATCGGTGATTATGAGGCCAGCCTTGACAAAGCGATGGAAATGTCTGACTACGCTGGATTTGCTGCCCGTAAGGAAGCGTCAGCAAGAGCAGGTAAATTGCGGGGTATTGGCCTGAGTTGTTATATCGAGGCTTGTGGTCTTGCGCCTTCAGCCCTAGCGGGATCTTTGGGAGCCGGCGTGGGCCTGTGGGAATCAGGTGAGGTGAGGGTTAACCCTACGGGTTCAGTCACCGTTTTGACCGGAAGTCACAGTCATGGCCAGGGCCATGAAACCACCTTTGCCCAACTAGTGTCCGCGAAGTTGGGTATTCCCGTTGATGATATTGAAGTCATTCATGGTGACACCGGTAAATTGGATTTTGGCTTGGGTACTTATGGCTCTAGATCCCTGGCGGTGGGTGGATCTGCTTTGTCTGTGGCTGCTGACAAGGTGATAGCAAAAGGGACCAAAATTGCGGCCCACCTGCTGCAGACCGATGCAGAAAATATTGAATTCGATTCGGGGGAATTCCGGGTAATTGATAGCAACGAAGGCAAAACGATTCAGGAGATCGCCTTCGCTGCCTATGTAAACCATGACTATCCCATTGATGAATTAGAACCCGGACTGACCGAAAAAGCGTTTTATGATCCTGTTAATTTCACTTATCCGGCAGGGACGCATATCTGTGAAGTGGAAATAGATCCAGAAACGGGTGTCACGGAAATCACCCAATTTACTGCGGTGGATGATTTTGGAACCTTAATCAATCCGATGATTGTAGAAGGTCAGGTTCACGGTGGCCTGGTTCAGGGCATCGGCCAGGCCCTGCTGGAGAACTGTGTTTATGATGACGAGGGGCAACTGGTGACGGGCTCTTATATGGATTATTGTATGCCGCGTGCCGATGATGTGCCTTCTTTTGATGTCGGTATGACCTGTACGCCCTGTACACACAACCCAGTGGGTGCCAAGGGCTGCGGTGAGGCGGGTGCTATTGGTTCACCACCCGCGGTGATGAATGCAGTACTCAATGCATTGGGACAGACGGATATGGATATGCCAGCCACATCTGAAAAAGTCTGGCAAGCCATTCACAGTACAACTGCAGCTAATTAAGGAGGTCGGTCCTATGTACGATTTTAATTATCATAAACCCAATGCTGTGGCAGATGCGGTAGCCTTGTTCAATGCATCTGAGGATGCCATGTACCTTGCAGGTGGGCATACCCTGATACCGACCATGAAGCAAAGGCTGCGGTCGCCTTCGGATCTCATCGACCTTTCTGGTATCGATTTGCTGGGTGACATTCAGCAGATCGATGACAGTATCTTGATTGGTGCAGCGGTGACCCATAGTCAGGTTGCAGAATCGGCAATGGTCGCTGATGTTTTACCCGTGTTGGCTTCTTTGGCTTCCGGGATCGGTGACAGGCAGGTACGAAATCGTGGGACGATGGGCGGCTCAGTTGCTAACAGCGATCCTGCAGCAGACTACCCTGCAGCGGTGTTAGGCCTGGGTGCCACAATTATAACCGACCGACGAGAGATCAGCAGTGACGATTTCTTTGAAGGCATGTTCGAAACGGCCCTAGGCGATGATGAATTGATTACCGGTATTCGTTTCCCAACCACGAGTTCAGCGGCGTATGTGAAATTCCCTAATCCCGCTTCTCGATATGCCACTGTGGGCGTTTTGGTCGCTAAAACGGCTACGGGTATTCGCGTTGCCATCACGGGAGCCGCCGCCAGTGTGTTCCGGGCGACGGCAATGGAGGAGGCCCTTGGCAATGATTTCAGCGTTGAAGCCCTGGCTGGCACCAAAATTTCTGAAGATGAGATGAATGCAGATATCCATGCCAGTGCGGCATACCGAGCCCACCTGTGTAGTGTGATGGCAGCGCGGGCTGTTGCATCAATGGCCTGAGTTGGTTGTTATTCCCTGGACTGTTGTGCAGCGATTAGCCTAAATTCCAACCGCCAAATGGCTGGCGCCCGCGGCCTGATCCGATGAAAACCAGGTAGGCCTGCGAAGTCCTTGGAGTCTAACGGTCGCTTTAGGCTAACGTCCGGCAAGGCCCATGAGATCAGCCATATTGCCATAGTAGAACGCATCCATGGTCTGTGTGTCACAATCACCCATGCTGGCTTCGAACTTCCCGATGGGGTCTGCAGTTCCTTCTGGATGGGGGTAATCAGAAGCAAATACCAACATCTCGGGCCCAACATTGTCGATGATCCAACCCACAGGCTCGCCGGCAAAGGGAGAAACCTTAATACGTTGCCTTGCAGTATCCGATGGCAACTCGTTGAATTTTCGATGTCGCTTGAACAGGCCCGCGGTGTAATCCAGCGAGTTCAGCCAACTGGGTAGCCAGGTACCGGCATGTTCCATAGAAATACATTTTAGCTTTGGATGCCTTTCAAAGACACCGTCAAAGATAAGAGCAGCGAGGAAAATCTGAGCACTATTGCCAATGGTCATCAGGCCTAGTTCGCCTGCCGGCGCATCACCTCCCAATTCCAGGTTGCTTTTACCGTTGTTCCTGAAGCTTGGGGACACCGCTCGATAATGCCCATTGACGGCGACGTGGCAGACAACGGGTGCATTGGCATCGCTAAACGCTGCCCAGACGACATCGAAATCTGGATGGGTAAATGACTGAGCTTGGTTATTGGGTTCATTGGTATCAACCATGAAGGTGTAACAACCGTCTTTAAAGCCCTGCTGGGCTATGGCTAGTGCCCTGTCGGGACCGAGGCTCAGCGGAACATAGCCGATGGCCTTGAGGCGCGGGTCATGGCGGCAGAACTCGCCCATGGCTTTGTTAAGCGTGTAGGCGCCGGCTTCAAGTAGATCGGGCTGGCCGACATGGGCGACCTGGTGAAAAGCAAATGTGGGCAAAACCCATTGTATTTCAAAACCAAACAGGTCTAAAGCACGAGTCCGCTCCTGTGGGTCAAAGGCTCCGATCCGGTTCCAGCCGCTCTTGCGGTTGTCAAGCAGGGCGGCTTCAAATTTTGCCATGGTTTCGGGACTGGCCTGACGCTTTTCGAATAGCTCTCTGCCTCGATCCAGACCGGCCTGATTGGTAGGCAGTTCGGTCTGCGCTGACATGGGTTGGATCTTGTCGATATATTCACTCGTAGCAGCATTACTGAGGAAATCGTCGAGTTCGATGATATGACTATCGGCATCGATAATCCGGCGGTGCTGAGCGTAAGTCATTGACGCGATCCTTTGTTATGCAGGGGAATAGCACAACATAACAATTGTGTAACAAGGTGTAAATCGTTACCGGTCATTACTGAGCAGCGTTGAGATCACGCAGATGATTGATGAACCGTAACAGCACGTCATAGGGCTGGTTACCCACGACATAGAGTTCCTGGCTGGTAAAAGTGGGTACGCCGGTAATGCCATTTTCCCAGGCTCGCTGCCAGTCTGCGGTAACCTGTGGGCTGAATAGCCGATGATCCAGAACATCGCGCGCCTGGTCTGCATCCAGCCCGCAGTCTTTGGTTATTTCCAGCAGGATACCTTTGTCACCAATGTTAACATTGTCGACGAAGTAGGCTCTAAATAATCGATCATGAATGGCGCCACCCCCCTTCTGGGTGTCCGCCCAGGATCCGAGTTCCTGGGCCAGCCTGCTGTTGTAAGTCATTTCTCTTTTACCATAGGGCAGGCCGGCTTCTTCCATCAGCGAGCGCATTTGGTTGCCCATGGCTTTCATGTCTTCAGGGTCGCGATTAGGAAACAGATCCCTCACTGGCATGCCTTCGTCGGCGATTTTTGGATGCAGCGGGAAATGAATCCAACT
>CAZGCW010000068.1:0-17859 GCA_964524295.1 uncultured Pseudomonadales bacterium
CAAATAACTTCGCAATACCAGCCGTACTATTAAGCCCATTGCCAAAAATTGAGACCCATTCTCGATTACCGTCACTATCCGTTACATTGCTCATCGCCAGCGATGGCGCACTAAAGGTATAACCGAGATCTTTCACCAATTGCGGCGAGGCCTGGGAATCGAGCCTTAGGTCACCGTTACTGTTCAGCAAGGGATCATTATTATCATCGACAGGATAAGTATCATCATCATCCGTGAACTCCCAGTAGACCAGTTCACCTGCATTTGCCTCGGTCATTCTGCCTGGCTCAGTCACATCCAGGGCGAACAAGCCCTTACCACCAGCACCATATCCACCCACAAGTACCGTTCGCCAGCTTTTATCCGCGCCCCCCGCCCCCTCTGGCCGACCGATAAACATGTCATCTATTGCCGGGGTTGCATCAACCAGATACTTATGGGTGTAATTAAAATCCAGTAGTTCCTTGATCTTGTTATTAAAAGTACCTGTCTGAGTTGCATCCGAGATAAACGAAAACACTTCATCACCCGTGCCCGGATTAAAAGCATGTAACATACCATCGTTAGCAGCGACATAGATTCGACTCGCTCGACTCGCTCTAGTTGACTTAAACAACTCATAACTATTTTCGCCCTGAGGGTAGGGGGCTCGATTCCGCCGCACACGATTAGGCGGACCAACAAAAACAGGGGCCGAGTTAACGATGTCACCTAAACGCCCTTTGACACTAGGCCTTTCTCTAAATCGACCTACGGGTCGCTCATCGACCACACTACCCCTGAAGTAGTCGATTCTCTTATCAATCTGGACAGCATCACTATCAGTGTCATTAGCATCCAGCATGCCATTAAACTGATCAGCACTTAGGTTGGCACTATCAAAGGGCTGGCCTCGATTAACTACCGGATTAAACGTAACCACACTCCTATCACTTGGCTGGATATCATCAAGTTGTGCGGCGCCGCTCCAGACCGTTGCTGTGATTGAGCCATCGTCAGCAAACGATTGGGCAATGAGATCACCCGTTTTATCTCGAATATTATAAAAAGCACGAAAAACAAGCGCGCCCTCCTGAATTTCCTGGGAATTGAAACTAACCGCACTCGCTGCACCAATACCTGAGGAAAACTCTTCAAATGCTGCATTTAAACGGGTTTCTAATTCGGTGGGATTTTTGGCGTTCAACAACGCACCGCGACCATTCAGGGCAGTGTGCCTCAAATCATTATTCTTACCTTCACTGGTATCTGGGTATCCCCAGTCAAAGCTCTGAGTAATGTCTTCCGGCAAATCCCCCAGGCTATCTTCTAAGCCAAAAGCAATAACGAACGTTGACATGTGCTGATGCATTTTATCATTCGGGAACGCATCCGATGCTGCCTGCTGGACATCACGATCCGTCACAGGAACATCATCATCCAGTGTTGGATGGAGGTCAGATTCATAATAGTACATGGCAACATCAGCCAAACTCCTATTACAGTCCCTAGAATTATTACCACAACCCCCAAATTGTCCCTGATCAAACAAACTCGCACCTGACCCCGTTAACGTCTGAACACCATCTGAATCCGCATTACCAGTAATATGCGGATCGCTGCCATTCCAGAATCCATCGGTAATCAATAAGGTATAATTTTGTTGACAATTTCCCAGGGGCGCTCCCAGGATCGGACAACCTCCCGGTCCATCGCCGGGGCTACCCTGTTGACCCATAATATTCGGGCTTTGACAGCGGCTGCGAACTCCTTGGGGCCTTGGATAATCCTCCAACGATCGCCGCAACGGTGTCCCGCCGTTTGAACTGGTGTTAAATAACGCTTGTAGCATGGTTCTCTTTTGTCCAGTCAAAGGAGACTCATTAAAATCGGCAATGGGAACATTGTTATTCGTTCCATTCAAAGTAGCGTAGCCAACCCGGAGGTTCTCGGAAGCACCAAATACCTTACCTAACGCTGATTTAGCTGAGAATTCTCGCGACCGGGCATAAGTTAGCAAAATTCTGTTTTTCCTCAGCCAGGGTACAAAACCCAGCGCCAAGGCAATCGGTTCTTGTTTCGGCTTTTGGATAGGTATCACTACCGTCATCATAGCCCAACGGATAAGCACCGGTCTCTGCTGCACCTGTTTCAGCTTTTATCTGCACTAAACGGCCTTCTGTGCATGGATCATTGGGTGACTGTATCGGTGAAGGTCCATCTATATATTGATAAGTTTGGGCCAATTTACCATTAACGGTATCGCCTACACTGGTATTACTCGGGCAGAGCAAGTCGTCATTAACATCAGTCCAGACATAATACCGAGCCAGATTATCTGTAGATAAATTGGTGGTTTTATAATTGCCAGCAACATAAGGATTCTTGATCGCGTTGGTAAAAACTGAATTTGTAAAAGGCTGGCCTTGGCGATTCAATCCTACCCACGGGTCGTAACGGACCGCAGGATCATAATACACCTTGTTATAGTCTTTATTTTGAATCCGCCACAGGCCGTTACCAGGCTGGTCTTCCTCTCTTGGAGCAGTCCACCGGTTCCAGTAACTGTTCCCTGGGAAATGCATATATTTCTTTGAGTAGGAGCAAACAGTTCTTGTTCTCCTTCTGTTCCGGTAGGTGCGGCAGGTTTCCACAGAGGCGACCCCAGAATTAGCCACATCATCGGTCATGATATCCCATTCCATACTACCGGAGTCATCCTGCACCACCAATACATTCGGTGTAGCGGAAACACCGATTTCCAGGGGCGAATCCGCCAGGTCATAGTCTGTCTCAAGAACCTCAGAGACTGAACCCGCACTGGCACCATCGGCCGGATTAACCTGGATCGTAAAAACATTATTGAAGCTGCAATTAGCCGATGTCCGGGGTGCTCCGACGACACAAACATTGGTATCACAGACATCAAAACTAATACTTACTGAACCAGCAAAACTGGCCGGGGGAGTGAACGTGATATCACCATTACCACAATAAGGTGGGTCAATCGACCCCACGTTATTACCCAATGAATCAACTCCGGTTGCCGACAAGATAGAAAAGTACAATTGCTGCATGTCGCCACAGGTATCAACCCCGGGGTCGCAGCCCAGACCATCGTAGATGGTATTGTCTTTATCAAACACCCTCGCAGCGAGGCCAAATTCACCCAGGCCATCGTTTTCGTAGCGACCATTCCAAGTCTTGGAAGTACCTTGTAGCATGGTGCCATTTAATCCGGCGACAATATCAGGCGGATCATTTACGGATACCACTGTTACCGTTACAGTCGCCGTAGATTGCTGGCCATCGGCATCTTCAATGGTGTAGGTGAATGTATCTGAACCATTAAAATCAGCGCGTGGCTCATAGGTAATCTCTGGACTATTCTGACCCGGTGTAAATAATCTATCTGTTTCTCCATCCACACAATTACTACAGATAACCTGATTCACCTCAAAACCGTTGGTCCCCCCCCTATTGACTATAGTTCCACTGGACGCATCCAAAACGACTTTAAGAGGATCAGTTTCATTGACGCATTCAGGATCTTCCAGTGGTGACGGAGAACATTCTACCCAGACCTCGTCCATTTCTGGATCTTTAAAACCTGTCGCCAGACTGACTATTGAGTAAGGTGGGTCACCGATTGAATCATTGAGTATTAATGTGAGCTGACTAGCACCAGAATCCTCCATCACACTGTACTGGTCGTCCACTGCCAGTGGTACCCGATCTACATCATTACCGTTTATCGTCATGGTGACGGTTGATGACGCCAGTGCCTGACCATCACTATCAGAGATGTTATAGGTAAAAGTATCCGTTCCGGATTCGCCTAGTTGCAAGGCATGGAAGGTTGCGGAGGTTGCGGCATCATACAGAAAAGAACCATTGGCATAGACGGTTAAAGTGGCACCAGAAGCCAAAACAAGCTGACTGCCAAGCAATTCAGCCGAACCCTGGACCAGACTAACCTCAAGTATTTGGGTGTTACCATCATTATCGGTGTCGTTTTGCAGTAAGCCCGGTGCTGCCTGGTTCAATGCCGCATTCTCATCAACCTGATAATTATCGGCAACTGAGCTAGGAAGCGCAGCGTATACTGACTGACTCAACAGTAACGGTAATAAGATAAGCCATCTGAAGAGATCGAACACTGAAGACCCCATAATTTAATCAAGTGGACTGGCACGAGTTGGGCCGGTACTCAATCGAATCGATAAAGAGCTAACTCAACCGGTTTACAACCTATATTTGCATCTACAGCATTTCCATCTACAGCATCTAGTCAAAACCTTGATTAATCGCCCACATTCGCTGACACATTCAGCCAAACATTCAAAACCCACAGGCGATAAATGAGCGCGATGATTAAAACTAAACTCGACGCCATAAAAACAGAAACTTAACCTATTTTAATTTTTTTTATTTGATAACACAAATGAGCGATTAAGCTACTCAAACAGTCCGAACCTGCGCGATGACTATATTGGCCTATCTGTCGCCCACAGTCGCCAGCATTATCAACTCATACACACCAAATAAAGCCTCTGATATCGTGAGCATTCAGTCAATCAATGCTTGATAGACAAGACTTCTTAATTCTCTCCTGATGGGATAAGTCGAAGATGGAATCAACTGTGTTAAAAAAATCACAAACAGGTCTTCTTCGGGATCAAGCCAGAAAAATGTGCTGGCAGCACCTCCCCAGTGGTGTTCGCCCACAGAGGCAATAATATGAGCCTTAGCGGGGTCCAATACCACCGCCCAGCCTATTCCAAAGCCAATACCTTCATAATTAGTCTCACTCCACACGGGCTGACCCATTGACGCCATATCACCATTTTCAGGCAATTGGTTCAGCCGCATAAACTCCACCGTCTTTCTCGAAAGCAATCTCTTGCCATCAAGCTCACCCTTGTTCATTAGCATCTGACAAAAACGAGCATAATCACCCATGGTCCCAACCAAACCGCCACCACCTGAATAGAATTCCGGTACCTGCAAATAGGGACTTTCCATCGCTGACTCAATCAGGCGGGTTCCGCCGGGACGATCTTCATGACTAACTCCCCCTCCACCGACATTCGCCATCGTCTGGCCAGAGGTAGGCCCATATAGTGCGGCAAATCGATTGACTTGATCTACTCGCACACTGAAATCCGTATCCTTCATCTGAAGCGGTTCAAAGATATGATGATGGAAGAATTCTGCCAAGGACACTCCTGACCAGAGTTCGACCAACCGACCCAACACATCAGTCGATACACTATAGTTCCATTGCAACCCTGGCTGACACAACAGAGGAATCTCAGCCAACGAGTCAACCCAGTCTGCTAGTTTCAAATGACGGCGTTCATCTAAATCTCGTCGGCGATACTCAGCATCGATCACGTTCTGGTGCATAAAACCATAAGTAAGCCCAGAGGTATGCGTCATTAATTGCCGGACCGTCATCGGTGTCTCCTGCGGTACCGTTTCACTGATATCTCCGCCAGACCAGACCCGCGTCTGCGCAAAAGCAGGAAGGTATCTGGACACAGGATGATCCAACTGAAAACAACCCCTTTCATACAACATCATCGCAGCAACGGTTGTAATCGGTTTTGTCATAGAGAAAATGCGGACGATCGTGTCTTCGGCAAAGGCCATAGAGGATTCCTTTCTCGCGACGCCTGTCACCTCAAAAAATGCCGCATGCCCGTGTCTACAGATAAGCAGGCTTGCCCCTGCTACCCGCTTGCTGATGACCTGTTGTTCAAGCCAGGCCGATACGCGTCCCAGCCTCTGTTGATCTAATCCTACCGTTCCAGGCAATACCACTTTCATCAAGTTACTATCCTCTTAATATAAACACAGCTCTCGGATCCCATAGGGTGGCAACCCTCGCTGCGCTTTTCTGGTTCAAGTACTTTCCGGCGACCGATCTGCTATTCCTGGCCAATGGCAAATTTTCTCATCTCGTCCAATTGCCCTGTTTCTGATTACCAGGCTTCCACTTCCCGCTCAATTAAATGTCCCACCTGATCGATCGCCGCGCTACGCAGGTTGGGTAAAGTATATTTAGGGAAAAGATCCTCGGTGCCCTCATAATCCCGCAATACCTGCCTTGCTAGCGTGACCTTATGAACCTCTGTAGGGCCATCGGCAATTCCCATGACATAAGAACCTAATAGCATCCCAGAAAGAGGTAGTTCATTAGAAACACCCAACGCACCATGGACCTGAATACATCTGGAAACGACATCATGGTAAACCTTAGGCATTGCCGCTTTGATAGCTGCGATATCCTTTCTGACTTTCATGTAGTCATTATATTGATCAATTCTCCACGCAGTACGTAATACCAGCAGCCGAAAAGATTCCATTTCAATCCAGGAATCAGCGATTTTCTCCTGGACCATCTGCTTGCTGGCGAGTATTTCTCCCTTGGTATTACGCGATAGTGAGCGCTCACACATCATATCAAAGGCACGACGGATCTGGCCTACAGTACGCATGGCATGGTGGATCCGGCCACCCCCTAATCGAGTCTGCGCAACTGCAAATCCCTGGCCTCTGGGCCCAAGAATATTACTCTTTGGAATTCGCACATCGGTATAACGAACATAGGCATGTGATCCATGTCCAGGCGGTTCAGCACCAACACCAACATTGCGAATAATTTCAACACCCGGTGTATCTGTTGGTACCACGAGCATACTCGCACGACTATGGGCGCCGGCCTCAGGGTCAGTCACCGCGATGAGAAAACTGGCGTATCGAGCATTCGATGAAAACCATTTTTCGCCGTTAATAACGAAATCATCTCCATCCTCAACCGCCATACACTTAAATTGCGTTGGGTCAGCACCCCCTTGTGGTTCGGTCATCGAATAACTAGACGCGAGTTCACCATTAAGTAAAGGTTGTAAATATCGTTCTTTAATTTCATCAGTACCATAATGTGCCAGGATTTCAGCATTGCCGGTATCAGGCGCCTGACAACCGAATACCACCGAAGCAAATCTGGACTGACCGAGTATTTCGTTCAGTAAAGCCAGTTTTAGTTGGCCAAAACCCAGACCGCCCAGGTCAGGACCTAAATGGCAGGCCCAAAGCCCCATTTCTCTTACCTCCTGCTGGAGTGGCCGAACGCATTTTATGAAATCCGGATCCTGATACTCCATCGCCGAACCAAGCACCATGTCTAATGGCGCCACCTTGGTTTTTACAAACTCCGCCGCCCAATCCAAGAGAACCTGATATTCTTTATCTGTTTCAAAATCCCAAGCCATTTTCATCTCCTTTGAAATTCGAACCCATTTGGTTATTACCACCCTAACCGTCAAAATAAACACTTCTGCGTTAACAGGCAACCACCTGCTGGATTGAAAACACTCATTTCAGGTATAGTTTACAGTCCAGCTGAATACGTACCCTACGAGGAGACCCTAACTTGGTAGATACCACCTTATTTGATCTAACCGGGAAAGTAGCTTTGCTCACTGGCTCGTCCAAGGGCATGGGCAAGGCCATGGCCCAAGGCTTGGCCGAGCACGGCGCGAAGGTCGTGATTTCCAGTAGAAAACAAGACCAGTGTGATGAAGTCGCCGCTTTAATAAATAATACCTGTGGCGCGGGTTCAGCCATCGCGATCGCCTGCAACATTGGTTATAAAGAGCAATTACAAAATCTGGTTGATGAAACTCACCACCAACTAGGCGCCATCGATGTCTTGATTAGTAACGCCGGTGTCAATCCATTTTACGGTTCGATAATGGATATTCCTGACGGTGCCTATAACAAAATCATGGAAAGCAATGTCCGATCAAACCTATGGCTGGCGAAGATCGTGGCACCGGATATGATCGAAAAAGGCAGCGGATCCATTGCTATTACCAGCAGTACCGGTGCGTTTAGTCCCTCCGAAGTAATGGGCACCTACAATATATCTAAGTTAGCAGGGATTGCTTTGGTACGGAATCTAGCCCAGGAGCTCGGTCCCAAAGGGATACGAGTAAATGCAATCTGTCCTGGACTGGTCAAGACTGATTTTGCTAAAGCCCTTTGGGACAACCCCGAAGGCGAAAGAAGAGCCAACCATGTGACACCCCTAAGAAGGCTGGGCGAACCCGATGATTTCAAAGGGATTGCTGTATTCCTTGCTTCATCAGCCAGTAATTGGATAACCGGCCAGGCACTCACCGTATGTGGGGGCACAAATATGTGGTGATTTAATCTCAGTGTGTACCTTGTTCTATCACTAACCCATAGCGTGAGTGTTGAACCACGCTGGAATATACCTGCCTTGTATCGAGTTACTGCGATTAGGTTACCTGTATTGAGTTACTTGGAACCAATCATTGTCTACCCGCCTGAACGAGTTTAGAACTACTCATTATTCCGTAACCCTTGCAGATAGGGGCTGGCATCAAAGCCAAGCGGGGCGTAACGTGCCTGCACAGCCCTAATCAGGTCATGATTCCAGTATTCATGACCCGGCGGTGGGAACCCCAACAAAGTACGTTGGTCAACCGTACAGGTGGCAATCCAGCGTTCAAAGGATTGATCCTGACGATAAGCAGACCAGGACCAGCCTGGATGCATATTACCAATCCACTCGCTGTTCGCTTTTTTGAAAGTCATATTGTGAGCAAATCTTCGTGTTCCCAGCTTCAGAGGTGTCCCCCGATGCCAGGTATCATGACGATACAACAGCATATCACCGGGAAGAAATGCGACATACTGTTCGCGTGCATATAACCCAGACCGCCAATCGCCTAGTTCTGGATCAAGGTCCGTTAAATATTGTTCTGCCTGGCTTCTATCATTGATAAAATCTTTGCCTGCAATACCTGGCGACGCAATGATCGGCCAGCCATAGGCGGGATCTTCATCACCATGACGAGAAACCACGGCTGTGGAACCATGACAATCCCGATAATCACTCAGATACAGTATCACTTCGACTGCATCAGGCTGCTGCCAGACCGGGGGGTGAGTCAGTGTGTGATTCGGATAATCAACATGCATTCTCTGATCAGAATTGTCCCGGAGCGAACCGGTTGCAACTCGACCATATTTTGGCCAGAGATCGGACTGCGTTAACCTTATCTCTTCAATCCGTGCCTCTAATAACTGTGATACTGCCTGTAGTAACTCTGCATGAAGCGTGACTTCATTAAATTCAAAATGGGCGGATGGAAAAACCAAAGCCCCGGAACTACCAAAACTGGTCATTTTCTCAGCCGCGTCACTACCACCCTCTGGAAACAAGTCATTGGCAATGTTGATCAAGGTGTTAACCAACGGTTCGGGTATTAAGCCACGAACCAAAGTGTACCCCTGGTTGCGCCATTGCCGAACCTGATGCTGCGTCAAACCCGCATGGGCATCACAAGGTTCAGCATCGATAAAACGTACAGTCATATTTAATCCCTGGCAACAATCGATGTAACCGTTGGCGACATACGATCGTCCGAATACTCCAAACCGATAGCGACGCTATTTACGTCGAATAGCTAATCCTCCAATTGCCTGTAGAAAAGTATCCATGGCAATCCTGACGTAAAGAGGTCCTAGTCTAGGAACTTGTATGTTTAACGCCTTTCCCCAACTAAGTCTTGCAAGGCCTCTTCAGTCACCGCAATACGTCGACGCAGGTAATCTTTCTCATAGTTATTATCATCACTTGCTACAGCCTGGTCCAACAGCATTTGCAGGGTTCTCAGGCGCAGACCAAGCGCTGCTCGATTATCCACTTCGGCGGCCAACACAATCTCAAGCATATGCAGCGTTTTTACTGGTTGCAGTTGGTCAAGAAACTCCTTGGCCTTCATCAGCAGCTCATCACGACCCGCCAGCGACATCATCAGGCAGACGACTGACTGCAATTTCACCCATCACCTCAGCCGCTTTTAAGGTCGCTAACTTTTTCAGCTGTTCACGATCCTTCAACAGCCAGATACCCACTACCAAAATAACACTAAACAGCATCACAGTGGCCCTGTTAACGCCTGACTGTTTGAACCTCATGCCTGCACCCCCTAAAAAAATGTGGTTCCTCCCAGTCCATGACCACACCCTTGCCATTGTACAAGAAAAAGGCCTAATACCCGGTTCGGAGAATTAAACAGGCTTGCCTTGACTATTCAATACAACGCGCCTGCTTTTCTTCAAAACAAACCTAAGTATTCGACCTGGCCATTCATAAGTGATTGCATGTAGTTAACACGGTGTAGCCGATTCCAACCATGGCATAGACGTATCCATTGAAACTCTAAATCTGCGTGTCGGATGATAATAAGCTCCGATTTTCAAGTCAGGCTTGCTCGGCAAGATCTGCTCGGCGAGAAAGAATCCTGTATGGACCGGGTTACATGATGAAGCGCTTAGTTTGAGACCCGGGTCTGCGCGGATGCAAATCAGCTTGACCAGAGACAGCAGAAAGGCCTTACTGAAAGAGGCGCCGCAAAGTTCGTAACACAGCGATAGGCAGCGTCCGCCCCAATTAACGATACCCGGAAGCTGGAAATTTGCCTTTTGGGGATCTGGGAAATCGTAACCGACCCAGGGTGAAGGGTCGCAGACTCTGCAAAAAAGAAGCTGCTAAGACAACCTGGCTAGATAAACAGAAGAATGTAGGGACAGGTATACTGCGCGCATTGACGCCCAGGCTCTAATCCTTTTTATTGGTAATCCTAATTTGACGAGAACCATTTTGGGTATCCTGACCACTGATGCCGGTCGGAATTTCCTGAATTTTTTTACCTGAAGCTAAAAATGCTTCAGTCTCAGCATTGATTTTTTCACGAAGGCTCTGTTGAACTACTGCGCCTGTACTTTTTTTAGTCATTTAATTCTGCCTGTCATTACTCTTCACCTTCTCATTCACAAATTCTTTTAAGTCGCAGCACGACTATCACCTTCTTTACCTTTAAACCCGTTAGCTACTAAACCCGTTAACGTTGGACCATTCACGAAAGTAACGAAACTTTGCCTTCGAAAACCAGCCTAGCAGCCACAAGCTACCCCAAGAGGATACAAGTCGAAAAAATTCAATTGAATGAAAAAATAGACCCTTCCCAGCTAAGGAATCCCGCTTTATACGCTAGTTCATATTAGGTTCTGTAACCTACCCACAAGACCCCTCGACAAACTGCTTTGATTACAGCTCGTGCCTCTGGTTTACGAATACATGCGCAGGAACGAACATGCTGATCGCTAACAAACTCGTGGACTTTAATAGGAACGGATGTCATCTTAACGTATCGGCGTTTCAAATCACAGCGACAACCCCTGAATAACCCAGCAATTACTCAGCCTATGACCGTTTTCACCGCGATACAGGCAGGCAGGTAAAGCCTGGTGATTTCAGCCCATTCAGGTTGAACAGCCCTCACACTGCTAAACTTCATCAACAAAACGAGCATCCAACCAACCAGTGAAACTGCGACGAGCGTGCTGTCACCGAACTAGCCGGGATTTAATTTAGCCACCGATTCAGTTACTCTGGTCAACCAGCAAGCGATCTCCAGATAGCCAAATAAGTGTACAAAGCCAGGCTCTGTAAGACAGATCAAAATTAACTGCGAAATTCTCTGAAACCAATCCGGGTTGGTTTTTTCAACAGACAACCAAGGGGCCGGTCCATGACAGCTTTTTCCATACTCGATCTCGCACCCGTTACCCTGGGTAGTACACCCCGGGATTCATTACAACGTTCCCGAGACCTTATCCAACACGCAGAAACCTGGGGATACAAACGCCATTGGGTGGCAGAACACCACAACATGCGCGGCATAGCGAGTTCTGCTACTTCGGTCGTCATCGGCTTTCTCGCGGAAGCAACACAAACCATTAGAGTGGGTGCCGGTGGGATTATGCTACCCAATCATGCCCCTCTGGTGATTGCTGAACAATTCGGAACCCTGGCTTCACTCTACCCTGATCGGATCGACCTTGGGTTGGGTCGAGCCCCGGGTACCGATCAATTAACCATGCAAGCATTACGAAGAAACCTGCAGAGCAACATTGATGACTTCCCCAGAGATGTCGTAGAACTGCAGAACTTTTTAAAAGAGGCTCAGCCCAACCAAAGTGTCACGGCGGTACCCGGCATGGGTACCCATGTTCCCCTGTGGATACTCGGATCCAGCCTGTTTGGTGCTCAATTGGCAGCGATGCTCGGACTACCATTTGCCTTTGCATCCCACTTTGCTCCTGCTTATATGCAGGCAGCGATTGATCTGTATCGAGAGCACTTCCAGCCTTCTGAGCAGCTCCAAGCGCCCTATACCATGTTAGGCTTTAATCTATGTGCGGCAGACTCCCCGGCAGAAGCAAACTATCTCCGCTCTTCCTCCCTTCAGTCCTTTATTAATCTTAGGCGTGGACAACCTGGACCCTTACCTCCACCCATCGAAGACTTCGACAGCCAGATGTCCGTACCGGAACAGCAAATGCTTTCAGAGATTAGTCACTGCTCAGCCATAGGCGATGCCGCTATGGTAGAACAGCAAATTCAGCAGTTCATTGATCGGACTGAGGCTGATGAACTCATGATCGTTTCTTCTATGTTCGACCACCATAAACGTTTACACAGTTATGAAATCGGTGCAGAGATTATGAGACGTCTGCAAAACCGTTCCAATACTGACGCAACCACGGGAGCTACCGACTAAAAGGTTAATCTGGCCGGTTCCTACTTCGCGGGGTACACCCTGACTGATTTTCAACTCGTTAACTGCCTAGGCGCTCATACCCTTGCCGCCGGCAGGTGATGTTTCTCAAGATGGCGCTAAATCATTAAAGAGCAATCAAACGAACCGGGGTTTCTACAAAGACCTAATTTTCTAGCCCTAAGTACCCAGGACCGAAAACATTGCCTATTAGGATGGCCGGAACCAGGCCCATCAACGGATAAAATTTTCACCGAAGGGTTCATCGCCCTGCTCGGACAATCAATTCCAGGACGGCATCAAACCCTGCTTACCTGCTTGAACAGAAAAACAGCCAATGATCTTATGCAGGTTCATTAAACATACTGGTTCGACCTCCATCAATAACCAGGTCATGGCAATTAATAAACCGCCCCTCTTCGCAGGCCAGGAACAAGGCGCCCTTGGCGATGTCCATGGCTAAACCAGAAAACTTGAGTGGTGTAGCTCGAGCAAGATTCGCCTGGAGTTTCTGCATCTTCTTTTCGTTTTCTTCAGAACTGAGGGTATTCGCCCGAGCAGAGCCGCCCCAGAAAATCGGCGTTGCTATCGCTCCTGGAGAGATACAGTTAACCCGAATACCTTCGGGACCTAGGCGTACCCCAGCTAATTTTGAATAGTGTGTGAGCGCCGCTTTGACTGCCGAATAAACCAAATCACCCTGATTATCTCGTAATGCTGCCACGCTCGAATTATTAATAATCGACCCGCCACCTGTCTTGCGCATAAATGGAATAGCATATTTCATTGCCAGGGCAGCACTACTGAACAATAAACGGGTAGCGTAAATAATGGCCTCTTCTTCCACCGCATCGACCAGGCCATGGGTCGGGCCACCAGCGTTATTGAACAAAATATCCAGCCTACCAAATTCAGCCACGGCGGCCTCAATTGTTTGCTTGATATCCTCTTCCCGGGTGATATCTGCGGTCAGAAACCGACAATTCTCACCCAGCCTTTCTGCTACGGCCTGACCTTTCTCAACAGATCTGCCACAAATCACGACACAGGCTCCTTCCTCAACAAACAGTTCTGCTGTTGCCTCCCCAATGCCACTCGTACCGCCTGTAATCACGGCAACTTGTCCTTCAAGACGACTGCCCATAAATGATTCTCCTGATTCTACCTTTCTTTAGCGCCCTGCAGAGCCCAGCGAGACAGGCTACCTAATCGATGATTATTTTAGGCAACCGCAACGCCATTGATTCTGATTTATAGATCCTTTATCGTAGCCAGCCGCTCCAAAACGCAGCCCTCGATGCCTTAGGTTAGCCCGGTCAATATCGAAAACCCTCTGGGCTTTGAACATACCCTTTGCATCCCTAAGATCTGTGTTTACAAGTCCTCTCGCCGACTGATAACGGTTAGGCGTTCTCCGCCAAACTATCTGCCAGCGCGTTTACCAAACTGGTTATTTCCGCTTGCTCAACAATAAAGGGTAAGCCTAGCTGAATTGTATCGCCCCCATAACGAACGTAAAAACCTTTCTCCCACATGGTCATAGCGACTTCAAAAGGCCGCTTGAGAGGCTCTCCTGGGTAGGACTGTAAGGTCAACCCGGCGGCGAGTCCGTAATTACGCACGTCTGCTACATTGGCACAGTTACCGAGTTCATGCACAGCTGATTCGAAGAAAGGAGAAATTGCCCGGACTCTTTCTATCATATTTTCCTCTTCCATGACTTCGAGACTGGCCAACCCGGCTGCACAAGCCAGGGGGTGCGCAGAATAGGTATAGCCATGAGGCACTTCCAAGGCATAATCGGGCGCATCCGTGGCCATAAAGCAATCGTAAATATCTTCTCTAACGATCACTCCCCCCATGGGCATGACTCCGTTGGTTAATTGCTTGGCGATGTTGATCATGTCCGGTTTAACGCCAAATGCCTCGGCCCCGGTATTTGCACCCATGCGTCCAAAAGCACAAATAACTTCATCAAAGATCAATAAAATATCATGGTCATCACAGATCTTTCTTAACCGCTGTAAATAACCGACCGGTGGTGGAAAAACACCCCCAGACCCAGCCAAGGGCTCAACGATAACAGCAGCGATGTTCGAAGCATCATGCAAAGCAATCAATTCAAGCAGCTCATCGGCCCGTTCTGCGCCAAATTCAGGCAATCCTTTTGAAAAAGCATTCTCGGGCAGCCAGGTATGGGGCAGGTGATCGGCAGCAACTGACTCACCAAATATGGCCTTGTTACCACCGATACCACCCACTGAAATACCGCCAAAATTGACGCCATGATAGCCCTTCGCCCTACCGATTAATTTTGTCTTGCCTGGATGTCCAAGTTTACGCCAATAACCTCTCGCCAGCTTTAATGCCGTATCGGCGGCCTCAGAACCGGATCCACAGAAAAACACCCGATTTAAACCATCCGGCATGAACTGGGTGATGCGTTCAGCTAACTCAAATGCGCCCTTATGCCCAAACTGAAAGCTGGGGCTGAAATCAAGTGTCCTGGCCTGTTGGGATATGGCCGAATTAATTTTCTCTATATTGTGTCCGAAACCACAGGTCCATAAACCTGACAAGCCATCAAATATCTTACGTCCGTCAGCATCAGTGTAATAACTCCCTTTCGCCGCGACCATTAACCTTGGGTCTCGCTTGAACTGCCGATTTCCTGTAAACGGCATCCAATAAGCATCCAACTGGGCCTGACTCAGACCTAATTTATTCTCTCCCATCTAACGCTCCATCCACTACCCCAGATCTAATCCGCTATTCTAGCTCTAAAAAGCGAGTGACCATAGCTAGCGACTATAGATAGCTTCGGCAATTGGATTCAAATCCGGACCACGCCTTAAGTGATGACCCCCATCAACACTGAGATTAACGCCGGTAATCCAGGTCGATTCCGGACCACACAAAAACCTGACGGCTGAAGCAATATCAATGACTTGGCCGTGTCTGTTCAGTGGCATACAACGTCGATAATCCTCATAAACAGCCTCCGTGGCCAGCAGACCCGATGCAAGCTCAGTTTCAACCAGGCCCGGGCAGACACTGTTGACTCGAATTCCTTTTTCTCCTAGCTCGTCAGCAGAATTTCTTACCAACATGTCAACAGCTGCCTTACTGGCACAATATGCACTCATAAATCGATGGGTGCGCACCCCGGCGATAGAAGATATTGCACAAATAGCGCCGCCACCGGACATATAAGCCGAGGCTGATTTAATCAAATAGAAAGTGCCATTGAGATTAGTCTGCATTACCCGCTGCCACTCTGAATCCTGGATTTCCCGGATCGGAGCGAGAGAACCGGTGCCGGCATTAGCAATGGCTATATCGAGGATGCCGTTACTAGCCGCTAACGCGACCGCCTCCTCAACTGATTCTTGCTGGCCTGCATCGCCGGCAAAATACGCCACCTTGCCTTCACCGGGCACGGCCAATAACTGCTCAACGGCCATTTCCAGTTTGCTTTCAGTTCTCCCCATAAGGAAAACATTCGCACCCTCCTTTCTGAATGCCGTCGCACAGGCCAGTCCAATACCACTACCACCACCCGTAACGATGGAGTTCATTCCAGATAAAGGCTGACTCATAATACTTCTCCAACAAGCTCCAGAGCATATTTCTTTTCCAAAAGCTTTGCCGAGCTTGACCTACCGGTTTCTCTTAAACGTTTAAGATAGTCAGGCAATTGACCGCGAACATGATAAGGGCCACCTTCTTTTATCACATTCTCCAAGGGGTCCCTGCCTCTGGCAGCCAACGGCATCATTTCAGACTGCCAACGGCTCAACCGAGACAGGCCGTCTTCAACCAACTGCGGGCTTTGATCTGCCAGATTAGTTTGTTCATGCGGATCCTTTACAACATCAAACAGCATTAATTCATCATAAAGATGATAACCATCGTGTAATGTCTTGATCAGCAGATTATCTTTCCAGCGAACACTCCGCTGGCAGGTCCAGGCGCCTTGCGATAGAACCAGATAGTCCCTTCCCTGATCCATATCCGCATGAAGACTGTCTGCAAAGCCCCGACCATCCCAGGAACGAGGTACCTCCCCACCCAACAGTTCGATTAATGTCGCACTCACATCAATCTGGTAGTGCAGACCATTCAACTGTCGTCCAGCGAATTCCGGTTGGCCAGGCCATTTAAGCAGCAAAGGCACCCTGGCAGTACACCAATCCGCAGTTTGATGATCGCCATACACATTGAGTTCTCCAAGGGTTTCACCGTGGTCAGAAGACAGCATAACAGCGGCTTCATCGAGTAGGTTTCGATCTGCAAGCTCATTTAAAATTCGGCCAACATAGGTGTCTGCATACAAAACACCGGTATCGTAGCCGTCAAACATTTTCCTGACGGCACTCATATCCGGAATTTCTTGGGGTTGTCGTGGCCAACGCGCTGCAGCGCTTGACTTGGGTGCAAAGCCATTACATTCCCTTGCTGAATGTGGTCCAGCACCCTTCCAGTGAGCAAGGCGAACTTGTTCAGTCAACCAACTGGGTAAAGACTGGTCTGCAAATGGATCCCCAAAACTAGCGGGAGCCCGATACGGCGTATGCGGGTCCCAAAGATGAATATGTAAAAACCAATTATCTTGATCGGCATTTCGATTCAACCAATCCTGGACCAATTCAAAGACTTCATCTGCGGATTCAAGGCCAAAACTACCAGGCACACGAATCACTTCATCAAAGCCGGCATGCCAGTGAAATGCCGAATGGCGTTGTGCAAAAGAGGATATGCTGACCGTTCGCATACCCTGACGTTTTAGCTGAGTCGGAAAGCTGGTTAACTGCAGTTGCGACCAGAACGCACGTCCAGGCCCCTCTATCACCGGATCAGCATCGGTTCCACCATGATTTACGACGCCATTATGAATACCGAAACGACCGGTTAGTAAAGCACTTCTACTTGGCAAACAGGGCGTATCAGAGGCATAAACTTCATTAAACTGTAGGGCTGTTTTTGCCAGTGCATCGATATTGGGAGAGGTGTTCCGATGATAACCATAACAACCCAGATGATCTGCTCTTAAGGTATCAATATCGATATAAATTAGTCTCATAAGCTCAGGCCTCACTCACTGGTAAAAAATGATAACCCTGATATTGACACTTCCGCTCACTATTGTCAGACCCGGAGTCACAATCAATAAAAATTTAACTTCCCGCTGGTTACTAGAATCATTAAAATGACT
>CAZGCW010000069.1:0-1431 GCA_964524295.1 uncultured Pseudomonadales bacterium
CAGGGATCAGACAGGACAGGTTCCTGTGATGCAGGCCGTTGTGGAAGCGGAAAAGCAGTTACTGAAACAACAAGGCTCCAAATCTTACCTGTCTCCGCTTGGAAATATGGATTATTGCGCTGATGTGGAACGATTAATGTTAGGTGACGGGCATGAGGCTTTACAAAGACTGGTCTCTGCGCAAACCCCGGGTGCGGGTGCTGCCTTACGCGGTGCGGCTGAGTTGGTTAAAAGCCTGTGCCCGACAGCAACGGTTTGGTTTGGTTCACCTTGCTGGGGTCACCAGTTAGAATTTTTTGAACGAGCCGGTTTGAGGACCAAGCAATATCGTCACTACGATAGTGTTAAAGGTGCTCTTGATTTCAAGGGGATGTTAGAGGATCTAAGCCTATTACAGGAGAATGATGTTTTGATTCTTCATGGCTGCTGCCACAATCCCACCGGCGAAGACCCTGATTTGGTTCAATGGCAAACGATTGCTGACCTTATCAATGAAAAGCGCGTATTACCGCTGGTAGATATTGCCTATCAAGGGTTTGGCAGTGGGATTGAAGAAGACGTTGCAGGACTCAGGTTACTGGCAGCCCAGATCCCTGAGTTAATACTCACTGTGTCATCCTCAAAAACATTTGGGATATACAGAGAGCGGGCGGGATTGCTCTCTATTATTCATCAAGCAGGTGCAAGCGCAGATAATTTGCGGCGAAAACTGCGTGATACATTGCGGCAACTGTATTTTATGGCGCCAAATCATGGTGCAGCCATTGTCCACGAAATTCTATCATCTGAAAATCTAGAGGCCTTGTGGCGTAGTGAGTTAAACGCTGTGCGTCGCCAGATTGTGGAGATGCGATTGGCTTTGAAGACAACTTTAGAACAGGCGAATCCCGATTTTGATGCCAGCTTTATTCAGCGACAGCAAGGTATGTTTTCATGTTTACCCTTATCGCCTGAACAGCAGTTGAAACTGGAGCAAAAACATCACATCTACATGTTGCCTCATGCCAGGGTTAATGTGGCGGCAATGTCAGGGGAACAATCCAAGGTATTAGCCGGTGCCTTTGCAGAAATCACTTCCGAGTAAGGTTACAGGAAGGGCACCCAGGCGAGTGTCTGTGGTTAGGCCCATGCTGTTATAGCAAAACCCGGTATTCTCCTGGAACCGGTGTCTTATCGATAACAGGTGATAGCGGCCTCTTGGCAGAAGATAGTTCTAAAAAGCCCCGCGGTGGGGCTCTTTAGTCACTGACACCACATTCAGCCGCGAACAAAATCTCTGATGACGGCACCGGGTCGCGCTTGGGTGTGCTGGCCATGTTCTATAATCACGTTACCGGCGACAATGGTTGCATCGTAACCGTTACTTTTTACAATGAACCGGCCACCACCATGAGGGAAATCATTGACGTACTCGGGTTGGCAGGTGCTCAG
>CAZGCW010000069.1:1461-17599 GCA_964524295.1 uncultured Pseudomonadales bacterium
CACATTAACATCTGCATGCCACCCTTCTTTAAGTAGACCGCGTTCTTTCAAGCCGATGATCTCTGCTGATTTCCCTGTGATCCGATGAATGGCTTCCTCTGGGGTATAAACGCCCTGTTCCCGGGTCAATTCACTTAACAGCACGGTGGGAGAATCAGTATCGGTAAAGAATCCCACATGCGCCCCGGCATCACCCAGCATGGGCACGACCTGGGGCAGGCGCATGTAGTTCCATTGATTTTCAAGGTTGCCACCAAACATCCAGAAATTGAAGAATTCCCTGCCCTCAGAGGCGAGTAGTCTTTCCACATAGATTTCAACTGGATCCTTCCCTGCTTCTTCCGCCAGTTGCTTCAGACTGGCCTTGCGCTCAAAATCAAGGTTTGGCTTATCTTCGACCCCAAGTGGGTGGAGCATGCCAGCCAGCCTTTGCATATCGCCAGCTTCGATTCCTTCCGCAATCAGCTTCGCTCGACTGGTCTCATTGCGAAGCATGTCGACACGGTCAGCAATCGTTGGCAATGCCATCAATTCTTTCCATGCAGTTGAACCGTTAGTAAAAGGTGAAAGTTGCGCCAGTCCGAAGAAAGCCCCACTTGGCCGGGTATGACAAATACTGGCCAGGCGCTTGCCGCCTTCATTCTGGCGTTCGAAGAATTCGCCCCAGTGAGAAACACCGCCATCACCGTTAGCGCCCGTCCCGCCGGAAAACAATACCTGACAACCGAGTTCGGTGCCCTGTTCGAACATTTGTTTCTCTATTTCAAAACGAGTTTGCATATCATTAGCTGACTGGAACATGGCACCGATGCCTCCGCCGGCGATCACAGCTTCCTGGATGGCTCTGGTTTCTCGGAGGTCAGCCCAGGTTCCTGGCGTGCACCGACCATCTGGCACGGTGTGTCCCAGAAATCGGGAGGTTGAAAACCCGACCGCACCTTCTTCCAGAGACTGCTTCACCATGGCGGCAATGTGCTCGAGTTGTTGGTCAGTGGCCTGCACGTTCTTGTCCATGCTGCTGTCACCCATGGCTTCATAACGGATTGCAGAGTGGCCGACCAGCCCAACTACATTCAGGGCGGGTTGTAGAGATTCAACGGAGTCCAGATATTCACCATAGCTTGTCCAGTTCCATGGTAGGCCATCCATAATAGCATCTGCTGCGATGTCCTCGACTGACTCCATTAATTCAGCTAGGTAGCGATGATTATTCGGGCTGCAAGGCGCAAAAGTCACGCCACAGTTACCGATCATAGCGGTTGTGACACCATGATAGGAACTGGAACTCATGAGTGGATCCCAGCCGATCTGGGCATCAAGGTGGGTGTGCAGGTCTACAAAACCCGGCGTGATCATTTTCCCGGTAGCATCAATGGTCTTTGCTGCAGTCGTATCGCCCAGGTCACCTATTTTTTTAATCCGCCCTTTGTCAATGGCAACATCCGCTTTTGTCCCAGTCGCTCCGCTACCGTCGATTACCGTTCCGCCGGAAATAATAAGATCGCATTCCATGAGAATTTCTCCTCTTTCGTGAAGTGAGAGCTGTTCATAGCTCCAATTATTTAATCATCGCACCTATACTCCTCCTGTTAGTATCCTGCCGTCAAGTTCTAACCTATAAAAAAATAACGATCGATAAATCCGAAAAATGCAGTATTGAGCATCGCTTAATAGGGTTTTTGCGGCTGCGAAATACGAAAATAACGGGCCCTTTGATCTTGCTGTCCACAGCATGTGAAACCTTAAATCGGACCGGGCTTTCAGGTGGTTTTGATTAGATGAGAGGTAACAGAAACCTTGTCTAAGCATGCTGCGGTTTTAATTGACTGGGGCCGGGGTAGAGAAGCCGGGCCTGAACAAGATAGTAGTTCGATTGGGGGCGCTCAGCGGATAGAGATACCCTGTACTGATCCGGAGCCTACGCATTGACATCTTAGGTGTGTCAGAACGTCAAGATAGGGCCTAATTTCTTGAGCTGGTTCTGATAAGTGGACGCACTCTGGTATTGAAGGGTGCAGACCAGGCGATCGGTACCTAACCGCTCATATTCAGCCAGTAATTGCCTTGCTGCATCAGGCTCATCTAAGGGCAGGTGGGTCATAACCGTGATGTTGCCCCTTGGCTTGCCGAGGTTGTCGGTCATTTGCCGATATTCCTTGATATGGGTTGCAATTTGTTGCGGGTGACGGGCCATGGGGATCCAGCCGTTTGCATAATGAGCTGCGCGGTACAAGGCATGGGGTGCCCTACCGCCGATTAGTATGGGCGGCTTCTCGGGGCGCGGTTTGAACAGGAAGGTTTGGTCGTTAAGGGAAACTTCATCCTTTGAAAAACATTCGTTCAGGAACTCTAAAGTGTTGTCGGTGATGTGACCACGTTGGTGTCGATCGATACCCAGGGCTTTAAATTCCGGGTCCATCCAACCGGTACCTATTCCCAGTATCAGTCTGTTTTTTGTTAGCTCCTGGATGGTCGCTATCTGTTTAGCGGTGGGTAGCATCGGGCGATAGGGCAGAATCAACACGCCTGAACCCAGTTTGATGCGTCGAGTAGCGCCACCCAGCCACGCCAGAGTTGTCAGTGTGTCAAGATAGCGGCCGCCACTGCCCTCGGCATCATTTGGCGGGATTGCAATATGATCTGTGATCCACAACGATTCTATGCCTTGGTTTTCTGCTTCCAGGGCACAGCTAAGGACCAGATCTCCTGTTGATTCTGGTCCCATATTGCGAATAGTAACGCCAATATCCATAGTTAGCCCCTCTGGTTGCCCTGCTCTGTATGCTTCCAGTCTACCCTGACGGGTCTCTTTGCGTTAGGCCGGCCGAAGTAATTTTAGTTAGGTCAAAATCAAAATGATGGCCGAACTGACGACTCTGCTCAATTGGCTGCTGAGCTTTTTTCCGTAGTCTCTATACGGAAACGGTATTGAAGTTGGGTCGAGGTTCCCCCGCGCGCTGTTGGAATTGATTTTCGGCCTTCGCCGGATTGAGCCTGTCAGTTGAATATTGCTAATCATGGGGCGTGGATTGCGGAACAGTGACTCTGCTCCTTGAGCCGGGTCGTTAAAATGATCAGCCTCACATAAGCCGGTATTGCCTAGCTTCCTAACTTGGATCTTAAGCCGATAAATCTTCCAGAGGAGCCCAGGTTGCATGAGTGCCACTGGCAATTCGCTCCGGTAAACGAATTTTAGCGATGGGTTCATCAGTCAGGTGGCTAGCGTCATAAATCAAGCAATGAGATACATTGTCGTTAATATTTGAACTGAAGGTAATGAGATATCCGTCATCTTCAGCAGAGGAACCAGCCCGGGGAGCCATCACTGTTTCACTGATGAAGGTTCCATCAGGATAGGAAATGACTTCGTCCGTGCCCTTTTGTACATCTAGTTTGCTCAGTCCATTGAAGGCAAAAATACCAGCCGCACATAAAGTGTTATAGCTGTACTGATAAGGTCGACCTGCATGACGACCATTGATCATGGGAAATTCAGCCAGTCGTGGGTGCACCGTTTCTTCAGTACATTGACCTGTTCTTAAGTTGAATCGCCAGCGATGAGCTCGCGGTTCGAGCGTGTTCATATCCAGTGTTTCAAATCCCTTAAATTCATTTTTTTGCCTGGGTGTTCCTCGTGCTGTTGGGTTATGTTGAAAATAACCGTCTAGAACAACTTCATCACCTTCTTCGTAGGCATTGGCGAAATGCAGGACAAAGGTAGGGTCTGCTTCAAACCATTTAATATCGGTTGTTTTTCCGTGGCGTGGGATAAGGGCGAAGCGACTCGCCAGGTTTCTATTAAAGGTATTCGAGTAATACCCTTGGGCTAGTGCTTCCGGTTCCCAGTAAAGAGGCAAGTCATTGAGGATAGACCAGTTTTCGGTAAATGCCATGTCGTGCGGAAGCCGTGGGCCGGGTAATGGTATATCTTCATAGGTGGTCAGTATCCCTTCCTTGCTGACTACGCCATATTTCATGAAAGGCGCCTCGGTAGAGTAGTTAAAAAACAACAGCTCGCCAGTATGCTCATCCACCTTGCAGTGTGCGGATACGCCCTCGGCGGGGAATTGGCCCTGCCAGGTTGTTTTACCCAGGTTTTCAAGTGTGCGTGGGTCGAGTCGGTATAGTTCCCCGCACTGATAGAAGCTCGCCAGAGCGGCGCCCCCATGAACGATTACGTCTGTGCTGGATGAGTCTTTCATCCTGGTTCTCGCACCCCAGCCGTGGCTGGCGATCGCATTTTTTGGGTGCTCTGTAATACCGGCCCACAAGCTACGCTGGGCTTTCTGCTCTTCCATAAATCCATCGGTTCGAACAAATCGATTCGCGTATCTGGCCTCACCCGCTTCGAATGAGATGGAATGTAACATGCCGTCACCATCAAATGGATGATAGCGCTTGATGGGTTCGAATAGCGGGTTTTCGGTATTTCTCAGGTAGACGCCATTTAAGTCAGTCGGGATTTCACCAATAACATCCATATCCCATGCATCATATTCTTGATTTTGTGGTTGCCATGCACCGGATCGATAGGGATGCAGATCTAAATCCGGAAGACGACTGTTAAAGGAATGGCGGAGTTCTACTTTCAATTATGATGCTCCTAGCTAGGCTAAATCAGAAGTATCCACATTGGTCGCCTTTTGGGCAAGCGCTGGGGGTGTGTCGGCGACAAAAAGAAGCCGCACCCTGGGGGAGAGGTGCCGAGTCAGTCAAAGCCGCTAAATTATAAGGCCATCAGGTTTTAGCCGGAGACACTCTACTCTACCGTTGTCCGGTGCTATCCTTCGCCGCCCTGGTCTTCGTAGATAAAGCTTTCCAGTTCCTCTATGGTAAGCGACTGCTGCTTGATAATGGTTTTCAGGATGTCACCAAGCGTAATCATGCCGATGGTGGTATTGTTGTCAACGATCGGCAAGTGACGGATTTTTTTCTGCAACATGAGTGTCATACATTTTTCCAGAAGTGTACTCTCAGTTGCATAGACAACATCAGTGGTCATGATTTCGGAGACCCGGGTGTCCTGTGAGGGTTTATTTGCGAGAATGAGTGCCCGTGTATAATCACGCTCGGAAATTATTCCTGCCAATGGGGAGTCAGCAGTGGTGACGACCAGTGCGCCGACGTTTTTTTCGGCCATCATGGCGACTGCATTGTAGACGGATTCAGCCGCATCTATTGACCAGATGAAACGGCCCTTTGTTTCCAGCAATTCTTTAACGTTACTCATGGCAACCTCTAATTAGGAGGGATAAAAGTCTAACATAACATAAGCGATAGAGCCGCTGGAATACACAGTTGTTATTTGTATTTGGTCTAGCTGGAATGACTTGATCTCTGCTGCTGGGATTGACCAGAGGGAGTCAAAATTAGACAGCGTCACTGAGTCAGGCAGTGTGTTTCACGAGGTAGACAAGCAGCCCGAAAATCGATAAAAAGGCGGATTTATTTTAGACGATGTGGGGCGGTTCGAACTTGAGTAATTTTACTGGGTCTATGAGTACCGAAATCTGTTTGATCGAGCCACTTCTGGAAAAAATCTGAGCGCTGGTCTCTTTGGAAAGCGTGCTCCCGCCAAGGTGTTCTAATTGACCATTGCGCCATTCAATTGTGATTTTACCTGGCGTCGTTTTTGCCATTTGGTACACGATTGGTACCTGGCACCAGGTAAAGGCAAGGGAATCCGGTGTTAAGGCGATCTCCTGCCAACCCGAAACTAAGTCCAGGTATCGAAAATTCTGCTGGGTTTTGATGAATTCCTGCGCTCTTAGCAGAACAGGTCTAAAAGATAATTGACCGTCGAGTACACGGAGACCCAGTTCGCCAAATCGAGAAATGATTTCTTCTTTTACCTGCCCAGTCATACCCGGTTGTTGGGCTCCGGCATGGCTGGGTGTGTGTGAATACGGGTCGGTTGGAAATGCGCCATATTGCGAGGGGGTTTTATTGAAGCCTAAGCCATCACGAATCAGATAGTAATAGTTTGCAAGGATCTTACATTGTTCTTCATCAGCCTGTTGATCCAGTGCATTGAAATAGGTTTCCTGAACAGCCAGTAGTAATTTAGCCACCATATGCCACCAAATGCAGCCAAGGCCTTCAAAACTGAACATACTGCCCGATCGACCGGTGAATTCTTCATGCCTGAATACGTCTTCATATAAAGATTTTATATCTATTCTGCAGGGTTCGACGAGTTCTCTATATTCTGCAGTGAGTTCATCTAACTGGACGTTTAAATAATCTATATTGATAAATGCAGCGTTAAACCGGGTGGTCCCATCGGTGTCAGTCTCAAATAGTCGAACATCGTTGTCTTGTTGCATTTTTGCCAGTAGAGGGATTCGTTCAACTGCTTCGGTTGGGATGATGTTCTTCTCGAGAAAACTCGGTAGCGGTCTGTCTGGATAAAGCATGAAGGACTGTTGATCCGGGCGATAAAAATCACTGATAAAAAGGGCCTTCAATAGATCAGTGGACTCACTGACCGATAATGCGCCTGAGCTGAGAACCGCTACTTGGCCTTCGAGCATAGAATATAGACGGTTCAGCACGGCGGTATTTTTGTCAAAGCGGATTAGATTATAGCTATGGTGAAGCTTGTCATCTCTGGTGTTGGAATCAATGGTATGTTCTATCGTTATTAATACATCCTTGAACAGGCCGTCTAATGTTTTCAGTGAGAAGGGTTTTGCTTTTGTGAAGCCTTTGAGCTGATATACCTGGGTACGATAGTGACTCGCGGTTTGGCCGAGTTCATTGAGAATTTCAAAGCGCTGCTCAGCTGTCATCGCCTGAGTTGCCACTTCTCGAGCTGCCCTGTTAATAATGCGCGCTGTTTCCGTCATCCAGTCACCCACAGCTTCAGTCAGCTTAATCTTGTTGGGTAGCAGTGCTAGCAGATTTGCGAGAAACAAGACGTATCGTCGCATATAGTTCAAGGTAACCATGGAAACGCCATGGCCGACCAGCGCATTGTTGCCATCATTCCACTCTGGTCTTTGGGTATTGAGCCAGATACCCCCTTCGATGACGAAATTGGCAAGCTTGCTTAATAATGGCACGATCAGTTTTTCAAGCAGGGTGACCAGATAAACTTGACCCGCTTCATCCAGAATAAGTTTGCCGTCTGCGCCGATGTCGTTAACCCGACTATCGATAAGCTTGGCAAGTTCGTTATTGTAAATCACCGTGTTCTTTGGGTCTGCCAGAATGTGGTCAAAACCTTTCAGGTGGTAGGGTACATTGGCATAGGAAAAGGTCGCTGAAGTCAGTAGTTTGTTTAGGTGATCAGGATGGAATTGTTTTGAGATTTCAAGCAGTTTGAGGAGGTAATTGATTTGATGGTCACCCCAGTAACCGATGGAACTCCATGGATCCTCTGGATTTTCAATTTCCCAATCAATACCTTCACTGGTAATGCGATAGGGGTTATGACCGTCGATTGTTGACGCATTAACAAATTTAGCGATCATGTTTTCAATAAAGTCAGGAAAGCTCAGCGCCAGGGCTTCCCAGTTTTGAAAGATATCTCTCCAGTTTCCCTGATAGCTAAGCCGCTGTTGTCCTGTTTCATCTTTGAGGGTGATCGAAAAGTGATTCCAGGGTCGACTTGGATCCCCATGACGACGACCAATGGAAATAGGTAGATATTCCTGGCTGAGGCGCTGAAGCTGAAGGTCGTTTATCTTTGCGATCGCAGTGTTAAGCTGGCCTAGAGTCAGTGTTTCAGGAAGGTGATCCAGGAGGAGCTGATTACGATTGAAGACCTGCTTGTTGAAGTGTTTTATCGAGGCAGTAAAGTCAGCCCGATTAATAGCCATTTGATGGATAAAGGTGCCGCCTCGGAGGGCATTAAACAGGACATTGGTATAGTGATGGAGCGTGACCCTTTGTTCAGCAGTACATTGGAAACCATCGCTTGCTGCCATGAGTCGAGCCAATTCGTCGGTGCTCTTGTCGATATCGTAATTCAGCTGCGCTTTAATCTGTTTGGGATTTTTTAATTCGTTCTGCAGGTGTACGATCTGGGCCTGTGTTTGCTGTAGGTTCGCTACGATTTCCCAGTTTAACTTTTCTCCCGGACGGATGTTCACTTTAGCGTTTGCCAGATAAGCGCCACGCAGGCCGCGTTTTTGCTGTTCCTGGGTTACTCCGGACCCCTGCAGGAAATCCCTGATTTGCTCAGAGGAAATCAGGAAACCTGCAGTGGGCAGACCGAGACAGAACACGCTATTCGCTCGCAACGATTCTCCCGGCTGTGCTTTGTCCGAAATCGCCGCGTAAAGTGTGTACACAGCCAGCGAAGTCGGCTCATGGAGTTCTGTCCATTTGTAAGCATCTACCAGGTTGCTTGATGTTTCCTGCGTCTGCCTGGGTATATCGGCGGGTAGAATGTTTTGTAATCCATCTAAAATTTCAAGTTGGTATTGCTGTTGGGATGCGTTAATCAGCTCAACTGATTTTATAAAGCCAAACTGTCGGCTGGTTGACCAGGTATAGCGGTATACGAGGTTGAAATCATGGTTTATCTCTTCAAAGCAGATCTTGTTGCCAAGATAATTCTTGTAAAGGTTGCGAGTTATTTGATGCTGTGGGCTGATTTCGTGAGCCAGAGGTGCCCAGGTTAAGGTATTTCCCTGGTGTTTGATCCGAACCAAGGCGATGGGTCCGGTGTGAGGGTTGGATTCATGAATTCGGTCTACGGGTATATAGGGGAATAAAGCATTCTCTGGGGAGACTCGACCTGCTGTTAAGCCACCGCTGGATGAGATAAACAACCAGTGATCGTCGGAGGATGCGATGCTGATGAAAAACGGTTCCAATTTGTCAACTTCACGAATGATAAAATACGACTCACCATTTAAAGTTACAAATTCGTCGGTGCTTGTTTCTAACGATTTCTGATCGATTACTTGTTCACTCATAATCACTTCTTGTCTTTACCGCAATACGCTTAGATGAGTCAAAAGTCGACCTAGCATTACCAGTGCGTACGATTCCTCACTCAGACCTTTACACTCATATTTACCAGTCTCCATTCGGAAATGATGAGCTCTGTGACAATGGCTTTGATTCAAAAGGCGCTCCATATTGCTTTGCCTGAGAATCCGAAAGCGACTGACAACGTTGTCAGTATAGCATCAAACAATAATTATGACACCGTTGTCATAATTAATTTAGTTTGCCTATTGAGTAGGTGTTTTGGTGTAAAAAGCGCTTTGTGTGGACAGGCATTGTTTTTCCGGAAAAGTAATCTTCTAGGTTAACAAAGCAATTGTTTTACTTTGGGTGAACAGCAGGTTTCCATGGAACTTTGCATTTTAGTTAGGTGTTCCAGCAAATTGGTCATTTCAGTGATTTTGCAAGAGAGAATCTTGTGTTTGTTTTCGAGTGAATTGATCAGTAAACCCTGTGACTAGGCTAAGCAAACGGTACTGGTTAGGAAAAAGCGGGACAAAGCCAGGAATCGGACAGATCCTGGACTGATGTTCAAGATTCGCAGTGCAGATGACCCGTCGCAACAAGTTAACCCGCTAACCTATTGCTTGAGGGGTTGAGAGTTCACAATAGACTTGAAGGAATACAATCCGGGTTGGTGATCGGTTTTTGATTTGCCCGAAGTTACTTTGCTATGGATAACTTGACCGCGAGCCGTAAGAGTGATCAAATGACAACGCTGTCAAAATAGGATGTGCTGCTTCCTCTGGAGATCCTGAATAATAGTTTTAAAACGTGTTTTTTTAGAGAAAGACTGATTTATAATCTAATCACGGTGAGTCATTCCAGCTTTCAGTTAATAACGTTAGTTAAATTGTTTCTAATAGAGTTATTGTCTTAAAGTATTGGGTTGTAATAGAGGGATAGGTGGTGGTCGAACAATCAAAGAAAAAAACTTCAAAACCGGCAGTGACGATTGTCGATGTCGCGGCTCTGGCCGGCGTTTCGATAAAAACGGTATCAAGGGTTGTCAACTCTGAGCCGAATGTGAGGCAATCTACCCGAACCCGGGTGACGCAAGCGATTAGCGAGCTCAATTACCGACCCAATACTGCGGCTAGAGTCCTGTCAGGAAAGCGTTTTTATGTGATTGGCCTTGTGTATGAAAATCCCAATGAGTTCAGTTACATGAAAGACGTTCTCAATGGCGCTTTAAAGGCCTGCGAAGCAGGCGGTTATACTTTGTTATTATTGCCATTGACCTTGCCTAATAGAGAACTGGTTAGCGAAGTTCGGATTTTTGCGACCCAGTCTCGATTAGATGGGATTATCTTACCGGCGCCTATGGGTGATTATAGCGAGATTAATGCCTTGCTAGATGAGCTCGAGATCCCTTTTGCGCGCATTGCCCCAAAGACGGACATCCCTGAAAATATCAGTGTGGTCTGTAACGATGAGGAAGCGAGTTATAGTGTCACTAAATTCGTTATTGAGCAGGGCCATACTCGGATTGGCTTTATAAAAGGCGATCCTGAGCATGGTGCTACTGAGAAACGATTCAATGGTTATAAGAGTGCGTTAAAGGACTTTAAACTTAACTATGACCGTAAGCTGGTGTGCGATGGCCAATTTAGTTTTGAATCCGGGAAGAGTGCTTCTCGAAAGCTATTTAAGCTCACCGATCGCCCCACTGCTATTATCGCCAGCAATGATGATATGGCGGCAGGAACCATCTATGAAGCCCACGAACGCGGATTGAATGTACCGAATGATTTGTCGGTCATTGGTTTTGATGATACACCCATAGCCTCGCAGATCTGGCCCCCATTGACGACGGTCAGACAACCCATTATGGAAATGGCAGAGTCCGTCACCACGCTGTTAATCCGAAAATTACGCGGCGAGAAGATCGAACTTCCGGATGAGCCTTTTAAGTGCAGTGTTGTGACACGTGCTTCCACTATGCCCAGATAGATGCCTGAGCCTGATAGTCAATCGGTGCTGTCTTCTGATGCGAAAGGTAGGGCAGCTTTGTTGCTATCACAACTGACCCTGGCGGAAAAAATAGGCCAGATGGTACAGGTTAATGGTCATCAAGGTGATATCCCGGCCGATTTAAGGCAGAACATCGTTAATGGTTCGATTGGGTCGGTACTCAATGAAGTAAACCCGGAAACGGTCAATGAATTGCAGCGGCTTGCCCGAGAGCAGAGTCCGCATGGTATTCCATTGTTAATCGGTCGCGATGTCATTCACGGTTTTAAAATTGGTCAGCCAATTCCGTTGGGGCAAGCGGCAACCTGGAATCCGGGTCTGGTGGAAGCCGGAGCGCAAGCTGCAGCCATGGAGGCGAGTCAGTCAGGCATAAATTGGACGTTCTCTCCCATGGTTGATATTTGCAGAGATCCCAGATGGGGCCGAGTTGCAGAAGGTTATGGTGAAGATCCGGTGCTGACATCAGAAATGGGTAAGGCGATGGTCCGGGGTTACCAAAATGGTACTCAGTATCAGTTACTGAGTTGTTTGAAACACTTTGCTGGCTATGGCGCCAGTGAAAGTGGCCGTGATTACAATACAACCTCTATCCCTGAGTTAGAGTTACAGAACGTCTATTTCCCACCATTTCTAGCCGGTATCGAGGCAGGGTGCTTAAGCCTGATGCCCTCATTCAGTGATTTAAACGGCTTACCGCCCTCTGGAAATCCCTGGTTAATGCGAGACATACTCAGAAAGGCATGGGGTTTTCTGGGCTATGTGGTCAGTGATAGGGAGTCGATCTCTCAACTGCAGACCCATGGTATTTGTGAAGATCGCCGGGGAGCTGCAAGTCAAGCTGTGGATGCGGGCATTAATTTGGATATGGCCAGCCATGTTTACGCTGAAAATTTGCAGGCGATGGTCGAGTCAGGGCAGTTGGAGACCAACCTGATTGATGATCTAGTCTTGGAAATTCTGGCTACTAAATACCGGATGGGCTTGTTTGATAGTTCTGGCCCAAAGGCGGTTGAGCCTTTGCAACGGGAAAAAATCGTGAGCATTGCCCAGCAGCTCGCCGAACAAAGTATGGTATTGCTTAAGAATGCGGACAAGGTATTGCCCCTCAATAAGGAGTCAGACGACCACGTTTTGCTGGTCGGGCCGATGGCTGACCAACCTCTGGAGCAGCTAGGAACATGGGTTTTTGATGTCGACGAAGCCAGTAGCATCACCCTTAAAACAGCGCTGTCAAACGAACTTGATGGGCAGTTGAGTTTTCACCCCGGATTGCAAACCTCTCGTGATCAGAGCCACGCTCAATTTCAGGCTGTCTTAAAATTGGTAAAAACGGCAGACGTGGTGATCCTGGCCTTGGGTGAAGAAGCCATTTTATCGGGAGAAGCCCATTGCCGAACCGATATAAGGTTGCCGGGGGCACAAGAGGCGCTCATTAGCGCAGTAGCCGAACTGGGTAAACCCGTTATTGCAATTGTTATGGCAGGTCGGCCCCTGGTGATGGAGGCGGTTATCGATAAACTCGATGCGGTGCTTTATGCCTGGCATCCAGGTTCTATGGCCGGGCCGGCTTTGGTTAATGTGTTGCTGGGTAACACTAATCCATCAGGCAAATTACCGATGACGATACCGAGGGCCGTTGGGCAGATCCCTATCTACTATGCACATGGTAATACGGGTAAGCCGGCGACGCCGGAAACGGTTATTGGGCTGGATGATATTGATCCCCATGCGCCTCAGTTATCAGTCGGCAATACGTCATTTCATTTAGATGTGGCGCCTTCGCCTCGATTCTGTTTTGGCTTTGGTTTGTCCTATACCCAATTTGCTTATCGTGATCTGCGTTTTTCCAGTGATGCGGTTAAACCAGGCCAATCAGTCGAGGTCAGTGTTTTGCTTGAAAATACCGGGCCCGTCGAGGGTGTTGAAGTGGCGCAATTATATATTCGAGACCCCGTTGCCAGCGTCACGCGGCCTGTTCGTCAACTTAAACAGTTTCAACGGGTCGCTCTGAAAAGCCAGGCCAGCACGAAGTTGGTTTTTACTATCCAGTGGCAAGACTTGTCTTTTTTCAATGGGTCGCGCTGGCTGGTCGAAGCAGGCATGATCGAGATTTGGGTGGGTGGGAGTTCGGCTGCTATCCTGGGCGGGCAGGTTCAACTGGTGACCTCATGAGAAGATGGTTGGCTTTCTATAACGAGTTAATCGGATATTGCATTCAAAATAATCGTTTAAATCGCAAACTAAAAGTGTGCCCAGGAAAGTGCTTCGGGTCTGGGATAACACTGATTTTAATATCCTCGTGGAGTCTCGCAGAGGTTTCCAGCTTACCGGTCAAGGTTGAGATCAGTGGTTCCGGAGAGCAATACCAATTACTCAGAGCAGGTGCGCCCTACCCGGTACTCGGAGCGGGTGCGCACGTGAAAGATCTGCCCAGCTTGCGAGCGCATGGTGCCAATTCAGTTAGGACCTGGCATGTGGGTGAGGGGGAAATTTTGGATCAGGCAGAGGCACTTGGGATGACGGTATCGCTGTGCCTGGATGTGGGCAGAGAACGTCTCGGTTTTGATTATGACAATCCAAGCAAGGTCGCGGAACAACTGGATCACCTAACGGAGCAGGTTAAACGTTTCCATCATCATCCGGCATTGTTGACCTGGATAATTGGTAATGAACTTAATTTTGATTCAACTAACCCCAAAGTGTGGGATGCCGTTAATGACATAGCAGAGATGATTCACCGGATTGATCCCTATCATCCGGTCACGACGGCATTAGCCGGGTTGGATCCGCGAGTTATAGCGCGGGTCAAGGAGCGCGCGCCAGCACTCGACTTCCTCAGTATTCAGGTTTATGGGGGGCTGCTTGGTTTAGGCGATGCTATAGAGCGCACCCATCTGGGCATGCCTGTCATGGTGACCGAATGGGGCACCATTGGTCACTGGGAGGTCCCATCAACGCGCTGGGGTGCGCCAATAGAGTTGACCAGTTTCGAAAAAGCCCAGCATTATCAGCGGGGTTATGAGGACGTTATCCAGAAATTGAAAGGCCAAGTCATTGGTTCTTATGCTTTTCTCTGGGGTCAGAAACAGGAGCGGACCCCGACCTGGTATGGAACCTTGACGACCGATGGCTATCCGACTGAAGCAGCGGATCGATTGTACTATCTATGGCAGGGGAGCTGGCCTGCTAATCGGGCACCAAAACTGGTGAGCTTTTTACTGGATAATTACAAGGCGGTGGACAATGTCCGTTTGCAGGCTGGGGCCCAGTATCCTGCACGCGTTCGCGCCATAGACCCCGAGGGTGATCCACTGGCCTACACCTTCTGGATCATGCGAGAAAGTAAAAGTTCAGCTGTGGGTGGCGATAGCGAGTTAGTACCGGAGCGGCTTGGACAGGTTATCCAGACCAGTGGCGAGTCAGATAGGTTGATCAGGGTGCCTGCTTCGAAGGGAGCCTATCGATTGTTTGTTCAGGTCACTGATACCAAAAACAGTGCAGCCCATGCAAATATACCCTTTTTCGTGGAATAATTGAGAGATAACGGATCGATTTGCTGAGTCGCTAAAAGACCCTATCATCTGTACACCCAGCTTTGGTTGTTTGGTTCGGCCATGTCGACTTGCCACCTGGCGCATCAGTTGAGTGTGAGTCATAAGGTGGGCGCTATTATCTGGCCCTCTCTAAAAAGCGACAGTGTATAGATTAAACAGAAAAACCATATTGGTTATAGGAGAAACGCACGATGACTGATTCGCTGTTACCGGTTCGAGGGTCACCTGGATCGCCTTACACCAGAAAGATGCTGGCGGTGCTGCGATTTCGTCGTATTCCTTATCGATATCTCCAGGCTGACAGCGGTGATTTGCCGAAGCCAAAAGTGGGTTTAATTCCGGTATTTTATTTCCCTGATAGTAGCGGTGAAATGGTCGCTGAGGTTGATAGTACGCCGATTATACGGCGGCTCGAAATTGAGTACCCCGGGAGGTCAGTGATCCCGGAGGATCCGGCGGTTGCTTTTATTGACTACTTGCTCGAGGACTATGGAGACGAGTGGTTGACCAAGGCCATGTTTCATTATCGCTGGTATTATCAGGCTGATATTGATATGGCGGGTTCAATCTTGCCCCACTATGCTGATGTAACCCAATCAGATGCAGTGATGGCTCAAATGAAGCAGATGTTTTCAGAAAGGCAGATTTCAAGGCTCTATGTGGTCGGTTCTAACGATACCACCGCCCCGGTGATCGAGGAGAGTTACCGAAGATTCCTGATTTACCTGAACCAGCACCTGAAAGACTACCCTTTCATCATGGGCAATCGTCCTGGATCGGCCGACTTCGGCTGTCTGGGTCAACTAACACAGCTCACCCAGTTCGATCCGACACCATCGAACGTTGCTGTAGCCGGGTTTCCAAGAGTGCATGCTTGGGTGAGTAAAATGGAAGATTTATCCGGTGTTGAGGTAGTATCGGATGGATTTGTTGATGCAGACGATTTCCCAGCCTCCCTTACGGAGTTGCTGACCGAGTTGGGTCGTACCTATGTGCCGGTCATGCTGGCAAATAGCGCGGCACTTGAAGCGGGTCAGGAGACAGTGAAGACCCGTGTTGAAGGCAAGCCTTGGGTCCAGGAGCCGTTTCCCTACCAGGCTAAGTGCCTGCAATGGCTGCGGATCGAATACGCCAAACTGGATAGTGAGGACCGTCAGCGGGTTGATAAGATCCTGTCTGGGACCGGCTGTGAAAAACTCCTCCAGAAACCAACATAGGGCTCACTTAAATTGACCTGATGTTGGTTTTGGATCAGTCTCACTGAGCTTAATCAGTGATATGGATAGAGCACAGAGCAGCTTTGTCGATTCGCTTTGGCTCATAAATGTCGGTACTTTTCGATCTTGCCGCTGACCCTTTTCAAGTAATTTCTGGTTTCATGCCGTCGATGCCGATGCGTTAAGAACCAGTAGAATTCGGAAACACTCATTTTATTAATACGTGCAATGGCTTTGCTTTTGCTACCCTTCGAATTGAGGCTCAACCATAAATTACCGGATCCGCCGTTATAACTTGAAATAATGGCATATTCCATTTTTTGGGGGTGGTTTATACCGGTCAGATAGCGTTCAGCTAATATTCTCAGGTAGGCAGTGCCGACTTCGATATTGTTTTTCGGGTTATAGAGGTAGGATGATGTCGGTGTATGT
>CAZGCW010000070.1:0-17523 GCA_964524295.1 uncultured Pseudomonadales bacterium
TAGGCGAGAGGCTGACCCATGGCCTGGATCATTTGTGTCTTCGGGCATAGGGAGTTCCTTGAGCATTGAGCCCGTATACTATAGAGCATTCCCGCATCACCGGGTCAATAATTGCGCTTTCCAGATTGTCGCGGCTGCCGCTCATTCGGGGTGTTCAATTTTGCCGTACCAGGTGTGTTTGGCTAATTAATTGACGGCATTTTAGGTGCGGAGAGGTTAAAATAGTGAATTCCTCACGGGGGTGAGTCATTTTCTCCAATAACTTCTTCTGGTGCCTTAGGGTGCCACTGGGTTATTGGTGGTAAAGCGTTGGTGATAAGAGAGCACAGCCATGGCAACCAGTATATTCGAACTTTTTAAGATAGGGATCGGTCCTTCGAGCTCCCATACAATTGGCCCAATGAGAGCAGCGGCAACCTTTGCTACCCTGCTTCGAGCATCCTGTTCGAGTGCGAGTTTAGGGCGTATTCAGGTTGAACTGTATGGCTCGCTGGCAGCCACCGGGAAGGGCCATGGCTCACACCGGGCGGTCATGCTGGGATTAATCGGTGAGGCGCCAGACACAGTTGACCCTGCCAAGGTGGCGCACTTTATCGAACGCATCCGCGTAGTCGGGCGAATTGGTTTGCCGGGATTTGAACCGATTCCCTTTGTTGAGCAGCGAGATATTCTGTTCAGGAAGAAGAAATCGTTACCGGGGCATCCTAATGCTATGGTGATCTCTGCCTTCGATCAGCAGGGTGCTCTGATTATTGATAAGACCTACTTCTCTGTTGGTGGTGGATTCGTTGTGGAAAAAACGGAAATGGACATGGTTCGCATCGTGCCAGAAGCGTCAACATTGCCCTATCCCTTTGAAAATGGTGAGGATCTGCTCAGATTGTGCGAGCAGACTGGCCAGCCGGTGAGCCAGCTTATGCTGGCTAATGAATGTGTTTGGCAGGATGAGGAATCCATTCATCAGGGCTTGATGAATATCTGGCAGGCTATGCAGGATTGTGTTGCCAGAGGTTGCCGGACTGAAGGGCTGCTGCCGGGCAAGCTAAGGGTGCAAAGGCGAGCTCCAGGATTATATCGACGCTTAATGTCTTCTGGACATGAGCTAGATGCATTGTCAGCGATGGATTGGGTAAATCTCTATGCCTTAGCGGTCAATGAGGAAAATGCCGGCGGTGGCCGGGTGGTTACGGCGCCGACCAATGGCGCTGCGGGTATTATTCCTGCCGTGGCACATTACTATTATCGTTTCGTCAACGGCGCTGACGACAATGGTGTATGCCGGTTTCTTCTTGTGGCGGGGGCAATTGGTTTGCTTTACAAAAATAATGCATCACTCTCTGGTGCGGAAGTCGGCTGTCAGGGGGAAGTTGGGGTTGCCTGTTCCATGGCGGCTGGGGCATTGGCAGAAATTCTCGGGGGTACACCGCAACAGGTAGAAAATGCGGCGGAAATAGGCATGGAACATAACCTTGGGCTCACTTGTGACCCAGTCGGGGGATTGGTCCAGATACCGTGCATAGAACGAAATGCGATGGGGGCAGTGAAAGCCATTAATGCGGCGAGAATGGCATTGCTGGGTAATGGAGATCATTATGTGTCTCTGGATAGGGTCATTAAAACCATGCATCAGACGGGTAAGGATATGAAAACGAAATATAAGGAAACGTCCAGAGGCGGGCTCGCTGTGAACGTCATAGAATGTTAATGGGTGTTTGTTTCAGTCAGGTGTAGGTCAACCTGAGCGGAATTAGAGCCCGTATGCTGTCTTTGTAAATGAGTAGTAGGAGGATGCATGTCTTTGGTCAAAGAAATCGTAGCGATGGAAGATGAGTTAACGCGCTGGAGGCGGGATATTCACGCCCATCCTGAATTGGGTTTCGAGGAAAACAGGACCGCTGGGTTTGTTGCGGAGAAACTCAGTGAGTTCGGAATGGAGGTCTTTACGGGAATAGGGAAAACAGGGGTGGTCGGTGTTCTCAAGGTTGGTAATGAGACAAAGGCCGTTGGCTTAAGAGCCGATATGGATGCGCTGCCCATTGAAGAGAGGAATACATTTGATCATCGTTCGACGCAACGGGGTCGAATGCATGCCTGTGGCCATGATGGGCACACCACCATGTTGCTCGCGGCTGCAAAATATCTCTCGGAAACTCGAAATTTTCGTGGCCAGGTTAACTTTATCTTTCAACCCGCAGAGGAGGGTATTGGTGGCGCGAAGGCGATGATCGAAGATGGGTTATTTGAGCAGTTCCCCTGTGACAACCTGTTCGCCATGCACAATGCTCCGGGGCTGCCAGTCGGTAAGTTTGCTGCAGTACCCGGAACAAGAACGGCGGCGGGTGCTTTTTTTGATATTACCGTGGTGGGTAAGGGGGCTCACGGGGCATTCCCGGATCAAGGCGTTGATCCTATTTTGGTGGCAGGCCAATTGATCGTGGCATTGCAGTCGATCGTCTCCAGGAGTACGCCGCCAACTGAGACTGCAGTCGTGTCGATTACGCAGGTTCAGGGTGGTGATGCTTACAACGTGATTCCGGCTACCGCTAAATTGGCTGGGACCGTCAGGACCTTATCGATGCCGGTTATGACCCAGGTTGAAGCGAAAATGAACCAGATTGTCGATGGCGTTTGTGCAGCCCATGGTGCCGTTGCGGAAATTGATTTCCGAATCATATTTCATCCAGTTGTCAACGATGCAGCCGCATCTGAACTGGCCGCGATCGTCTGTGATGACTTGGTCGGTGAAGAGAATGTCTACAAGACCGGAAAACCAGGTACGGGCTCTGAGGACTTTTCCTATATGGCAGAGGTTGTGCCTGGCTGTTACCTGAACTTGGGCAATGGTCAGGATAGTTATCCCCTTCACAACCACGATTATGATTTTGATGATCGCGCGTTGGTTTATGGCGCTAGTTTTTTTGCCCGGCTGGTAGAGACAAGCTTGAGCGATGAAGGCTGATCTATTCGGTTGCTAACCGCTAAGACGTGACGATGGTCTGCATCCCATCCCATTCGCTCCAATGGTTGCAGAGTTTGTTAATGGATGTCTGCCAGGGATCATATCCATCGGGATAGTCGAGGAATTGACCAAAGTAACCCCGGTCAGGGTGGTCACTGACGCCGTGACCCACTCGCCTGCTGCCTTCATGGGGATTTCCTGCTCTCAGGCGGCGAACCCGAAAGTAGACGTTGATCCTGGGATTGGGTCCGAGATTAGGCGTGGGCGCATGTGGACAGCTGTGCAGTGCCACGACCGCATCGCCTGGCTTCATAAGAACAGGCGTGAGTTCCGGCCAGGGCCAGCCAGAAATAGGCTTGTTTGCCGCTGCCAGTTCAGATTTTCGGGCCCGTATCGCATCCGGAAGGCCATTCATGTAGGGAATTCCGCGCCGGCTGATTTTCATTCGCGGCCAGCCAGCCCCTTCCGGACCAATAATGCTGCCTGCGTCCCGTTGTTGTATAAAAGTCTGTTCAACTTCTTCGTGCAGGCCCTTGAGTACGGCGAACTGGCCATTTCCTGGCACGCTCTGATCACTCAGGCAGATGCCAACGAGTGCTGTGTAGCTCCCGGTGGAGATTCGTCGGTCAGGGTCGATCCAGAGCTGCCCGTCATTGGTCCCTCGCTTGTCATCGTTTTCGCCAAAGTAAGCAGCGGCATTGCGCGGTCGACCCGTGGTTAGATCGATTTCATCGGCGGAAGCGGGTATGTCGCCACTCCAGGATCCATCGACGTGGGTTCCTGGTTCGCCGCCTAATTGATCAAAGGCAGGTGTGACCGCCACCTGGCAACTGATCAGCGGCGGGAATGGTCCCATGAGATTTTGTAGAAGTCCGTCCAGGCAACTCTCATAGAAAAGACCGATGATATCCGGGTGGGTCGCCAGTTCAGCCGGCACCAGCAGCCGGCGTTCAGACCGGGGTTGGGTGGCCATTATTTTTTGCTTGGCGTTGTCGATGAGTTCTCTGGGAACTGCGTTTTCGATGATAAAAAAGCCGTCTGCTTTAAACTGTCGCTTTTGTTCGTAGGAGAGGTCATTCATGACGATTTTCTTCAATGCAGGTTTGCCCATTATTGGGGTTTGCGGGAAACCCTTTTGGTTTTATGTAATTGACCTAGCTCGCCGATAATGTATTCGGGCACCATAACGTCATAGTTTCCCAGGCTGCGTTGGGCTAACTCTGTTTTGGTCCCATTCATCATGCCCAGTGTTCCATAGGTCCTTAAGCCAAGTCGCCGCTTGAGTTTGGGACTGGCGTCTTCCAGCACTTCCTGCAAACAGGTCACGCCCCAGTTTTCCTGTTGGCGCATCCATGGTAAGCATAGGAAATTAGCAAGATGCCGTCTCGGGTGACCTTCTTTATTGGCACCATAACCATGCCAAATACGGCCATCAAAGACGAACAGCGTCCCGGCTTTGGCACTGATTTGGCTTGCCATGCTGCGCGGTGGCGGCTCAATCTGATAAGCGCTGGGCCAGCGATGACTGCCGGGTACGACATAAGTACTGCCCCGTTCTGGTTTGAAGTCGTCGAGTAACCAGAATACGTTGCAGGCAGCGGGAAAGTCCGCAGTCGCTGGTACTTGACCCTGGTCGCGATGGAGTTGCTGGGGCAGATCGGTCGGACCATGGAAAACACCGGCAGTTAAGCTGGAGATAAGGAAGTCTTTACCTAAAAGAAGGCCAGCCAAGTCATCGACAATGGGGCGTTCTACCAGATCAAGGAACACCTTGCCTTTATTAACCATGTTCGAAATGCTCTGCTGTACGGCCAGGGTGCCTGGTGGGGCTTTATCCGCTAGTGCCCGCTCTGCCAGGGCCTGTTGATCCAGGCGTTGGCCGAGGCATTTGACTTCCTCTGCAGTCAGTGCGTCCTCGACCAGGCATAAGCCATAGTTCACCAGGTCTTGACGGGCTTTTGCCATGTTGGTAGTTGGCTTGGGGATTTCTAAGGCTTGGGGCGGATCCAGCAGAGGCGCTCCTGTGTAGCCGGTCTGGCGATGTTGAGCTGGCTTTAGCGTTGTTGGCATGGTCATAGTTGGCTCTCTTTTCATGATGGAATAAAAACAGTTGGCCGTGCTATCTCAGATTCTTTTGCAACAGTCCTTAATTAGTTATACCACAATCAGCTCAGGTGCGACGCAACCGATACGGTGTCGGGATGGGTTTTCGCAATGCAGGTAGGCGCTTAACTTTGAGTTTTGGGGCGCAGTCGGATTGAGATTTTGCTTCTTTGAATTCGTGATAATGGTTGGCCTGGGTTGTTTATGATGGGCGGATCAGGGGTTTCAAATAAATCGGTTTCCATCAGTTGCATGGCTGGCGTTAGGCTATACCGTGCGTTTTTGTTACAACTGGAGGGTTGAGTCGGGGTATCCGGGGGGTCGTTTGCAGGCGATTTTTCATTTCCAGACTGTTCGAATGTGCGACTTCGGATGTATGCTCTGTATGATGGAAGGTAAGGATTGATATGGATATCGCGTTTTATTGGGATCCCGGTAGCACTAATACCTATTTTGCCTGGCATCTGCTTAAGCCGATTGCGGCAGAGTTTAATGTTGAGATTGTTCCGGAGGCTTTCAATCTTGGGTTTGTATTTAGAAATCATAACTATGTTTTAATGCAGGAACCGGCTGCAAAAATGCGCAATCGCAGGGATGATCTGATGCGTTGGGCCGACAAATATCGCTTGCCGTTTCAAATTCCAGAGACATTTCCTATCAAGACCAGTCGCCTGCTGCGTGGTGCGCTGGCATCCCGTGCCTGGCACCTGGAAATTCCCTTCATTGAGGCAGTTTTAGAACGTTATTGGGAGCAAGGTGATGCCGATGTGGCTACCGATGACGGTATAATGCGAATCGCCCGACAGCTAGGCCTGCCTGAAGTCGAGTACCGTGACCTGTTCACAGGTGATTTGGTGGGTCAGCAGTTACGTGATGAAACTCAGCATGGGTTGGACCGGGGTGTGTTTGGTGCGCCGACGATGGTCATCGAAAATCAGATCTATTGGGGTAAGGATCGAATGGAGTTTGTAGTCGATCATCTGCGCAGGTTGCAGGCAGATTGAATGCGGATTGACTCGTTTATGGGCGACCGTATCCGATACCTGGGTTGATATTTGTAGTACAGTGGCAGAGAGCTTAGGGTTAACAGCACGAGTTCTGGAACAATCGGTGCTGCTAGGCACTCAAACCAGGATGCTGTCTGGGTTTGTGACTGATAGTGGATGCATGAGCCGAGTAGGAAGCCAACTGCAGCGACTGGGTAAGCAGCACCACCTTGGATAGGGTGGCAAAACAGGGCCGCAGGACATTTTGATGGAGATGGCTGGCCTAGATGAGAATGGTTTAGGCGGGTGTAGGTAGATGGTTTAGGTATGGCTTAGGGAGTCAGTATGAGTGAGCAACACGACCGTATGGGGATAAAGTATGAGCGGGTGCCAAGGATGCAACCGGGTAGCAGAGAAAGTGTGGCTTATTTGCGAGAACATGGTTATGTCGTGATTGCCAATGCGCTGGATAGTCAGCAGGCTAAAACCGCCCTGGATGGACTTTGGGATTACCTGGAAGGGCTGGGAACCGGTATTGACAGGGCAGATATCCAGACCTGGGGTAACGATCGGTGGCCGACAGAAGTGCATGGGGGGATATTACCCAGCTATGGAATCGGGCACTGTCAGGCGCAATGGTTTATTCGGGATATCCCCAAGGTAAAACAGGCATTTTCTGGGCTTTGGGATACCGATGATTTGCTGGTCAGTTTTGATGGGGTCAGCCTGTGGCGGCCCTGGTCTTTCAACCCTGCCTGGAAAACGAACTTAGGCAGTAGTTGGTTTCACATAGACCAGCATCCGATTGGCCGTACCGGTCTGCATTGTGTTCAGGGTTTAGTGAATTTAAGGCCAACCAGCGAAAGTACTGGAGGCAATGTCATTGTTCCCGGCAGTCATCGAATGTTTCCAGAGATTCCGAAGCTTTACGCAGAGCGGCTCGCACGGATTGATCCTTCTATCGATCATTTCAGGTTTCCAAAAGAGGATCCGTTAATTTTAGAGAAAGGGCCGATTACCTGTCATATGGAAGCCGGTGATTTGTTACTTTGGGATTCTCGAACTGTACATTGCAGTAACCCCGGTTCGGGCGAAGACCTGCCAGATAATGAGTTGATTCGAGCCATCAGCTTGATTTGTATGATGCCCAGGTCGAAATCCAATGACGAAGTCATTTCCAGGCGCAAGGCAGCGATCAGTAAAAGAACCTCAACCACGAATTGGAGTGATCGCTTTGTCAATGCTGATCAATTCCCACAGATCACCTCAGCTGAAAATGCAGAGAAGTTCACCTGGCCCCTAGCGCCAGAATTAAATGATAACCAATTAAAACTGGTTGGCTGGACTGACGCTGAGCTAGCGACCCGTCATTGATTGCTTGAACCCCTCGGAAGGGCTAGGGGATGACCTTATAGTTTGATAATGCGATTGTTAATGCACAGCGCTGGATTTACCTGATTTAATCTTCCCGTAGGTCCAATCTAGGGCCGAATGAGATGCAGGGCATCAATTTCAGTCACCTGATTCGGGTCAAGAGGGCCCTGTTCTGCCCCGCCCAGACAGGCCATTAATTCGTCTCGATTCTTGACGCCCAGCACCACACTGTCGACGGCCATGCCGAGGGCGTAGCGGTGCGCAATCACGGCAGGGTCCTCACCCCATTGTGTACATAGTTTTCTAAAACTACTGGCTCTATCATAGTCCATCGCATCAGGGTGGTCTGCGGGTAGGTTGCGGTCCATTTCTCTACACAGAGCACCCGCCTGAACAGCTCGAATTCCAAGCGTGCCGATATCGTGGGTAGCAGCTGCAGTCAGGATCGTGCGCGGTTCTGCTGGCGCATCATAGAGTCTCATGGCACCGGCGCTATCGAGGAGGTTGGTAATCACCTGTACAGCGGCTGGCTTGGCTGAATGGGCCAGGGCCTTTTTGATCGTCTGTGGCAGTCCTGTGCCGGTAATGCCCCAGGCCTTAATGAGCCCCTTGGCTTTGAGCGTCTCGAAAGCCGGAATCACGACCTGGCTGTAGCAACTCCAGGTCACGGACCAGTTTTTTTGGTTAACGGCTAAATCGCCGGGGAACTGGTAGTCATCAGGAATGATTTGCGAGTGCAGAAAGAACAAGTCTATGGCTTCAATCTGAAGGGCCTTTAGACTGCGGGTAATAGAATGCTCCAGTTTTTGCGCTATCTGTTCAGCAGAGGTCGTACCCAATAAACATTTAGAGTTGATATGGACCTGGTCGGGGAGGTGCCCTTGAAAAGCCTTGCCAATCACGGCTTCAGCTTCACCTCGACCATAGGAAGGCGCCATGTCGAGTAAAGTGATGCCTTTGTCAACAGCCAGGCGAACGGTGGCAATGGCTTCATCGCGGCTAGTTTGGCCCCAGACCTGGCCAATGCCCCCGCCTCCGAGTGACAGCGCGCTGACAGGCCATAATGCACCGAGTTGAGTTTGTTGCATGGTAATAATTCCTGTTGATTATGAGGGTTGAGGGTGACCCTTAACCGCATTTTATTGAGTCACGGGTAACGGCGCGGTTGTTGTTCACTTATCGTTTTTGGACACAGTGGATCCGCAGTCTACCGTAAATGGTCACACCTTGTGCTTACCTATTTTGGATTTTGTCAGGCCTTTGCGTCTGTATTAGGGGGCGTAATAGGCAAGGTTGGCGCGATTTTATTGACGTGACCCGTGTCTATTTGAGTTGTTTGAGGCCAAGGAGAAGGAGAAGGAGAAGGAGAAGGAGAAGGAGCAAGAGAAAAAGACGGGTAGCAAGGGTTATGTAGAACCCGGCATAAGCAGGTTAGATCGAGGGGGTTTCAGCGCGAAGCCGGTTCGGTATAAAGTCGGTATACAGAGGGTCTGCCACCGCGTTGGCAGTAAGCTGAACTGGATGTGAACGTCGATGTGATGCTGACGACTGATTTGATTGCCTTGTCCGTAAAGAGGAATACACTCATTTTTGATGGAAAAACAAGCGATGAAAAACAAACTAGCTGCGATAAATACAGTATTGATCTTAAGTTTTACCAGTCTGCCTCTGTATGCTGACGATATCAATTCTCCTCCTGGACAGGGACCTAGATCAGGGAACGGCCCAGGGCATCATGGCAATGATGAAATGCGCGAGGCCCGTAGAGCTGAACTACGAGCCATGTCGCCGGAAGAGCGTGAGGCAGCTATTCAGGCAAGGCAATCAGAGCGTCAACAGGGTCGGGATGAGCTGCGCCAGAGACACGCTGCTCGTAGAGCTGAGTTACAGGCCATGTCACCTGAAGATCGCGAGGTTGCTATCCAGGCCGCGCAATCAGAGCGTCGGCAGAAGCGGGATGAACGCCGACAGCAATTGGAAAATATGACGCCAGAAGAACGTCAGGCAGCCCGGTCTGAACATCGAGGTCAGATGAAAAGGCATAAAAGGAAGCATAAGATGAGAAACGGCGGGCAGGGTCCCAGGCAAACCCGTTAACTAGCCCGTGTTAAGGCATAGGGAGCCTGGTTCAACCAGGCTCCTGATTTTCTGTCACTGAATGGATGTTAGACCGCTGGGTTGATCTCAGATCTAATTGCCTACGAACTTCATCATGCTCTTTTTCATTGAAGGAAAACCGCACCAGTAAAATCGCGCCGATGATGTAACAGGCTGCGGGCATCAGGGCTAGCAGCGCCTGAATGGTTGTTTTTGTGGTTTCCGTTTGTTCAACATTGGGCTCAAATCCAGCATATTGGAGTGATATACCGACAATGAATGCCGTAGCTGATCCGGAAATTTTTCGTATTAGATTCCAAATCGCTAGATAGGCGCCTTCATTTCGGGACCCGGTGGTGTATTCATCATAATCAATGATATCGGCCTGGATTGATGGTGCCAGTACCGCGCCGGCGCCGCCACCGAGTCCTGCCATGAAGCAGCAGAGATAGACATAAAGGTGGTCGTTTTCCCCTGCAAAGACTAGCGCGCCAAAAAATATGGCTGAAAGCACAGTGGCAACAAACCAGAGGTTCCGTTTACCATAGGTCCTCGACAATCGTATCCATACAGGCGCAAAAACAAATTGCGGTACTTGGTAGACCACAAGGATGATGACAAGGCTGTCCATCTTTACGACATATTCGGCCGAATAGGCTGCGAGTATGCCCAGCGTTGCGGCGCCGAAGGTCTCTATACCGTAGATAATGAACAGCAGTAGCGCGTGGGGGTTATCAAACACGCCCTTGAAAGAACGGTAAGGGTTTGTAGAGCCCCGACCTTGGTATTCAGGGTTTTCAGTTAAGAAATAGGTGGTCCAGAGTACCAACACCGATATCGTGCAGCCGGCCAAAATCGATAGCTGGAAAGCAAACGTTCGCTTGTCCTCGGCCTGGCTCATGAGTTCTAACGAAACCAGACCGGCTGCCACCCCAAAAATACCGATCATATGGCTGTAGCCGAATAGCCGGGTCCTTTCGTGATAGTGGGGTGATAACTCGAGTCCGAGTGCGCCATGGGGTATAAAAAAAGCCGTGCTGGCTGTTTCGTAGAGGAGCAGGCAAACGCACATCCAGATGACCGTGTTGATTGCCGAAAGCGACTCCGGCGGTGACCAGATGCCGACCAGGGCCATGGCCATGGGTAGGGCCGCTGAAAACATCCAGATTCTTCTTCGGCCTAACCTGGATTGCGTTCGGTCCGACAGGTAGCCGATTAGCGGATCGGTCACACCATCCCAAAGACGCGAGATCGCTAGAATAGTGCCCATAACAGCGGGTGCAATGAGTAGGACATCCGTGGCGAATTTCATCAGGTAAACGCCAAACAGTGTGCCCATGATTCCGAAAGCGATCCGAGGTGTGGCCCAAGCGAGAATGACGGAGTTTCGCAATGGCTCAGGGGCAGTTGAATGGGTTGTTTGAGTGTGCAAAAAAAGACGCCCTCAGGGTGTTAGCCCGTATTGACTGGAAACCGACAGGTTAAACGTTTCAAATAGGCTATGACTAGAACTACCGGAGGTTTTTTGGACTGGCTGGTTATCCTTCCGGTTCCAATTAGTGGGCGTTGAATGGTTGGGTCATCAGCGATTCTAATGTGATTTTTAGGGTCTGTACTGGATGTGGCGGTGGTTTCTAGGCACTGGAAATAACCTGCTGATGGAGAGTTGAGAGATCCTTCTCTTTAGGTTAAGCGCCTGTCTGGATGAGACATCATCGTGATGGATGAAGCGGTCACCTTGTGATTTGACAGCCATTTGTCAGTACGGGTGGTACGAACCCCCAGCTTGATATTCTGTCAGGCGACCAAAGGCTATTTCAGGTGCTATAGTGTTTGCAACTGTTTGGATTAGGAGGTGCGGGGGTGGCAATTCCGGTCATACTGGATACCGATATCGGCTTTGATGTTGATGATGTCTGGGCATTAGCATTTTTATTAAAGTGTCCCGAATTGGATGTAAAACTGGTCGTCACCAATACGGGCGATACCCTGTATTCGGCGCGATTGGTCGCCAAGCTACTGGCGGTTGCTGGACGTAGTGATATTCCCGTGGGTATCGGGATTCCTGTCGATGCGGTGCCGAAGACACATTCGAAGTGGTTGGGTGATTATCAGCTTGAAGACTACCAGGGTGTGGTTTACAAAGATGGGGTGGGAGCAATATGCGACACGATATCGGCTTCAACTGAGCCGGTAACGCTGGTGTGTATTGGGCCGCTGACTAATATCGCGGCGGTATTACAACGGGCACCTTTGATAACGGAGCGATCGCGGTTTATAGGAATGCATGGTTCGATCAAGCGAGGTTATCTCGGGGCTGATAAGCCCATGAAAGAGTATAATGTCAAGTGTCACACTTCAGCTTGTCAGCGCGTTTTCAACACGCCTTGGGACATGAGCATTACCCCGCTGGATACCTGTGGTTTGGTGTCGTTAAGCGGTGAAAACTTCCGCTGTGTGGCCGACAGTAAAGCACCGCTGGCAAGAGCCGTCATGGAAAATCATTTTGGCTGGTTCGAGGAAGTCGGTGATTGGCCCATGCTATCGGAGTTGGATCCGAATCAGACGTCATCTGTCTTGTTTGATACCGTGGCTATCTATATGGCCTTTGCAGAAGAACTCCTGATGATGGAAAAAATACCAATAAAGGTAACTGATGATGCCAAGACCGTCATTGACCCGAGCGGTCAGGTGATCAATTGTGCAATGCAGTGGCGGGACCAAGTTCAATTCGAGGCATTATTGGCGGAGCGGCTGTCAACATGAGCCAGCCCAATGTGGTGGTATTGTTTCCGGATCAGCTCAGGGCGCAGTCCTTGCCTATTTATCAGACCATCTATGGAGCCCAGCAGATTGATACGCCCAATATTGACCGTCTGGCAATGCAGGGTGTGACGCTGGATAACGCGATATCCAATTGTCCGGTATGCACTCCGGCTAGGGCTATGCTGGTGACGGGCCGCTATCCTCAGACCACTGGACACCTCATTAACACGACTCGAACTCGCCACTCCGAAATCAGTATTGCCGATGCGTTTGCCCATCAGGGGTATCAGACAGGCTGGATTGGCAAGTGGCACCTGCATACGGGGCTTTGGCCAGCGATTGATAGAATGCCACAGCATCCTGATTGGGTGCCTGAAGGTCGTGATCGATTGGGTTTCCAGTATTGGCGTGCCTACAATCAGCACATGGTCTACTTTAATGGCTTCGTCAATAAAGATGACTGGAATTATGAACGTTGGCAGGGCTATGAGACAGATGGGTTGTTGGATTACGCATTTGAGTTTATGGACCAGGCGGCTGAGAACCCCTTTTTATTGTTCTTGTCACCGCATCAGCCTCACTTCACCCCCTTTGAATTTGCACCTGAGAAGTATTACCAGCGATTGCCGATTGAACTTGATTTACCCATTAATGTGCCGGCGGAAAAGGTTTCCGTTGCGAGAGAAATGTACAGACATTACTTGGCAATGACTCTGGCTGTTGACGAAATGCTAGGTCGATTAATGGATTATCTGGACGCAAAGGGGCTCAGCGATAATACGATATTGGTTTTCGCTTCTGATCACGGAACCCAGGCCGGCTCGCAAGGTGTTAATCCCTGGTCTAAAAAAAACCCCTATGATGCCTCTATCAAAGTACCCGGTATTATTCGTTATCCCGGCAAAATAACGGCGGCGAGCCGCTCTGCACAACTCGTTAATATGGTTGATTGGTTTCCGACACTTTGTGATCTTGCCGGCGTACCGGTACCGAGGTCTGTTGAAGGCAACAGTATTGTTGCCGGACTGGACAATACCAGTCTTGATGGGGTTAACAATGCGGCCTTTTTGATGAATTTTTCCAAGTATTTTGATTGGTTTGAAAACGGCGCAGAATGGCGCGGCATAAGAACCAGGGACTACCTGTATGCCTCCTGGCTAAATGGCCGGGAGGAGCTCTATGATCTGGCGGAAGACCCAATGCAGATGAAAAACGTGTTCTCCGATCCAGGGCAAAAGCCATCATTAACGAACATGAAAGAGCTTCTCTTTGAACATCAGCAAAAGCGGCGTGATCAGTTGGTTCAGTGCACTGACTGGAAACACTGGCTTGATGACCAGCGGCGGGTCGTGAAGAATGCATTTGGCGAGTTGAGTCATCCTGAGTCAACGCCTGACTGGTCTTTACTTCATTAATATGAAATTTCCCATTACCCTGACTCAGGACAAAATTGACGAATTCAGGCAACGGGGGTTTTGTGTTACCCCGGATATACTAAAGCCGTCAGAGCTAAAGCGGTTCAGAACTGCTGTTGATCGAGAAGTTGCTGATCGCAGTCAACATGACAGGCGTTCGTTAACGCAGAAATCCATCTATGAACAATCGTTTATCCAGTGCATGAGGCTGTGGGAAACCAGCGAAGAGGTACGAGCGCTTTCCTGCCATAGCGGTCTTGCAGGTTTAGCCTCGCAGTTACTGCAGCAACCGACTGTGCTCTTGTGGCAGGATCAGGCTTTATATAAAGAGGCGGGCGGGCGAGAAACAACCCCTCACCAGGATCAACCCTTCTGGCCGATTGGAGCTGCACCACTGGTCAGTGCCTGGATACCGCTAACGGATGTAACTGTCGCATCAGGCGCCATGGCTTATGTCCCGGCATCCCACAAACTCGGCCGCCTTCGGGTCGTGGATATTACGCATAACAGCGAGCCTTACGATATATTGGCGGACCCTTTGGTTTCGGATATCCAACCAGAAAACGTCGAAGTCGAGGCAGGTTCTATTATTTGGCATGACGGTTTTACGATTCACCTGGCGCATGCAAATCGAACCGCCCAGACTCGAAAAGTATTCACAGTGGTGTATCTTGCCAGCGGTTATCCGAGGACCAGAGCCTGGCCGGTTTTTCCATTGGACAGGGCTGGCGTGGCCGTTGGCGCGCTCATGCAAGGGGAAGGTTTGCCTGTTGTCTGGCCACCACCTGAGCGGCTACCTAGCCCCCCAGATACCCGGGGGCAAGCGCTGGGGCCTCAGCATGGCTAACAATTTTCAGCGAAGCCGGCTGTGACCAGGTCGATGGATGAAAAAAGCGCTGAAGGGAATGTATCGGCATCAGGTTTGATTGGGGCTTATCTTAGTGTCTGCCAGGCGGTGAGGAGGGCCAGTTCAGCATTTTCGACCAGATGGGATGAAGTATCAAAATGCATCGTGGCTCGTTTTGTCGTGTCATAACCAGGCCAATCCAGTTGTTCCCCTTTTATAAACGTCGTCCAGGTTTGATGCATTTTGTCCGCTAGTGCTTGTGGTAATGGACCGTCGCCGATAAATAGCTTCACTCCCGCGCTTTCCAGAGTATTAAATGCAAACGGTATTTCCAGGGCGTGGGTTGCTTTGAGATTGCCCGTGCGTGACTCCCAATTAAATTGGTAGAGATGCGTCTCAGCGCCCAGTGCATACCGGGCTTCGGCGAGTCTTATTGCCGGTATCTTGAAGGTAAAATCAGTGGATATCGCGATGGCGATATCAGTGGTTGTGGCAGAGGGATAAATACGCTTATAGGCATCGATTAAATCCTGTCCACCGCCGAGTAAGTCGACCTGCTGATTGAGTTGTGCGGTGCTAACTTCGGCCATGATAAAAAGGCTGGCTTCGTCTTTATTAGTCCCGGTAAGAACAGGGACGGTTGCTCCCACACCGGATCGGATGGCTGTTAGCAGCGAATCCGGAATAATTTCGTTGCCTTCCACCGGATAGAAAGCCTGCACGCCCCCGCCGGCACCTGATTTTTCGAAAGCCATGGATGCATTCTGTTGTGCTTCAAGGATTTCCTGAACGTCAGCGGCTAGAATTTGTTGCAGGTTTTGGGCGTTAAGTTCTCGCATAAAGAGTTCGGTAACGTGTTGCCCGGTTGTTTTTGTTAAGGTGTGATGAGCTGCACCGCTTTGTGGGATAGCGCGGTGAAATAAGCCCTGAGCTCGCTCTGAGCCCAGTAGTGTTGTGACCGAAAAACCGCCTGCTGATTCGCCGGCAATGGTGACTTGATCAGGATCGCCACCGAAATCTGCAATATTGTCGCGCACCCATTCCAATGCCGTAATCTGATCGAGCGTGCCATTGATGCCTGAAGTGGCGTAGTCTTCACCGTATTCAGAGAGATCAGTAAAACCAAGCGCACCGAGTCGATAATTGATGGAAACGACGACGATATTTCCATTGACAGCAAAGCTGGTGCCGTTATACCAGGGGATGGCGCCTTGCCCTGTGCGGTAGGCGCCGCCATGAATCCAGACCAGAACAGGTCGCTTCTGCTGATCGATTCCCGGTGTGCAGATGTTCAAAAACAAGCAATCTTCATTCCATCGAACCTGCACGTTATCGGTCATCCCACCGCTGGGGGTTTGAGGGGCTGCCGGGCCGAACCGGGTTGCGTCTCTGATTTCATCCCAGGGTGCGACTGGCATTGCCCGTTTGAATCGATCCTTACCCGTGGGCGGGGCGGCGTAAGGAATGCCGTTAAACTGGAAAACGCCGTTTTTTTGTTTGCCAAGTAGCGCCCCTGAGCGGGTTTGCACGATCGGTAACGATGATGTCTGTATGGCCATGGTTTATTCTCTTAAGGATGTTTTCCTATCAGGTTAGCGGTGTATAGCCGTTTCAGTTGGCCGCATCTGCGATTAAAAATCTTACCACCTTGAAGCCAATGAAGGGAAACGTCTAGGTTTTGAGTCATACTGGCTGACGCTCATCTGAAACTTCGCCAGGCATGAGTCCAGATCGCTAAATTGCAAAACCGCATCGATGACCCTAAGCTTGAAGCCGTGCGATATTAGCCGGCGGTTCTTCTGGTCGAGGTGATGTCGTGTTAACACAGAGAGAGAACGCATGATAAGCAAGATTTTGGTTGCCAATCGAGGTGAGATTGCCTGTAGGATAATTCGTAGTGTACAGGCCAGTGGCTATGATGCCGTCGCAATATACAGTGATGTTGATGCTGATGCCCTTTTTACTGTGATGGCAGATGAAGCCGTCGCCCTGGGGGGCAATGCCGCTAGTGATTCTTATCTGAATATCGATAAAGTAGTTGATGCTGCAAGGTTAAGTGGTGCTGATGCCCTTCACCCCGGCTACGGGTTTTTATCTGAAAACGCGGCGCTTGCAGAACGGTGTGAAGAGGCAGGGATCAAATTTATTGGTCCATCCGCGCATGCCATCAGAGTCATGGCTAATAAATCAGCAGCCAAGAATCTCATGATGAACAACCAGGTTCCCTGTATCCCGGGCTACCAGGGAGAAGACCAAAGTGACGCGCGATTGACCGAGAAGGCCGCTGAGCTGGGTTTTCCGCTCATGGTCAAAGCGGCTGCCGGTGGTGGTGGGCGTGGTATTCGTCTGGTCAATACAGGTGATGAGCTTGCCGCCGCGCTCACATCAGCAAGAATTGAATCAGGTAATGCGTTCGGCAGCGAAGAGCTGATTTTGGAAAAAGCGGTGGTTGGCGGTCGTCATATTGAGATGCAGATTGTGGCAGACAGCCAGGGGAATGTGGTCCACCTGTTCGAGCGTGATTGCAGTGTGCAGCGTCGGCATCAAAAGGTAATTGAAGAAGCGCCATCGACTTTCATGACACCCCAGTTACGAGCAGCCATGGGCTTAGCCGCGGTAGAGGCGGCCAAAGCCGTTAATTATGAGGGTGTGGGTACGGTTGAATTTCTTGTCGACCGTCACCAGCAGTTTTATTTTCTGGAAATGAATACCCGCCTTCAAGTAGAGCATCCGGTGACTGAAATGGTAGCGGATGTGGATTTAGTTGACTGGCAGATCCGGATTGCCAGAGGAGACCCGCTTCCAGTTTCGCAGGATCAGTTATCGATAGAGGGTCACGCCATGGAAGTGAGGGTCTACGCTGAAGACCCTGCCAGAGGTTTTATGCCCCAGACGGGGAAACTGGCCGCTTTTTTACCGGCGGATGAGGAAGGTGTACGGAATGATTTTTGTGTCTGTTACGGGTCCAACAAAACC
>CAZGCW010000071.1:0-17385 GCA_964524295.1 uncultured Pseudomonadales bacterium
CAAATACTCGCCTGAAGCCAGGGTGGCAGGAAGCTCCGCCACCGCGGCTAAGTCACTATTGCTCATGCTGACACTGACGCTGTCCAGGAACCTGCGCTCTGGCGTGGTCTGCACTTCGGTCTCAACAAACAGGCGACGCTGATCATTAGGAAGTTCGAAATCTCTGATCACAATTTCGCAGGCGCTTTCCAATGCCATTCTTTCGGCAATATTGAACATGATCGCCGACATCTGCTCGGGCCTTCGGGTGACATTTCGCGAATCGATACCGCCATAAAGAATTTTGAACTCATCGCTCAGTTTCGTGTGCCTTGCGTCAAAGGTCCACTTGGAAAAATCATCTTTCCAGTTCCCCCAGTAGTACCCGGCCAGGTGAAAAAATTTCGCTTCGAGTTCCTCCGGCGTTAGTAATCGCCTGGTTCCAAGGACCGATGCCGGGGCATTAGAATCCACTGCCGAATCAGCTCGAAACCATTCAGTCAGCATGAGCTCAATGATGAGATCGCGGCCATTAAATGCGCTGCCGCCATTGATACCGTTGGCAAAAGATTCAGCCAGATTCGTGATCAGTAGATTCTGAGCCTCAAACAAGGCTAGTTTTTCTTCAAAGTCGGCGTCTTCCAGGACCTCAGGCGCAGAAGCGACTTCCTGGCCCATGAGCGCCGGCCACCAGAACTTCACCGCAGCTTCGGCAAACCAGGGGTCGGCAACTATCTGCTCTGTGAGCCAGGCCAGGCTCGGCTCCTGATCCGGGGCCGACAGACCCAGGAACCCGGGAACCCGCATATCCCTGTACCAGGTATCACCCTCATGGTATCGGTAGCGATCGGCTCCTTCAGCATCGGTATCCAGGGATACGACCAGATGAACGGGTTCGTCGCCATACTGCTGCCCTGCAGCCTGCAACTCAAATACATAAGCACCGGCTTCGCTGATGCTAACCGGGATAAGCACACCACCCGAACAATATTGCCAGTAGCCATCTGACTGCGGACCCCCGCATCCGGCGGTGGTTGTCCCCTCGGGCAGCGCATCGAACTCAATCACTTCCTGGTTGGATGGCCCTGTCACTGTGAGATTGAGGAACCGAGCATTCCGGTCCCCATCTTCATCACTATAATCATTGTTGAAAGTGACTCGATAGTAGACAGTTCCTACCGTCAGTTCAGCCTCAAGCGTATAGTTGGGGCCATAGGATTCGTTCTCTACATTGAACGCGTTGCCAGCAACGAAGGTGTCACTGGAAGCCGGATCAGGTTGCTCCTGTTTATAATTGTAGGGCAATGAATCCAATCCTCCCCAGGATTCATTGTAATAGCCGACGTCGCCATAATGCTCAAAGGCGCCGGCGACCGGGTCCAGCACTTGATGACACACGGTGCAGGCCGGGTTTTTCAGGGTCGGGTTATTGGTATCTGCCAATGCAACCGGATCCGTGGTGCGGGGTGCCGACTTCTCAATATCAACACCAAGAAAGTGATAGAAAGTCCAGCGCGCCCTTGCCCGGTTGCGGTTGGTCTCGGTACTCGGATAACGGTTGAGGAAGGCCTGCGTGTTCAGCACACCGGCATGGGGATAATCGATGAAACCGCTATGGGCGGTTATTTGTCTACCCTGGGAATCAGTGTCTTCGAACTCCAATTGATCATCAAGGACTGTCTGGCCGCGATGGTAACCAGGTTTAAAGACGCGGTAGTCGATGCAGGGTTCACTCGGCATTTCATTACAGTAGATGAGCGACTCTGGATCTCCGAGCTCAAAACTGGCACCGCCATCGAGGAAGTCATTCACGGCATAGTTCATCATCATGTAATCCGCGGTGACGACTTCCCTATAATCACGATCGTTATCGACAATATAGGCAATCAGTTCAACTGGCGCCCGCGCCAATCCCCAACGCCAGTGATTGTACTTGTGCCAGTAGAAGGATTCTTCACTTTCTTGGGCTTGAATCTCGGCCTGGGCATTGCTGCCAAGCGGATAAAAGCCATTGCCATTGATATTGGATTGTTCGATCGGGGTTCCATCAATGAAAGCGTCCGTCAGCAGTCGATCGTTGGCCGCTCGAGCCAAAAACTGAGGGAATGCCTGATCCCGGGTGACCTGTGACAAGGCCGCCCTTAAACCGGATTCGTCGTCACCATTAAGCAAAGCGATCTCATCAAGGGTCGGGTTCCGACCGATCAGCAGGATTGCTGCACGACGCAGAGTATCGCGGGCAGCTAGCAATTGAGTCGACTCAAAGTAGTCAGACGGTGTTTCCCCCACAGGTCCTTCGCCAATGCCCAGGCCGGATTCAGATTCTACCCTGAGAACAAACTCCTGGAGAATACCGAAATCTTCATCGGCGGAATTCAACACCGCACCCCCACCATGACTCACGCCCTGAGCACGGCTCAACAGCGTGTCACCCCCGCCCCCGGCAATATAGCTGCGCAGGGTCTCATAATTGCTGTCAAGGTAGTTTTCTTCGGAGCTACTCAGATAAATCAGCGGCGTGGAACTGGCTGGCCCCGAAGCATTGTGGCAAACAATGCAGTTATTAAGGATGACATCGGAGACAGCGTCCTCGAAATAGCTACTGGCCGAAGTGCCACCCCCACCGGAATTACCGACTGAAATTGAGGCGAGATAAGCCTCAATGGCTTCACTGGAGGTTCGATTCGCATCGCTCGCCACGGCACTCTGGGTGAGCGTGGTACTGGTAAAACCAAACAGGTAACGAATGACCATCAGGCCATCTGTCAAGGGGTCAACCTCACCATTAGCATCGACATCCAGCGATGCCTCATTTGCCTCGAGATAAGTCGAAATGGCCGCTGCCGTGTTACGGGTGCCCGCCTCATTCACCGCACCTTGGATAAGCGCCTGGTCTGTGAAGCTAAAAAGATGGCGAATGACCAGTAGCCCGTCTGTCAGGGGTTCTTGCGTGCCATCACCATCAACATCGAGGGTAAAAGACGCATGAGCGCTGGCAAAGGCACCGAGCAGACAAATGAGGAATGCCAAAGATTTCAGGCTGATCGTGATCGCCGCTTTCATCGCATTTAGGTCGCCTGTTTTTCTTGCGTTAACGTTGACCCGCTAAAGAATTTTGTAGGAATTGATAAGCCTTTGCAAGAAGGGGGAATGACGCGATGCCCGCGCTATTCAGATTTTTATTTTTTCGCAAAACTCGCCAATCAAGGTTTTCATACGTTTAACAAACTGTTACCGCGTCGATGCTATCTACAAAACCAAGAAATCCGTCTACAAATAGCCGGAGACAATGTTTTAACAAAGCATAGCTGCGGGCCTAATGCTGATGAATGCGCAACAGATCGTAAACCAGTTTAGATGAGTGCGGCAGGTACAAACCCACACCATGGCGAGGTGGGCTCGGGTACGGATGCGACTGATGGGATGACACGTAACACACATCATTGCCTAACTTGATCTGGGTTCCATTAGGCTAATGCCATCACCTTTCAAATAATCTGTTCTTATGGTTAATCAGTTCTGATCGATAAGCGATTCATTTAGATAAGAAACCAGGGCCTGGGTTTAGTTTCAAACCAGCTACGCCCCTAATGTTCGATTTTAGGGATATTTATGCGGATATTTTAGCGTTATAATACAGAACTGATTGAGCAGATCGTTTTTTATCATTGCGGGGCTGAGCCCAGCCTTCATTGCACTGTGCAGGAAACACTTTTTTAAATCGGATGTAGAAGAGATCCTCACCTATAGCGATCTACCTGAACCTATTAAAGACACCTAAACCGAGACACACACGGGATGACCATTTTCATTCAAGGTGGACTCGAGGATATATGTTATGAGTAAAGCAGTCATACTGCTCAGTGGGGGACTGGATTCGACCACCATCGCCTCAATCGCGAAAGAACAGGACTACGATGTCTATGCCCTTTCTTTTGAGTATGGACAGCGTAATCTAGCCGAGCTCGACGCTGCTAAGCGCATCGCCTCGTCAGTCGGTGCCATCGAACACGTTATCGCCAAAATCGATTTAAGGGTATTTGGCGGGTCGGCCCTCACGGCGGACATCGAAGTGCCTAAGGCAACATCCACCGACCAGATCAGTAGTGGCATCCCAATTACCTACGTCCCAGCGCGAAACACGGTTTTTCTATCCTTTGCACTGGCCTGGGCAGAAGTACTGGGCGCATCTGATGTCTTTATCGGGGTTAATGCCCTGGACTACAGTGGTTATCCAGATTGCCGCCCAGAGTTCATCCATGCCTACGAGACCATGGCCAATCTGGCCACTAAAGCCGGCGTTGAAGGCACGCAAAAGCTGAAGATCCATGCCCCGCTTATCGATATGACCAAAGCGAAGATCATTGAAACAGGCCACCGGCTCGGTGTCGACTATGGCACCACGTTGAGTTGCTACGACCCGGCTTCCGATGGTGGCGCCTGTGGATCCTGCGACTCATGCCTGCTGAGGAAAAAGGGCTTCAGGGAAGCTGGAATAGAAGACCCCACCCGGTACGCCCAGGCGCTGGCATGAGCCAGCAGACCTTCTACCAGGTAACCGCTCCCTTTGAAGCGGCCAGGAAGATAAGCAGCTTACCCAGTGATCATCCTGCGTCACGACTACACGGACACAGCTTTCAAGCGAAGTTAACCGCAAGCCTGCCCAGTGACTGGGCTTCTTTTCAGGGTGCAGAAATTGATGACCTGCAAGCGCTGCTCAAGAAAACAACCAAACCCCTCGATTACGCCTACCTCAATGATCTGATTGCCATCCCAACGGATGAAAATCTGGCCCGATGGATTCGTGACAACATTAATTTCTCTATAGACCAGTTGGGTGTGCAGAGCACACCCAACCACGGCGCCGACATCGACCATCAGGGACACGTCCATCTATGGCGACGTTTTCAATTTGAAGCCGCGCATTGCTTGCCCAATGTGCCAAAAGAGCACCCATGCGGAAGCATGCATGGCCATTCCTTTGAGGTGGTTGTTCATGTCGAGCAGCCGCTGGAGGGCGTCGACAGACGCATTGATTACGATTGGCTGACCAGGATCTGGCAACCCCTGCAGGCTCAACTCCACCATTCCTGCCTAAACGACATCCCCGGTCTGGCGAACCCCACCAGTGAGATGATCGCGAAGTGGGTTTGGGAAAACCTTGACTGCCAAGTCCCGAATCTGAGCCGGGTATCTGTCTATGAAACCGTCACAGCAGGCTGCCACTACAACGGGAACCACTTTAGAATATGGAAAGCACAACGCTTTGAAGCCGCTGCCATGCTCAGCCACGCTCCTGCTGATGACCCGAGGCGCAGGTTACATGGGCATAGTTATATCAGCCGCCTGCATCTAACGTCACCACTTGATGAGGTGATGGGCTGGACCATTGATTATGGCGATGTTAAATCTGTTTTTTCGCCGATCTATAAGCAACTCGATCATCACGACTTGTCTCAGCTCACTGATTCCGATAATTCAGACCTGCTAACCATAGCTAACTGGGTATGTGATCGACTATCGAATATCATGCCGCAATTGGATCGATTCGACCTGTACCAGAAACCGGGCTGCGGTTGCATTTTAGATTGGGGAGAAGCGGCGCCTGCGTTGCCGGACTCGTTATGACCTTTATACCTTACAGGGTGAAGGGGCCAATACGGGACGCGCATCGGTATTCTGTCGGTTTTCTGGTTGTAATCTATGGTCCGGGCTAGAAAAGGACCGGTCCACTGCCATTTGCCAATTCTGTGACACCGACTTTGTAGGGACCGGGGGCGAAAACGGGGGCAAGTATCGAACGCCACAGAATCTGGTTGCAGTCATAGAATCACTCTGGCCCTCGAACGCAACCAATCGATTTATTGTCTGCACCGGCGGTGAACCCTTGCTTCAGTTAGATGCACCCCTGATTGATTGTTTACGCGGCGCTGGTTTTGAAATTGCCGTCGAGACGAATGGCACCATTGAAGCGCCCAACAATATTGATTGGATTTGTGTCAGTCCAAAAGCAGATGCGCAACTCAAACAATGCCAGGGCGATGAACTTAAACTCGTATACCCGCAGCAAATGGCTAAGCCAGAACGGTTTCAGGATCTGGAATTTACGCATCGATACCTGCAACCCATGGACAATCCCGAGTACGAAAAAAACCTGGCCGGGACAATGGCCTATTGCAGAGCCAACCCGGAATGGAAACTGAGCCTGCAAACCCACAAGATATTAAACATCCCGTAGCCTGGAGTTCCATTAAGGCAACGGTCAAACATAAATAAGTTTAAGGGTCCCCAACCCAACGCGTGTCCGAGAACGCCTGTAGCCCTTCTGATCTCAGGCTCAGCGCTGCCAGATTCCCGGCGATACCCTGCAATTCAGGCAAAACAATCCCAACCTGGTCATAGGCGACTACCGCACTAATATCTGCAAGATTAGGAGTTGCATCCCCTATCCAGCTATCTGCCGGACAAACCAGATCCAGCGCCTCTAATCCAGCAGCAACCTGGTCATTGAGCTTGCTGAGATAAGGCGCATAGATAAATTCCTTCGGTCGTAAGGTTCTTTCGTAAGCAGACGCGACTGTTTTTTCCATGGTACCGACTGCCAGCGCGTTTATTTTAAGGCTCTGGCGACGCGCCTCACCACTTTTCGGTAACAGCAGTTCTGCTGCATCGTAGGTATCTAGCAGATAGTCTATAATGGCGTGAGAATCAATGACCACTTCATCCACAAGGATGAGGGCGGGAACGCGACCCAGCGGATTGTAGCGCTTGATCAACTCAGCGTCTTGCGCTGCTGCGACAATTTTGCGCTCATATTCGAGCCCAAGAAGATTCATCACAATGGCGCAGCGGCGCACAAAGGGTGACAGGTCTCTGCCGACTAAGATCATTGTATAACGCCTCTTATCTGGAGTGTTTGCTTAATGGAGATCAGTATACAACAACATGTTCTGCCCATAATCGTCATCTTTGTCATGACGACCATCGGCATGGAAATGAAGGTCCGGCAGTTTATCGAGTTGATCGAATCACCGACCGTGCCCATTGTCGGCACGATCATCCATACCTTGAGTTTCCCGTTGGTGGCCATCGCACTGACAGTTTTGATCAAATACTTCGCTCTGGATGTTTCTGACGGCACGATCATAGGCATACTGCTCATCGCAGCCTGTCCCAGCGGTGGGTTCTCGAATGTCCTGGTACTGATTGCCAAAGCGAACCTGGTACTGTCTGTTGCCTTAACGGCTATTTCCTCAATCGCTTCATTTTTAACGGTGCCGCTGCTAATGGGCGGCTTCGCTTATTTGATCACAGACCTGGATACACCCATCTCCTTGCCGGTTACCCAGACACTGATTCAATTGCTGGTGTTGATTGTACTACCGATTGGCGGCGGCATGATCTGGCAGGCAAAGCGTCCAGAGTTTGTCGCCGGCAACCTTAAACGCATGCAGAAGTTTGGGCAACTGGCGCTCTATGTTTGTGTTGCCGCCATCATCTATCAGACTATCGATACAGTGGTCGCTGAAATCGAACAAGCTATTCCCTGGTCACTGTTACTGTGCGTTTTGACCATCGGCCTTAGTTACGTCTTGTCACTGGCGGCGGGTCTCAAGCCCAAAGACCGGGTTACCGTTGCCCTTGAAGGCTCCATCAGAAACCTGGCCGTCGCGCTGCTCATTGCCGTTAGCGTACTTGAGCGCCCGGATATTGCCGTTCTGCCGACGGTTTATTTCCTCGCGGTAATGGTCATCGCCATCGGCTTTGCAAAAACCTGGCATCTTTACCTCGAATCAGATTAGCCCTTGACCGGCAATCGTTTTATCTGCGGCAATACCTCAGCCCCATAGCGCTGCAAAGAATCCTTAACGATTGACCAGGGCTGCCCGCCGTAGTCACCCTGGTACACAAAACGGTCGCATCCAGATAGTTCGCAGATTTGGGCGATCTTGTCCTGCACCTGAGCTGCACTGCCAACAGCGATAACACAGTGTGGTTCACCCAAGTCTGTAATCCGCGGCGGTAATTGAACCTCCTCGGGCTTCATACCAAACCGTTTACTAAACACCCAGCGCTGAAAATCAAACTGGTACTTCTGTAGATGAGCAATAGCCTGTTGTGATGTCTCACCGACATGAACGTGAGCCAGCATGGTGACCCGGGGTTGGTGTTTATGGCCGGCTTTGTCCCATTCCTCTTGGTAGGTTGCAATCATAGGCCCTAATTGATCTAGATCGAAAGCCAGGCCCGTCATCACCAGATTAAGACCCAATTTAGCGGGAACAATGGTTGAAGCCGGGTTGCTACACGAAACATAAACAGGCAGATGAGGATCTTGAACGGATCGAGGTTCCAGGGTGACACCAGCCAATGGCGGCCTGTACTTGCCTTGCCAGTGAACATTCTGTTCGGTCCAGAGTTTAACCAGCAGTTCAAGGCCCTCCTGCTGTCTCGCGGCAGCTTCATCTGCACGCTGACCAAAATAGTCATAGACTTTGGGTTCGACGCCTTTTCCAACCCAGATTTCGGCACGGCCATCGGAGACGATATCAAGTGTTGCAAAATCTTCTGCCAGGCGAACTGCATCGTGATGCGGCAGCAAGGTCACCCCGGTAGCCAGTCGCATTTTGGTTGTCTGCCCAGCCATCCAACCGAGAAAGATCTGCGGTACTGATACGATGAAGTCGCTGAAGTGGTGCTCACCAACGACAATGGCATCAAAACCCAGAGGTTCTGCCATTTGCAGGTATTCGCGAATATGCTGGTGGCGTTCTGCCTGGCTTGTTCGAATACCGGTGACGGGGTCAGCGACATGGTCGCCTAGTGTACAGAGTCCTTGTTCCATCATTTAAGATATTTCCAATAGGTGTCTTTACGTGTGATCAGGCCATCTTTAACTGGATAGAGATCCACTGCCCTGGCGTTAAATGGCTGCCCCTTCTCCAATCCAGAAATCGTAAATGTCTGGACCAGCAGATCATCCCCTGCTGCTCGTTCTGCCAAACCAGAGTATCGCACTTCTCGCCAGTGCTGTTTTCGCCAGGCGAGTTCTTCCAGCAGCGCATCAATGCCGTGTAAAGTGCGACCCGCTGGCAGTTCATCAGACGATTGGGCCGTATGCTGGCACCATTCAAAATCATGACTGGTTGAGGCCATTAATCCCTGCTTATCGGCACGGGCATAGGCTTCTCGAAATCTTTTCATTAAGGCTAATAAGTCATCCACACGTCGTTCCTTGGTTATCTGATGTCCTGTAGTGGCTGTTTAGGCACCCAGCCAGAGTTCGCTCCCGGGCACGGTATCACAATGCATTCGTGCCAGTATCCTGTCCAGCACAAAAACGGCCCACCAGTATAGAACGGGAGTTTTCGAATTAGGCGCCGGTCACTTTTTTAATTTCGCAGTTTAGTTAATCACCGGACCTGACTCGATACCGCCAACCCTCAGGACTCGGCTCCAGGCGTATCTGCCCTGCTATGAAAACCAGCGGCACCAATCGCCTCTGAGATAGCTGGGCCTGCCTGGCTCATGATGGGATCAAGAGGAGTACCCGTGGCATTAGCCACTCGATTCATCATATGGAACATGGCGCTGACACCAACGGCATCAACCAATTGCTCTGGGCCCATCTCCACCAGCATTTCCCTTCGTACACCGGCCATTATTTCCCTGTCTTTTGAGGCCACAGCATCACAAAGCCGCGCTAGAAGCGCGCCGTGATGAACACCACCGTCGTCATTACCCAGTTCCTTAACAACCCCCATTGAAATCTCTGTACCTGTTACCTGTCCACTCCGACCGAGCAGAACTGCGTGACTGGCGGCTCAGTAAAAGCACTCGTTGACATTCGAGGTACGGGTGCCGAGTAGTTCTATCTGGGCTCTTTCCAAGGACCAGTGCTTGGCGCCGAAATCATCGGCCAGGGCACCTCCCTGTACATAATGGGCATCAATAAGAACCCATTGCATTATTCGCTCAGCCGCAACCAGACTCAGGGCCTTGCGCACATTGGGCACGTCAGTTGGTACTGCCGGGTTCCAGGAACCATCGACAATCGGCGCAGTCGGAACCCAGTGGCTGGAGACGTTAGCCCCTTCAGGTTGTTGCTGCGAGGCTTGGCCAGGTCCTGGCTCAACCAGCGAGACACGCGGCAATTCAAGGGCGTCAGCGAACCGATCTGTCAATGTCGATTGAGCGACAATACCGACTATTTCAACATACTGCTGTGGAGACAACTTGTCTGGCACAAAGGATTCATACCAGTTTTTCGTCAAGGTGGAAACATGATTGGTTAATCGCCAAATTACATCAATGGCAGCGACGGGCAGGATAGCGTCATCATTGATCAGACCCGGTATCGAAGAAGGAGCTTGCCAGGGTGCCAGCGACTCTGCATCCCAGGCTTTACGTGCTTCTTCAACGATGGCAATGCGTTCGGCTGCAGACCACCAGGTGCCCGCCGAAGACCAGTGCTTTGCGGCCGCTCGATGCGTTTCATTAATTTCTGTTCGAATAGGTAATGCTGATTCATACATGATAACGATACTCGAGATTTTAAGGAGATATATTAAGCCTTCATAAACAACAATAGCACAGATTAAACAATCGACGGCAACGGATATCTGCGACCAAAAATTTGAGATCGTGAGCCCAACGACTCATAAACGTTTCCTTCAGATATAGGCACCCGTCACGGCCGGGAATTCGCCGAACTACCGCCTCCCAACTCGGGTCGGCAAAGTTGACCTCTGTCGTTTCCAGCAGGCTTACGAGGGTCAGCGTAGTGCCATCGAATGCACCACGAAATACTGATTTGTGGATCCATTCCCGGTTAATGGGTGACGTCGATTTCAAACCTATCGACATTTATTACCGTTCCATCCCATACCTCCGGCTTCTGACAGGAATAATACTGTTTCCCTGTGAAGGCCTTCAATGCAATACTCGGATAATGCAGTCTTTGATTCTGGTAATGGTTCTGGTCTGTCTGTCAATCCACGCACAGGCAGAACTGACCGTGCATTTTCTCGGCACGGGTGGCCCTGAAATCACCAAGGACCGTCAAGGTGTGGCGACTCTGATTGAAGTACCAGGCAATAAATTCCTGTTTGACGCCGGCCGAGGGGTATTACAGCGAATGGGCGAAAGCCGCATCAATTTACCGGCTGTCAAAAATGTATTTTTTACCCACCTGCATTCCGATCATATCGAAGGCTTACCGTCACTCTGGATGACAAGTTGGTTCATTACGAAGAGGAATGATCCCATGCACTTCTGGGGGCCCGCCGGCACGCAAACAATGATAGATGGATTACATGCCTTCATGTCTCATGATGTGGTTGCGCGAGTCAATCCGGTAGTTAAACCATCTGGAATCAGGACCCGGGTCACAGAAGTGGCCGAAGGCGTGGTATTTCGGGACGACACGGTTCGCATCACTGCCATTCCAGCTGAACACGGGGATGGTAACCCAGCACTGGGCTATCTGTTTGAATATCAGGGTCGCTCTATTCTCTTAACTGGAGACTCAACCTATACGCCTGTATTTGGCAAATGGGTTAAACAGGTCGATATCGCCATCTGCAATGTTTATGCGCCTTCCCTGGCACTACTGGAAAACCTTGATGAGTATGAAGAACCGATTCCAACCGTGGTTCGGGCCGTATCAAAGAAACTAGCATCGCCTGAACAGGCCGCTCAATTGTTCATTGAAACCGGAGCAAAAATCGGGGTGTTTACGCATAACATCTTTTATGATTCAACGGCAGAGGACATCAAAGAGCGCGTCAGGAACGCGGGTTTCTCAGGAAAGGTTCATATCGCCGCCGACCGGGAATATGTGATCCTAGGGAAGCAGATCCGCTTCCACCCAGCTGAACCCGTGGCCGATGACCTTGAAATAAACTCTCTTAACTTCAAATCCGTTCTTAAAAATAATTGAGCAGCCGAAGTCTAATCACCCTGATCACGGATCTAAGGCCGGGCAGTGCTACCCCGGCTCTACTTTAGCAGAGGATGGTCCTCTGGTAGTTGCTTTGATACCCAGATCGCCAGCTTATGGGCCATTGCTTTCTGCGATATATCAGATTTGGCCAGTGGCTGGATCAACTTATCGTGAACCAGTAACCGGTAAACATATTCGATCTTCTCGTGAGCAGAATCGGTTGGTTCAAATTCGACAACGCCCCGTTTCTCGGCATAAATCATCCCAAGACGTATCGCTTTTTTCAGCAGGGCGGGTTCATTGGCCAGCTTTTTGGTTTTTGCCATGATCTGCGGTCCTGGTCATTTGATGAATTGGAGAATTTGACTTTCTTTATAGCGCGTTCCGAGCAAGGACGCCACTGGCTTTACTCCGACCCCGGCTAAAACCGCTCCTCAGCGCAACAAAGTAAGCAGGACAGGTAATTCCTGAATAAGCATGCTATAGAAACGCTGAGGAGCGCCTTATTGTAAGTAAAGACTCCCCAGGAGCCCTTGAAGTGAGTGGCTCCCTCCTCCTTACCTGAACAATGAGATTGATCAACGGCCAGGTGCGTTATCCTGCGTTAAGAAGGTGAATGCCAGCGTGTTTATCCGCATTATTACAGGACTGACCGCACCTAAACCTGTACAATAGCGACGGAGCAGACAAGGAAGTAACATGGCAAACGAGATGGAGTTTATTGAAGGTTTTTTCGCCAAGGCCCCGCATGCGAATGCACCGGATTTTGTCAAAGCAAAAGTCAATATCAAAAGAGAAGACCTGCTTCAATGGTTATCTACGCGGCAAGACGAATGGATCAATATCGATATTAAGGAAGCCCGTTCCGGTAAGTGGTACGCCTCAGTTGATAACTGGCAACCCAGCGAAGGCAACACTGCTTCATTTGGACAGACACCCGCATCTGACAGCCAGCCACCCGGTTTTGATAATGTCCCACCAGGCGACTATCAGGATGTCCATTCGACAGATGAAGACATCCCGTTTTGACGCCCACGCCCGAGCCAATGAGTACCCTGACTGGTAATATTGACGTATAAGTCATTGTTTTTATTTGACATTAATAACCGTTTCAATTCAAAAAAACCACCGCGTGCGGCCTTTTCTTTGAGCTGCCTGGACCAGATATTTTAGTGCCTCAGGTCAGTAGATGCCACGCTCAAACCGAGGTTTGAACCGTCTTCCGCGTTTTCCCGAGCGAGATAGAACTGGTGGCTTAGTCACGCAAACAGATTCTTGCAAATGCCCTGATATCTTCAACGAGCAGGTCAGGTTGCTCTAATGCCGCAAAATGACCACCGGCGGGCATCTGCGTCCAACGCTGTAGGTTAAATATCCTGTCAACATAGGAGCGTGGTGGCCAGGTTGACATTTCTGCCGGAAACAAAGCTGCCGCTGTTGGTACGGTGATTTTTTGGAAGTCGGCAGGGAAGTATCGACCGCCCTCTTCGCGTCGACCAAAATAAATCCACGCGGCTGTATTAAAGGTCCCGGTCAGGATGTAAACCATAATATTCGCCAGTAACGTGTCTTTTGAATAAACCCCGTCAATCGCATCGTCCTCAATATCCGACCAGGCATGAAATTTCTCTACAATCCAGGCGGCAATACCGACGGGACTGTCCAACATGGCAAAACTAAGGCTCTGGGGTTTGGTTGCTTGTTGCGTCCGATAGCCTTCCTGCAGGACTTGTTGCTGGTCGAATTGATCCTGCCAGTGACGCTCTGCTGCGGTTAGCGGCCCATCAGCCAGGCGCATGGTAAGAATATTGATATGAATCGCCCTGCAAGAACCGGCATGATCATAACCGAGCCAGTTAGCTATGGTGCCGCCCCAGTCTCCACCCTGGGCAAGATAACCGCTATAACCTAGCTGCTCGGTCATTAACGAATTGAAAATGCCAGCTATTCGTCGCGGCCCCATCGGAGCTGGTGGCGCTCCGGAAAATCCGAACCCGGGTAGAGACGGCGCCACAACATCAAATGCATCATCAATACTCCCGCCAAATCGTTCCGGATGGGCCAGTTTCTCTATGACCCCAAGAAACTCAACAACAGAACCGGGCCAGCCATGACTGATCAGCAACGGCTGGGGGTTGCTACCGCTACCTTTCTCATGGATAAAATGAATATCAACACCCTCAACCCGGGCAATAAAGTGATCAAACCGATTCATCTCCGCTTCATGCTGGTACCAGTCAAAATCCCGTACCCAATAGTCGCAGAGTTCCTTCATGTAGCCGGTATCAGCACCTAGATTCCAGCCACTTTTTTCCGGCAGGTTGTGCCAGGGATAACTGCCTACCCGGTTATACACCTCATTCAGGCGGCTTTCCGGAAAACTGACCTTAAATTCTCTGATCATGACTTGTTTGATCTACGCTCGTTTTAAAACTTTGCTGCTGTTGCTTGCTTTGCTGTGCTCAAATCGTTTTACCCTTGGCCGTCTGGACTACCACCGCTGAACGCGTTTTCTTAACACAGGTTCTTAATACAAGCTCTCAATACAAACGTTAGCCAGTTTACATAAGGTTTTCCGCAGCAAATAGCCCGAAGGGGTATCTTTTGTCTCCCAAACGACTCGTCACCGACTGTGTTTTTTCAGCCCGGAGGACGACCGGCGCAACACCAATAGCCTTAACGGTCGGGACGGATACCCTTAAAGAAAAATCCAACTCAACCGGCCTGCAAACCGTGTAGGATACTACCTACCCTTATTCATCGGCTAAATTCATGACCACCCCCTATATCGTGATGGTACGATTCTCGACGACACGGCAGAATCAGGACACCGTCCTGCAACAGATACATACTTATGTCGATCATTTCCTCCGCCATTTCAAGGGTTTCCTGGGTAGCACCCTGCACAGCAACTTAGATGGCAGCGATATCGTCCACTATGCCCGTTGGCAGCAGGAAGCTGACTTCAGGGCATTCGCGGCGGCCGCAGTTGACCATCCTGACCTGCCCATTCTGCGCAACTATCAACCTGTTGCCGCCTTCTACCAGGTCTCACACCAGTTTCCACCGGCTAGTGCGGATCAGCCTTAGGCCAGGCTGTTTTAAAATCGCTAAAAAACGTGTGACCGCTTCTATCAAGCTAACAGACGATCAATCCATGGCTTAAGGTCCGATTTGGCTTCCAGCCCAAAACCAGGTTCTGTTCCGGCCCTGACCTTGCCCTGGCCATCGAGACATCCACTGGCATAGCCGCCAAAAGGTTGAAACACACCCGGATAGGCTTCACAGCCACCCAATCCCAGCCCCAGAACGACATGCAGATTAATCATGTGACCACCATGGGGATAGGCAAATCTTCGGCTATGACCGGCCGCCTCGATCGCTGCCAGCATCCGGGTATACTCGGTGATGCCATAACTCAGCCCGGGATCCATCTGGAAAACATCTCGATCGGTTCGCATGCCACCATAACGAAGCAGATTTAGGGTATCGATAGTCGAAAACAGATTCTCTCCCGTTGCAATAGCACCGTCATAGAACCGGCCGAACTCACTATTTAACGCATAGTCAAGAGGATCTCCAGGCTCTTCAAACCATCTCAGTTCATACTCAGCAAGTTCCCGGGCATAGTGTCGCGCTGTTTTCTGGTCAAAGCGGCCATTGGCATCCACTGCAACGCTACGACTATGACCGGCAATCTTAATCGCCGTGTCCAGGCGCCTAATATCTTCTTTAAGGCTGGCGCCGCCAATCTTGATCTTAAAATCCTGGAAACCGAGATCCTGGTACCCTCTAAGCTCATCAGCCAGGCCCTTCAGGCCTTTTTGTGGGTGATAATAGCCGCCGGCAGCATAAACAGGGACTGCTTCTTCAACTAATTCATTTCCATACCACCGGGCGATCTGTTGATAAGCCGGCACATCCGCCAATTTAGCGTTCAAGTCCCATATTGCCAGCTCCAGTCCCCCGACCGCCGCGGCTCTATCGCCATGACCACCCGGTTTTTCATTTGCCATAACGCACGCCAGAACCTTTTCCGGGTCAAAACCGCTAGCGTCGACATTTAACAGGGACCCAGTCGGCGCAGCGCTTAATCTCGGGAAGAAGCGCTCCCGCAGTAGCCCGCCCTGGGCAAACCGACCAATAGAATTAAAGGCCACTCCCGCCAGGGGCCTGCCATGACGCACCACATCAGAAATAACAGCAATGAGCGATACACTGTGACTGGAAAAATTAACCAGGGCATTGCTGATATTCCCCTGCAAGGGTACGGTACATTCTCTGAGTTCAACAATGTTCATAATCGAAACCGCGGGTTAGAAGAACCTGGCCTCAGTGGTTCTAGTTTCACTGACGTTAACCGCCGTCAGGCTAGTCACCCGTTAAGGATCTGCAATCCAGACATTAATTTAATTCTTAAGATTATAGCGAGTCCGTCAGCTTGCGCATGTCCGCCCCCAACTGGCTCAACTGCTGGCGAAGAATGAAGCGATCCCAGCCAAGACAAAAATGCCGAACACCCAAGTCCATATAACGTTTCGCCTGTTCTACCGCACCGATTTCAATTCTCGGCTGAAGACCATACTCCAGGGATTTTGCGATGACCTTTTCTTCATAAACCCGTATGTCTGGTGAACGCTGCAACCCCGGGTCACCCAAGGAAAAGCTGAAATCAGCCGGACCCCATTGAGTCATGTCGACGCCTTTGGCCCGGGCGCGCTCGAGAATGGCATCGAGGTTTTCCACGGCGACCGCTTTTTCCAGCATGATGCAGAAAACAACGGATTGCAGATCTTCCAGGTAAGCCTGGGTATCGTAGCTGGAGAGCGCCGGTCGTCGCAACTTTACGCCCATAAAACCCTGTTCATCGGGGGTATCGGGGCGGATGATTCGATGTGCAACATCAACATCTTCCGGTGTTCGTATATCCGTGAACAAAACAGCCTTAAAGCCAGCACCGATGGCGGCCTGGGAAACAAACCCCTGGTTCTCCTGATCCGGTTTAACCATCAGCGGCAGATTACCGCACTGACCAGCCCTGGCCAGGTTATATAACAACGGCAGATCAAACGCTGAATATTCCGCAGTAAATTCACCATAATCGAAACAGCCCGTATCACCAATGAGCTCAGGAATATCTGGATCTGTGAACATGAAATGCGTTCCCAGGGTAGGCTTATCTTCGTCCAGTAGCCTCCTTAAGCTATTATCCAGAACCATGGTATTTCTCCTCTCTCAGAACCATTTAGTCAGTCCTTATTTAGCTCTTATTTAGCTCTTATTTAGCTCTTATTTAGCTCTTATTTAGCTCTTATTTAGCCCTTTTTTAGCCTTTAGTTAGCCTTTACTTGTTTCAGCAATGGTAAATCCGCTCATGGAAAAGGTTTTTGCAGTTATTTTTGATCAACCTGTGCATGATTCTTTTACCCGAGCAAGGCGGGAAACAAGTCACAGTGTAAGCG
>CAZGCW010000072.1:0-17091 GCA_964524295.1 uncultured Pseudomonadales bacterium
ATAAGTCATCTCCTGATAACCGTCCAGTGAATGTGGTACGGCAAACTCACCGCCCCTTCTACCCGATGCATCTCTCAAGGGATAGACGCCATAACGTTCTGCCTCTCGTTCAAACAAGGCTTGTAGTTTAGCCAACAACGCCGGTCGCGATGCAGCCAGGTCATTCGCCTGAGAAAAATCTTCCTCAATATGATAAAGCTCCCAGACTTCTTGCGGGCCATCAAATTCATAGCCTGCAAATCTTATCCAGGGTAGTCGCCCATGAAAGCACGATGCCATCCAGCCATCATGATAGATCCCTCGGTTTCCCAAAATTTCAAAATACTGGGTTTTTCGACGACTGACTGATCCTTTGTCCTGAAAGCTGTACACCATACTGGTCCCTTGTACGGGCACCTGATTGATCCCATTCACCTTACTCGGGGTCTCAATCTCCAGCACATCGAGGATGGTTGGAAATAGATCAATAACATGGTGAAAATGACTGCGCAAGTCGTCTCTAGCGGCTATACCAGAGGGCCACGAAACTGCCAGGGCATTCCGGGTTCCACCAAAATGTGAAGCGACCTGCTTCATCCACTGAAATGGAGAGTCTAAAGCCCAGGCCCAGCCTACGTTAAAGTGATTTTCACAGCGAGATGTACCAAAATCTGCCATATGTTCCAGCAACCATTCAGGATCCTCATGCACCCCATTTTGAAAAGAAGGTGCGCTCCAGGCCCCATGTACCGTACCTTCTGCTGAAGCACCATTATCTCCGGTCAGGTAGATCACTAACGTATTATCAAACTGGTCTAGCTCGTCCAATGCGGTCAGTACCCGATTAACCTGGGCATCCGTGTGCGCCAGGAATCCCGCAAACACTTCCATTAAACGCCTGGCAACTGGCTTATATCGGTCAGGATAGGCTTCCCAACTGGGAATTTGCTCGGGTCGAATCGTTAACCCAGTTCCCGGCGGGATGACGCCTGATGCCAATTGACGACGATAAATCTCATCACGAAGGCTATCCCAGCCATGATCAAACTTCCCTTCAAACGGCTTAATCCAATCTTCGGGCACATGATGCGGCGCATGGACTGCCGCCGGAGCAAAGTAACAGAAGAAAGGTTTATCAGGGGCGGATGTCTTCTGCCTTTTGATCCAACCAATGGCCTGGTCAGCCAAGTCTTCGCTTAAATGGTAATCCGTTTGATCTAGATGTGGTTGGATCGGCGTGGTCTGGTCATAAACAGGCGGCTCCCAGTGACTGGCCTCAGCACCGAGAATCCCATAAAACCGCTCAAAGCCCATCCCCGTTGGCCACCGATCAAAAGGACCTGCCGGGCTTTGCTCCCAGCTCGGCGTTAAATGCCATTTTCCAAAGCAACCCGTAGAGAAACCATTTAATTTCAAAATCTCTGCAATCGTTGCTGTTTCCAGGGGAATAGCGCTGTCATACGCGGGAAAGCTATTGGCTATTTCAGTAATGCCACCCATATGAACACTATGGTGATTTCGACCCGTCAATAAAGCAGCACGAGTAGGCGAACAAAGTGCCGTGGTATGAAACTGGTTGTACTTCAGACCAGCAGCAGCGATACGCTCAACACCCGGCGTCGGCACAGGTCCACCAAAAGTGCTACAACTGCCAAATCCGACGTCATCAAGCATAATCAAAAGAACATTAGGTTTACCCTTTGCCGGTTGTGAAAGCTTTAGCCTGGAAGGCTCTGCCTCACCCATCAGCCTGCCAATTTTACCTTTAAACGGCGGCGCTGATCTTGGCAAATCAGACATGGCGCCACCTCAACTTGAAAACTCTGGCAAATCGAAGCAGGCCAACAATTCCTGTGCCACTGATGTGTCTTCGTCTGTCAAACTATGACAGGACGCCAGAAAATCCGAGAGATTCATTTTCCCGGCCAAAAGCCTAGCCCAGTCATGATGACCGGCCTGAAGCACCCTATCGCAGCAATCCAGCGTTGAAGGCACGGCGACTTGATTACGAATCACAAGTCCAGCACGGCTACCATCACTGAATTCAAAGCCAATACTTCCCGTCTTACCGGCGGCCCGATCAGGGTTCAACAGCACCTTGAGTACTCCCACCCATCTCGCTGCACTGCTGTTAAGAACCTCCCGTTCTCTAAAACGATGAACTCTGAACCTTGATAGATCAAGCTGACCTTCTAATTCAAGTGCCCGAGTCAAACACCAATTACGCGCATTAGCCGATGGTGTGGAATAGGCCACCGCCTTTAAACCCGTTGCCAGCCGCAATCGATCTTCTTCGACAGGGTTATTCTGGCTCTTCACCAATTGACTGGCCACCTCGATAGACCAACGATAATCCTTCTGTTCAAGGGCTTCGTCACACATTTTTCGACTCGCATCAAGCCCACCAAATGCGTTAATCATTTTTGCAGCCTTCTCGGGTTGGGGCGTAGAAAACAGCTTACTTTCATCTTCATCAAACCACCCAAACAAGCCGGTATAAATTTGCCGAACATGATGTTCAACCAGACCGTACAACTGCTGGGTATGAAAATCCGATTCAAACAGCTCCGGAATAGAAACCGTCTTGATCAACTCGTCAAGCGTTAAACCTCGGTTAGCACCCCGGACCGTCTGGTCAAAAATAAACTGAATGGCATCCCGATATCGAGTAATTGTGTCTGATACCAGCGTGTGGCCACTCAGCGGCGGGCCATGCGCCGCAATCTGGTGCTCTGCGTTGAAACCGAGAAGCTGGTCCAGGCCTTTGAGCAGCACGCGCGGGTCTCGGTACTCTTCACCACGGATCGCAAATATATTGAACAAAGCGGGCCAAAGTAGGTTATTGACCGCAATTTTTAATTCTGGGAACCAAACAGAAACCGAATCGGTAGCATCACTCGGTGCAGGATAGAATTCCACTGAAAGACCCGCGATACGCGTTTTAAATGGCGTGTCAAAGGGAATATTGACGGGGATATACCCGGGTGTAAAGGGCGCATGATCTGGATTCCGATAGAAACGCCCCAAACCGATATTGACCAGCCCATCGGCGCCTTCACTGGGCAATGATATTCCGAATTGGTGGACCATCCCTCTCGAACCACGCGGACCTACTTCTCCTCCAAAGCGCTCTAGATTAGCTGCAATGCCCGCATGCCCATATATGGGCAACTCTGATAAGCCTGTTTCTGACAGAATAGCTTGCGTACCGCCAACATAATGAAAATGGGTATAGATGCAGGCGACGATAGGCGCACTTGTCTTCGTTCTGATAATCTCAAGCGCCTGCTGCATCTCTTCAATACTCTCGCCTGTGTCAATGACAATGAGCCCGTCCGGACCTTCAATAAAAGATTGATTTGACAGGCCATTACCAACATAGGACCAGGCCTTATCGGTCACCTCATATAGTTCTTCCTGTAAACGGTTGGAGTGCTCCAAATGCTGACTATGAGCGCGTTGCCCAACATCGCCTGTCTTAGTACTGGAAGGATTGAACGATGATTTCATACTCACCTCAACTGTTCTGTAAAATTATCTGGCGCCCATAAGCTGTTCAGCCATGCCAAGCTGTGCATCAACCATCGATTTCAGCCTGCCCTGTGCTGGATACAACACCCAAATAACATTGGACTGATCGATTCAGGACCTCCAACCCCTAGGCCGTGAAGGTTTCTATGAACAGTCTGGACCCGCCTCACCAACCCTCAGGCCCCACCTGAGCAGGTCAGCACTTCGCCAGTAATATAATCGGCATCCGGCGTACATAACAGATAAATTGCGCCTGCTGCTTCTTCAACCGTTCCAGGTCTTCCTAATGGCACAGAATGGCCCATCGCTTTAATTTGTTCTGCTGCCAGACCCACCTTATGTTTGCGGCCCATTACCTCAATTGCGGGTGGTTCCTGATCGTACGGCTGTGTTAGGCGAGTTTCGATGTGACCAAAGGCAACTGCATTGACTGTGACATTATACCTACCCCATTCCTTAGCGAGTGTTTTAGTCAGCCCGATTACTGCTGCCTTACCAGTGGAGTAGGCAACCTGAGTGGCACTACCGGCCGTGCCACTGACCGAAGACACGTTAACAACTTTACGGTTGGATGCTCTACCGCTACTAGAGATCTCTGCCTTTGCCGTGGGCCTCAGCCATTCAGAAAAAGCCCGTAAAATGCGAAAAGGCGCTGTTGCATGAATCTCAAGCATCGCGTCCCATTGCTCATCAGTGTGATTATGCATTGCCCCATTCCAGATATAACCGGCATTATTGACAATAATGTCAATTTGATTATACGTTGATAAGCAGACCTGAATCAGATCATCAGCAGTGGGTGGATCACAGACATCACCAGCAAACCCCGTCGCCTGACCCTCTATGGAGGCAACCATCTTAAGGGTGCGCTCCAACTCGGCCGCATCCAGGTCATTAACGACGAGCCGAACACCTTCTCTGGCTAGACGCATAGCGGTTGCCTGGCCAACGCCTCTGCCAGCGCCAGTCACCAGCGCGACCTTGCCTGCCATACCCGTCATGCCACTGATTCCGTGCCAGTAAACGCCAGTTCATCTGGCTTGCATACGAACCGAATAGGTGGCATTAAAAAATCACCTCTAGATATAGTGGATGTAATAATCTGTCTCGGTTGCAGCAACGGGCTACCCCAGCACTCACCCTTAAAAACTCTAAAGTCGGATAGCAATCTTTCAACCCGACTGAGTTGCGGAACCGTTTCAACCTGAACCAGACGCAATCCATTGGGTGTGTTAGCAAGATTAAGTGTCCCTGTAAACTGAAGATCACGGGTAGATAACGGCTCCGGGTCGAGTGCATGCACCTCAAGAATCTGGATTCCCGAAAGCGAAACGCTGACCCGAGTCTGCGCATAATTCTCTTCCAGCTCGACGGCTGCCAACCCAGCAGACAACCCCATCACACGTTCCAGGCCCTCGCTAGCAACCGCACTCGTCACCATAGCGCCGAGTGTGAAACCACGAGCACGTACCCCGCTACGGCAGGATACCCGAATGATCGAAAGCAAAAATTCACCCCAGATTGATTGCCTCACCTTAAACACCTGCACCACCATACTGGCGGGAATCGTCGGGTGCAATCCGCTTGGTAGTAATGCCTCCCTGGCAGCGTTATCTAACTCGGCAGCTAACTGAAAACACGTCGTATCTTCAAAAACAATCTCATCAGAAACAAACTCGGGAATGGTCCCAGCCCGCTTTTTTAGTTCATCAATATCTGCACTTCCTACCAGCATATTAGCTTCCCGACTGAATCCTATTACTCGGTGTAAAAACAGCCTCACTAACCTGATCAGAAGTCTGGAACTTCGGCATCACCTCACGGGCAAATAGTCTCATACTCTCCATCACCTTTTGTTGCGGGATCATTTCCATTGCATTAAGCAAGAAATTAATCCCGGTTACTCCGATAGATTCCCACCGCTTTATCGTTTCTATCAAGTGCTCTGGATCACCAATACCCACTCCTTCAGGCAAACCTTTTGCCACACTAGGGTCGTCTACTGCTGGTTTTTTGGGTTTCATGTGAGCCCCGGCATTGCCCAGGGTCTGGTAGGCTCGAGTGGGGTAAGCCTCTCTGGTCCAATACAGGTGGGTATTTGCCACATTGAAAGAATTCACCATGGGTAATCCAATCTGGCGCGCTTTTCTATAATCCTCATGACAATATAGGAAATTCATGGTGTGGACCTGATCATTAATGAAACCGCCTGCCGGCTCGCAGAGCTGAACGCGACGATGGTATTCCCGCGTACGCCGTTCTTGCTCTTCATAACCCGCCGATGAAACGCCGAGACAACCTAAGCCTCGATCCGCGGCATCTAACTCGGTTCCGGGTGTGGTTACGGTTACCCAGAGGGGCGGATGAGGATCCTGGTAAGGTTTCGGTAAGACATTACGCGAAGGCATACTAAAACCCTTGCCTTGCCATGAAAACTCCTCCTGTGTCCACATTTTCGGGAGTACTCGTACAAATTCATCCCACGTCTTTTTAGTATCATCCGGGTTCACGCTAAATCCACCCAGTTCAGTCCAGGTAGAGCTCCTGGCGGTACCCACTTCCAGTCTTCCATTAGAGATAATATCAAGGGCCGCAGCCCGTTCAGCCACCCGGACTGGATGGTTCATCTCCGGCACGCACACCACTGCCCCGTGCCCTACTCTGATACGCTCAGTCTGAGCTGCGACTGCAGCCAGAAAAACCTCCGGTGCAGAGCTATGCGAATACTCCTCTAAAAAATGGTGTTCGACTGCCCAGACGTGATCAAATCCGAGTTGATCCGCTAGCCTGCATTGCTCCAGGGCATTGTGATAAACCTGCCATTCAATTTCTCTGGAAAAGGGCCTTGGCGTTGACAGTTCAAAAAAAATTCCAAATTTCATACTAATGGCCTTTATAATCCGGCGATCGCTTCTCAACAAATGCCGCCATTCCTTCTCTGGCATCTTGTGTTCTTGAACACAACAACTGATTTCTATTTTCCACTGCCATTGCAGCCTCAAGGCTGCCAGCATCAACAGCCAAATTCAAACCCTCCTTGGTCAGCCTCAGACCCATTGGCGAAGTCGTCAGCATCTCATTTAGATAAGGCTGTACCGCTGATTCAAGTTTATCATCCGGTACAACCTCTGATACCAGATTAACCCTTAAGGCTCGCTCAGCATCAATAAAACGACCGGTCAGCATTAATTCTGAAGCAATAGAGGTCCCGACTAACCTTGGAAGAAAGTAGCTCGTACCCATGTCGCAGGAAGACAATCCAATACGGATAAACGCCGCGTTCATTCTGGCACTCTCTGCTGCAATACGGATGTCAGAAGCCAGCATAAATGCGAAACCACCTCCGCAGGCAGGCCCCTGGACAAGAGAAATAATCGGTTGAGGGCAACGCCGCATCCTGACATAAACTTCAGCAAGATATCCCTGAAATCCCATGCCACCGCCAAACGGGGCAGGATCCTCAGCACTGACCGCTGCTTTGATATCCAGGCCAGCACAGAAAGCACGTCCTCTACCTCTAAGGATGACTATTCTCGTTTCCTTATCCTCAACCAGTCCACCAAAATAATCTCTTAACTCAGTCACCATCTGGGTATTAATCGCATTTAATACCTCGGGACGGCTCAGCCACAAAGTGTCTATCTGGCCCTGCTTTTCAACCTTGATCGTTTCGTAGTCCATGAGCATGCATCCTTATCCAACGGTTCAATAGCGAGAGAATCGCAGACGAAACTAGAAGTACACCGCGTAAATCAAAACACGCCTAGAAAAAAGAAAACCCCGAGTCCAACGAACAAACCACTATACCTGGCAAGCCATCCACTATGACGCACTTCAGCGACTCGCTGGATAAGTGCTTCGCCCGGCACTGCCCCTCCCAGGACCCGATTAATGACGGGTAATTCAAAAACACACACGTTAACAGCAACGCCAGCTGTAGAGGCCAGTAGCATGATTGATGCTAATTGATTGACTGGCAACGCCAGCCATACAACCCCGACCAAGAGCCAATTGGCAACGGGTCCACCCAGACTCATCATCAGAAACTGGTTACGACTATTCTGTTCCAGGTCGAAATTGAACATAAAAAAGGATTTGCGCTCCTCAAGGACAGGCGAAACTGAAGCTGCCAACCTGGCGCCACTAAAATGTCCCCATTCGTGGAACAGGAAAGCCAGCGCTACACCGGCAAAAAAACCACTGGCAATGGATATTCCCTGAGCCAAAAGCAGTTCAGTTTGAATCGCCCACTGGTTGGCACTAGCCCAAAGCGTCACTATCGCGACGACCATAGCGCCGTGCTGAAATCCAACCGTCTTCAGCCGAGCAAAATCTTGTCTTTGTAACTTGAGCTTTCCTTTTTGACTGACGCGCTCATCATCTTCACGCTCTGACGCCATGGACTCCGCCATACTCTACCTCCAACCCGCTTCCGTTTGTCGTTTTCTATTGCCTTTTGCATCAATATCATCTTTAGGCTCTAAAATCACCTATTCTCAATTGCCATGGGCGATCGTGCAGAAAACGATTACTGAAGGAGTTTATCAATGGGCAACTGCAGTTGCACCACCGTCCCTACGGGCTCGTTATCCAGCACGCTGATCTGTCCTGAAAGTCTTTCCACCAGACCTTTTACCTGTGGAAGGCCCAGGCCCTTTTTATTCGCTATACCCTCTGCAGACGCGAACAGGTCGAAAACCTGGTCCTTAATCAAGTCCGGAATTCCAGGACCATTATCTGAAACCAGACAGACAAAGGTATCATCAACCCTACGGACTTCTATCACAATCCGATAGGGTTGGTCGGTGGCTGAACAGGCTTCAATGGCATTCATGACAAGCGGCATGAAGATACCTCTGATCGTCACCGCATCAACATGCAGGCTAGCGATCTCATCGTTCATCTCAGCTTCAAAGCTAATTCTTTCATCACTCGAAGCGGCCAGCACCAATAGCAAATTATCAATCACAGCCTTGAACTCAACGAATTCGTTTTCACCATTTCGGTGATCAATACCTGTAAATATCTGCATTTGCTCCAGTAGATTCGTACAGTCATTCACAGAACTGAGTATTTTATCTATCGCTGATTTTTGTTCATCGTTTACGACTTCCAATAAACTATTGGCAAATCCGCTAACGACAAACAATTTATTGTTCAGGGTATGCGACAGCCCAGCAGTCAAAGAAGCCACTGCCTGGTATTTCTCCTGTGCAATCATCTGGGCCTGGCTTTGTTCTAGTGCATGCATCAGATCAAATACTTTCATACGTTCCTGATAAAGATCCAGGAACACCCTGACTTTTGCTCGAAGCTGCGCTGTATCCAAAGGCTTGAACAAGAAATCCACAGCACCCGTCTGATACCCAACCTTTGAAAGATCGGGTGTTACATTATCAGCCGTCAAAAACACGATTGGCGTCAATTGGTTAAGGCCTTTTACTCGAATATCTTTCGCTACATCTATGCCATTTTTACCCGGCATATGAACATCCAGGATGACCATGAGAAATTCATCCTCAAAGCAAGCCTGCTCCGCTTCCTCGGCGTTTGTGGCCTTTACAATTTCAATTTCAAATGGTTTTAACGCGAATTCCAATAAAAGCAGATTTTCTACTAAGTCATCAACAATCAAGATTTTGGCTATAGCCATTACTTATGGGCTCCCCGAAAATAATCATCTTCGACCAAAACAGATACTGTAAGTCATGCAGGATGTTAAATTCTTAACCTAATCTGACTGCGAAACAGTTTTCTTTTCTGTTTGCCGAAGTTCGAATTATCTGCAGTATAATCCATCTCAAACGCAAATCTGTTATTGGGCTCATAACGCATACCAAATGATATTGTACTCTGATTCTCATCCTCAGTGTCCAATTCATAATGGTATCCCTGAACGTATATCAGCCATTCATCATAGCCATAATTCCAGTTGACTTCGACCAAACTTCGTCTGGCACTGACATCATTATTTTTTCCCCGGGAAATCTGACCCAAAACCCCCCATCTGCGATACTCTATTCTCGCATCAATGGCCACCCGTTCTCGTTCATTGGTTATTCCGGAAGGGCTCCACAACTCACCCTTGACCACTGTCAATCCCATGGCATACCAGCTATCAAATCTGGATCCGACTCGGGCAGTCAAAAGATAGGGATCTCCCTCTTCTCTCCATATATTGCCACTACCGCGAGTCAGGGAAATATCATACTTTAGACTGTTTGTATATCCGTCTAAGGCAATGCCCCAATCGACTTTTTGACCCCCATCAATGGCATTACCAAATTGACGTAGGGTTGCATTGGTTTCGTACTCTCTTTCCAATCCATAGGGTAATTCCACATGACCCACACTAAGTTGTGCCCGATCATCGAATATGGGGGCAAACCTAAAATAGACATTGCGGAATTGAACGGCTGTATCATCCGGGCCATCGAAGAGGCCCGGGTACGGATTGAGCCTCACCGCTTTAATAATATAGGGCTGAACAAGCAAGACGCCCACATCCTTACCATTGACACTGAAATTCCTGAAAAAATCAAACCCCAAAAAATGCATCTGCGAGCTATGATCTGAATTAAGGTTCATATTCAGTCGCAAGCTGTAATCGATTACAAAACGAGTCTGTGCAAGCGCATCAGAAACTAAAGGGGAATAGTGTCTGGTGGTCTTGTCTACTTCATCAGCCTGACTCGTAAAAAACACAAAAATCAGAGCCCACTGAATACTCAATAACTGGAAGGTCTTTCTTTGAGTCATTAATTATTCCATGGCACGTTTAGGTAATCACACTCTTATCTTCAGACCAATTTAATTTTTTTAATCGAGTAATTTCACCCAGAAATTCTTTGGCATAGACCGGGGTATTCAGAAAACCATTAAAAAGACCATAGCCCGGATAAGCAGCCTCGAAATCCGATTGGCTGGAACCAATACCAATGACCAAGGCTTTAGAACCAGAAAACACGCCCAAATCTGACTGTCTTTGTAATATATCAAGAAACGCCCTTAGCAGGACACCATCCAACCCCAAATTAACAAATATTAATGTAGATTCTCTATCATTTAAGGGTAACATTCCCTCCACATCGGCAACCCCAATCACCTTTGATGCAAGCTGCAGTTGCTGAACCAACTGATAAATACTGTTGTCCAGCGATCCATCATCCAAAAATAGGACCTGCTCAGGATGATAGGAATCTGACGCCATAAATCTCTTGATCCTCTCCTCCTCCCGGGTTGCGCTTTCAACGACGGGGAGTCTAAGCTCGAAAAAGAAACGACTACCCTCACCCTCAGCTGACTCAACCTGCAACTGCCCACCCATCAGCGAAACCATGCGTGAAAAGCTTGCCAGTCCCAGGCCAGTCCCTGCTAAAGACTTATTTTCTCCCTGCACAAAAGGCTCAAACAGTTTCTCATGTAATTGCTGATTAATACCCACCCCATCATCAATCACAGCAATAGTTATCTCAGTATGTTGGTCTATCACGGCAGAGGCTTGAATATCCACCACAATGTTTCTAGCCTCACTGTGCTGTTGCGCATTTCCAATCAAACCCTTAACCACCTGCTGAATTAAGTCTTCGTCGCATTGCAGATACAACCCAGATTCAAGGCTTGTATTCAATCTTATTTTATGAACTGCGTTTTTATTTTTCTCGGAAGCTATGCTAACCAGATCCTTAATCGAAGCCAGCAAATTAACCCTCATGGGATTTGCTTCTATACTGCCAGCCTCCAACCTTGAAAAATCTAAAATGCCCGACAATAGGTTAAGCAGGTGTCGACTTTGACTAAGAATCGTCTTTACAAACAGAGATTGTTGCTCATCAAGTTCACTCTGCTGCAACAAATCTGACATACCAATGATGCCGTTGAAGGGTGTTCTGATTTCATGGGTCATATTGGATAGAAAGCTGGATTTAGCAATATTTGCCGCTTCAGCCTTCACTTTTTCCTTTTCCAGGTCTTCTGTTCGCACCCGCACTCGTTCCTCCAAATGCTCTCCCAGCGTCAATTTTTCCATACTCGTTGAAATAACTTGGCCAATCTGTTCCAACGATCGCTCATTAAAGATAGCAAGCAATTCCTGCCGAGGATTAACAATCACCACGAAGGATTGTAATTCACCCTCCAAGTGCACCCCAATAAAGCCGACAACAGGATCAATCTGTTCTAGACCCGTTGCCTTTTCAAAAAAGTCACTGAGTATCATTTCATGGGTACTTTGCGCTCTAATACCAATATGAACTGACAATTGGTTAACACAATAGGACTTTTCAGGAACCAACTCAGGTAACACTAAATTATTGGAGCCGCTAACCTGTTCCAAGCTAGTCACGTAGTCGCCTGTGCTATCTCTCTCATACCAAACAACATGTCGGGTACCAAAGCCATTTTGAAGGTCTTTGATCACAATATCGTAGGAATCAAGCACCTTATCAATGCTCATAAGGTGAGTCGATATATCTGAAATCATTTTAAGCAGCTCTCTACGCGCTGCCAGTTGTTGATCATAGGCCGCAAACGAACGAGATAATGAACGATACTCTCTAGGACCTTTGTCTGGGAGCTCAATTAGGTCACTTTCGGATATAGCCGACAAGGCAGCTCTATCAAGAAACTCTACCGGCCTGGCCAAATAATTAAGATGTATCCGAAAAATCACAAACGCATAGCATGCCCAGGCTAGCAGCGCACCAATACCACCAAAAATCAACTCGGTACGGTCATTGCTTACTTGCAAAGTCATCGCTTTTAGTCTGGCATCAAGCGTTTGTTTCAACTCAATTAGACTCACAAGGAGGTATTGACTGTTTTGATCGTAATCGACTAGAAACCGATCGAGTTGCTGTGCCGATTGAATTGCATCCAGGTAACTTAAATTAGTTAAACCTGTCATCACTTTTGTTAAATACAGATCGTATTCCTGTATCTCAGTGTCACTTACATAACCAGCAAAATCGATTCCTCTATAGGAGGCTAAAGTGCTATTCCCCAATGAAATCGCACCATCAATGAGGTAAGTTTCCGAACTCGCATAAATAAGGTCAGAGAGAATCAATATTTTACCGGTCGCGGCTTGGACACTCTCAACATTAAATGAAGCAAGCCTTAACTGGCCCAACTTCCCTGAACTCTCATCTAAATCTCCTATTTCATAAACAGCGACAGCAATAATGATAAACAAAGGCAAAAAAAATGAGGTCGTGTAGATCAGCAAATGAGTGTAAATAGGTAACCCACTAACCGACTCAATCAAAAACCTGATTCCACCTTTGTGGTCTGAATCATACATTTTAAGGGTCCTTAAATGCTCAGAGCCCTTCAGCTACTGGCTGCACCCAGGAAGGTGTCAGTTAGGATCAAAGTCTTGGAAGCAGATTTCACCATAGTCTCGAACAAAGACTGGCTGAGTCCAGCAACATCCGAAGTAGCGATAGCGCCCTGGTCAGTGAATAAGCGCTCAAGATTACCTATGGAGACGCCTATAAATAGTTCCTTGGCTTGTTCTGACAAGGCATCCTTGCAGGCCGGGTCACGACATCGCTGAAAACGATAATCCAAAATTTCGCCCTGCAACGAAAGCGCCCAGACAATTTCTACCACGCCCCATTGCCCGAATTCACTTCTGGGATGAACTATTCCAAGCTGTCCCACGTCATCTTTAACATAATAGACCGTATGCTTACCTATCTCTTTTGGATGCAGAAAGAATGGCAGTTGATATCGCTTCAACGACATCGTTGCCTCTATGATGTTGACATCAACAACGGATGAGTAAAAACTCGTATAGTTGGGATATAGCTCTTTGATCTGCAGTAACGGGTCTCTTAAGGAGCAGAAGGCAACTGCAAAACTATTCTGAGCGGGCAAAAAAAGCACCCAGCTTAATATTATGGAAACTACTATCTTCATACGCATCCTGTTACCCAAGAAAATGTCTGAACCGATGGCACATAGCGCTACTAAATAGCGCTACTGGACTAATTTAGAAAGACACTCTCTGGCTAATCTATCAAACTGAGCTAGCAGAAAAGCCAGATCAATCACCTTGAATTTAGCTACTCTTGCACATGATCATCAACATTATCGTGACAAGCAACATGGCACAAGCGCCAAATCTATCCTGCATTATAATCTATCGACCTGATTACTATCAATCTGATTACTATCAATCTGATTCCAGTTAATGCTCAGACACGACTTCTATATCATCAAGCATTGCGACTAGAAAACCATTCTACCCAGGCTTTCCGCAACACAAGCTGGTTTAGAATACCCTTCGACTTCGACTATGACCTCATTCATAGTCTCAATCATGCCCCCTTTTATTTCCACCCGTTTCAGGGTACTGGTCGTTCTAAGTCTGGATCCTGCTGGAACAGGATTCGGAAACCTGACTTTATCAAAGCCGTAGTTAATGCCCAACTTTTGACCCTCGATATGGATAGCTTGCCTTGCAGCATCGGCTGCTTTAGGTAAGTGCCCCATAATAGAGAGCGTTAAGTGCCCATGAGCTATAGGGGCACCAAACGGACCCTGCTCTGCCCGGTCTACATCGACATGGATCCATTGATGATCCATGGTCACTTCTGCAAAGTTATTGATACGGTCTTGAGTAATCTCAAACCAATCACTCTGGGATGTTTGTTCACCAATTCTCGCGCTCATCACCTCCAACGCACGTTGTAAGTTAGCATCTGACATCGTCATCACTCCTATCTTGAGTCATTATTGATGGACCCTGCAGAGTAACGCATTTTATGCCATTGTAATATTGTGGATCACGCTATGATTGCAAGTAAATTCTTTGTTACGTCAATGTCCTCCAATAACAAACCCCAAAAACCGACTTCACTCTAAAACAGAATAAATCGGGTCACACTGCATACGAACCAGGGCCGATCAAGCACAACCAACCCCCTCAAGTGGTTGACCCGGCAGCGATTTCAAGGTTTTATACTGGCCTGACTCTCAGATAGCTTAGGAACCCTTCATGAACAAATTAATCCCAATCCGAGATCTGACCCTGATACTGGGGTTTTATAGCATCCTGATCATCGCATTTTCCAGCCCTATCAAGGCAGCAGAGTCAGTCAATGAGGCTAGGGCCATATTGGTGCCCGGTGCCGGCAACTATAGTCGTCAGATATCCACTGATTCCAGCGCTGCTCAACAATTTTTTGATCAGGGCCTTCGGCTCGCCTGGGGCTTTTATTTCCCCGAATCCATTGCCTCTTACCAGGAAGCAGCTCGTTTGGACCCTAATAGTCCCATGCCCTATTGGGGTATGGCCCACGCGATGGGGCCAAACCCAAACAGTCGTTACGCAAGAATGCCGGATGACCCTAAAGGAGCGGGTTTAACGGCAATTAATGAAGCAATATCAAGATTACAACAGGCTTCCGACCTGGAAAAATCACTCATTCAAGCGCTCTTCGTTCTCTATGATAAAAACAGCATCCCTGACGATGCCGAAAGAGACCGGGCTTACCTTAAGGAAATGCGAACATTGAACCAGATGCACCCGAATGATCCGGATATTGCGGCTTTATATGCCGCGAGTTACATGTCTATCGGCAGGTGGGATTACTGGGACAGTGAGGGTGTTCCCAAAGACGAAACTTTACCGGTTGCGGTCGCCCTTGAACACATTATTGAAAAAGGCATTGATCATCCCGGTGTCTATCATCTACACATCCATTTGATCGAGGCCTCCATGCAGCCTGAACGTGCCTTGGTGTCTGCTGACAACCTCGAAAAAACAGTCCCCATAGGCGGTCACGTCGTTCATATGCCCGCTCATATCTATGTGAGGACCGGGCAATATCAAAAAGCGATCGACAGCAATATTCGCTCACAACTCGTTGATAAAGAATTTGCTAAGATCTGGGCTGATTTCCCCATGCCCAGCAACGGCACTTATCCCCTGTCCCACAAAATGCATGCTGGTCACGCTATGGACTTCATACGCTATGCTGCAACGGTTCAAGGTAATTATGAAGTCGCCATCAAAGCCGCCCATGACGCGAAAGCGCGCGCCACACGTAACCCATCTAATACGCATCGAAACCAGCGAAGTATTGCTGCACCCTGGTTAGTGGAGAAAATTTTTGGCAGGTGGGACAACCTTCTCGGCCAACAGCCATCGCATTCAGGACTTCCTTATCTGGATGGAATGTGGGCTTATGCACTTGGTAGTGCCTACCTGGCAACCGCAGATATAAAGGCAGCAGAAGCGCAACTGACGCATTTACAATCCCTGTCTAGCGCCGCTAATGCGGATGAATACCGAGTGGGTGCAACGGCAGCTTCAACCGTGCTTAAACTGGCAGCCTTAGCATTGCAAGGCGAACTACTGGAAACCAGTGGAGACTTAGCTGCAGCCATATCCGTTTATAAAAAAGCCGTCCAACTAGAGGACCAAAACAACTACACCGAGCCACCGGACTGGCCTCAACCCATGCGACATTACCTGGGGTCTGCATTACTTAAAGCGGGCAACAATGAAGCAGCAGAACAAGTCTATCGCAAGGATTTGCGCTGGAATCAGAAAAATGGCTGGTCGCTATTTGGACTACAGGTCGCGCTTGAAAGGCAAGGTAAAAAAGCTGAGGCCGAAAGCATTTTAAAGGAGTATCAGTTAGCCTGGCGTTTCTCAAGCACGAAACTGACCGAGTCACACTTGTAATACTTCGACACTCCCGCGCTTTGCCACTCTTCGGCAAGGTGGTAGCGATCGTCCGGCAGCCGATCAATAAAGCCCGTATTCAGGCATGGTTCAGCGCCTCGAATATTACCGTTGAACCGACAATGAATCTTGATAACCGGGTTCAAAACCAACGTTATAAGTTTACTATTTCAAGTGGCTAACATCAGGTTCTGGATTTCACCCTAAAATAGGCTGCCTCCCATGACAAAGTTAATTTAGCTTGACCTCGATTCAACAATAAGGTGAAATTTTAACCGGTCTCGGAACCCTGTTTTCAAGGCTCGGGGCGCCATTCTATCAAAATCCCTTGGGGAAAAATTCCAATGAGCACCGAACTCACCACCGTATCAACCCATTACGCCGTCCTACATCAGGGTGAGGAGAAAAAGGTCCTGGATGAACTGCAACCCGCAACCGCTTACCAGTGGCAGGGCTTCGAATTTAAAACCCTGCCTAGGCTGGGTAAAGAGCTGAGTCGGTTCACCACCGTTAATGATGTCCATTTCGGTGAAACTATCTGCGGCGTTACCCATACTCCTAACTCAGGACCAACCTACCAAAGCGACACAGATGTCCCGCATCCCGAATTCATGAGCCGGGCTGCCGTAGAAGAAATGCAGGCAGTCGAGCCCGATGCCGTTTTGGTGAAGGGAGACCTCACCACACTCGGTACCCAAGCGGAATTTCAGCTTTTCCTGGACTGCTATCACAGTGCTTTTAACGACACCTTATATTACGTGACTGGCAATCATGATGCCTATCGCGATGAGCCAATTCAGTCTGAGACACCTAACAGAGTTGAGCTTAATGGCGCAACCCTGGTCATGATAGATACCGTGAGACCGGGTTTAACGGGTGGAACC
>CAZGCW010000073.1:0-17045 GCA_964524295.1 uncultured Pseudomonadales bacterium
GAGAATTTCCATTCCGTCCGTGGAGTGGTCCTGATGTTGGAAGCCCATAGAACTTCGGCTCATCTCCTGAGCACCCGCATTCGTCGTCATCACCAGGATAACATTCCTAAAATCAGCCTTACGGCCGTTATTATCCGTTAAAACTCCATGGTCCATGACCTGCAGGAGAAGATTAAATACATCCGGGTGCGCTTTTTCCACCTCATCTAACAGCAACACACAATGCGGGTTTTTGGTTATGGCCTCTGTTAACAAACCGCCTTGATCAAATCCCACATAGCCCGGCGGCGCACCAATGAGTCGAGAGACGGTATGCCGTTCCATATATTCCGACATATCAAAGCGAACCAATTCGACCCCCATGATCAACGCCAACTGCTTACAGACTTCTGTCTTACCCACACCGGTAGGACCAGAAAACAGAAATGAGCCGATTGGCTTTTCACCTTCTCGCAATCCAGCCCGAGTCAGCTTTATCGCACTCGACAAAGAATCAATGGCCTCATCCTGGCCAAAAATGACCATTTTCAGGTTAGTCTCCAGGTCCTTTAGGGATTCTTTTTCTGTATGCGAGATACTGGCAGAGGGTATTCGCGCTATTTTGGCAACCATCTTTTCTACATCACTGACACTAATCTGCTTCTTTCGTCTACTGCTCGGCTGCAACTGCTGGTAGGCACCCACCTCGTCTATGACATCAATCGCCTTATCAGGCATAAACCGGTCATTAATATACTTTTGGGCCAATTCCGCAGCGACTTTGAGGCTTCTGTCGGTATATTTCAACTGATGGTGCTCTTCATAACGAGTTTTAAGCCCCTTCAAAATAAGGTAGGTGTCTTCAACACTAGGCTCAGTCACATCAACTTTCTGGAAACGTCGAGATAACGCGCGGTCTTTATCAAATATGCCTCGATATTCCTGGTAAGTCGTCGAACCCATACAACGAATCTCACCCGAAGCAAGCAGTGGTTTAAGGAGATTAGACGCATCCATAACACCACCTGAAGCTGCGCCTGCGCCTATAATCATATGAATTTCATCGATAAATAGAATCTGATTGGTTGACTTCTTAAGCTCATTTAACAGGCCTTTAAAGCGCTTTTCAAAGTCACCCCGATACTTAGTTCCTGCAAGCAACGCACCCAGGTCGAGTGAATAAACAGTACTCTCAGCAATAATTTCGGGAACCTGTCCGTCGACAATAAGCTTAGCCAGGCCCTCCGCTATAGCGGTTTTACCAACACCAGATTCACCCACCATCAAGGGATTATTCTTGCGTCTTCTAGACAGGATCTGTACCACCCTTTCTACTTCTTCAGCACGGCCGACTAGAGGATCAATCAGCCCTTCTCTGGCCTGATTATTTAGATTAGTCGCGAAGGCTTCCAGTGGAGAAGGTGGTTTTTCTTCAGTCTCTTCGGCGGCTTCATTTTCCAGATCGTCATCAGTCCCTTCCTGGCCGTCTCTGCGCGCGCCATGGGCAATAAAATTGACGACATCAATACGATTGATTTCCTGCTCTTTCAATAAGTAAACGCTATGGCTTTCCTGCTCTGAAAAAATCGCCACTAGCACATGCGCACCCGTGACTTCTTTTTTGCCAGAAGATTGCACATGAAAAACGGCACGCTGAAGAACTCGCTGAAACCCCAGTGTCGGCTGGGTATCACGCCCCTGCTGCTCACCTGGAATCAAGGGTGTCGTATCACTGATGAACTTCTCCAACTGTTCCCGAAGACGCTCCAAATTGGCATTGCAAGCCTGCAGAACTGTCACCGCCGCGTCATTATCCATCAATGCCAGCAACAGGTGCTCCACGGACATTAGCTCATGTCGTTTTACTCGGGCATCTTTAAATGCCATATTCAAAGTCACTTCTAATTCCTGACTGAGCATCATCTTTACCTCGTTTAATCCACAGCTTCTATATCTGATACCAATGGGTGTTGATTTTCCTGTGCATACTCATTTACTTGAGTCGACTTGGTTTCGGCTACATCCTTTGTATATATCCCGCAAGTTGCCTTCCCAGTTTGATGCACGGCCAACATTATCTGGGTTGCCTTTTCTCCATTCATACCAAAAAAAACTTGTAGCACTTCGACTACAAATTCCATGGGCGTATAGTCATCATTCAGCATGACCACTTTCCACATGGCTGGCTTTTTTAATTTCGGTTTAGCCGGAGCTTCAAGTACACCAATTCCTCTATCTTCGTGCGAATCCGGTTCGCCACTATTTGCCTGAGTCACATTTATTTTCATGTTTTACTATATGCTGCCATTTCAAAATTTTTAAAGCGGTTATTCAAATTTAACTTAAAGCCATTATTTAACAGCCATTAAAAACGCTTGTTTAACATTAATTTTGACGGGAATGCTGGCTTCCCGGCTTCCAATCAATTCAATATTACATTTTTCAATCAGTTTATTGCTACCGTTTTATGCCAGCCTGAAAGCCTACTGTTCACTCGAGAGGTCATGAGGGCCCCGGTTTCAACCCGCCGCTAGGTTACCCATCTGCTGACCCAATGCGCTTGGCATCGGTTTTTCTTAAACAGACTTGAACGGAATTCAATCTCCCTATTTCCGGCAAGTAACCTCAGTTGACTGACAGCATGGCCATGCTGATGCCGCTGGCACACCCGATTTTATGCGATCGACTGTACACTGGCTCAACGACCCGGGCACTAACCAATACGCCAAAGCCGGCTACTGACCCGATCGGTTACAGCATCATCCCGCCTTAACCAGGCTTTTAAACCCATCTTAACAGTTTTACTCAGCTCTGCCTTTTTTAACACCCTAACTTAGAACAGATTGACGCGCTGCACATCGATAGAGGTCTAATCTGGTAAACTACTGTCATCGCTAGCAACGTTTTGGGAGAACCGATGGCGGAACTGATTCTTCTCAACAAACCCTACGGTGTGTTGTGTCAGTTTTCAGGGCCTGGGGCCACGTTGGCCGACCTGGTAGACCAATCGGGCTTTTATCCTGCTGGCAGGTTAGATAAGGATTCTGAAGGACTCGTTCTACTCACCAATTCTGGGCAACTGCAAACTCGCATCGCTGACCCAAAACACAAAATGCCCAAGGAATACTGGGTACAGGTAGAAGGAGAGGTTTCCGACACTGCCTTACAGACACTACGCACAGGCGTTTTATTAAAAGATGGAAAAACTAAACCAGCCAGCGTAAATCGGCTTGATTGTCCTTTAGCCGAGCGAAAGCCAGCGGTTCGCTACCGAAAGGCTGTCCCTACCCACTGGCTGCTCATCAAGCTGCGGGAAGGCAAGAACCGCCAGATCAGAAGAATGACGGCCGCTGTCGGTAACCCCTGCCTGCGCATTTATCGATATAAAATCGGCCCTTGGTCGCTGGACAATATCCCCCCAGGTGAATCCAAGCTTACCTCCATCAACCTGCCCCGTTAAGTTTGCCAGCGTTCTGCCGCAATTTGATCGGAGTCACGCATGGTCAACCATTTCTCACCATCAGCTCCGACTTCCTTTTTCCAGAAGGTTGCCTGGGTTTTCAAATAGTCCATGATGAATTCACATGCGGAAAATGCTTCTCCCCGATGGGATGCCGCAACTGCAACTAACACGATTTCATCACCGGGAACCAACTTCCCTATACGATGGACAACAGAGACCCCGATCAACTGCCAGCGCCGGCCCGCATCCTCAACAATACGAACCAGTTGTTTTTCGGTCATTTCCGGATAGTGCTCGAGAAATAGTGCCGTAACCTCATTATCATCATTGAGATCTCTGACAAGCCCAGTAAAGGTACAGATCGCACCAACGGCCTTGGATGCGTCACGTAATGCTTTAAACTCCTCAACAGGATTGAAGTTAGCTTCCTGAACACTGATTTTCAAATACACCCTAGCCTCCTGTTACCGGTGGAAAAAAAGCGACTTCATCACCATCAACAACCGTGCAGTCAACATCGACCACCTCCTGGTTTACCGCGACCATGATTTTTTCCTCGGTGAAAATAGCATCAAACCGTGTTCCGTCAGACAACGTCAGCAGACCGATTAAACCCGCCACTGAATCGATACCATTATTCTCAACCGCTAGGCGGGAACGCCCAAAACGCTCTCGCAAGCTCGCAAAAAAAACAACCTTAATCATTGTCAAGATTCCAGTCCCCGGAACGCCCACCACTTTTATGACTCAGTTTCAATTCTCCGATGCACATGTTCTTATCAACAGCCTTACACATATCGTAGATCGTCAGCGCGGCGACTGATGCCGCAGTGAGCGCTTCCATTTCAACTCCAGTTGGGCCACTACAACCGCATTCGGCTTCAATCTGCACCGCCGGCTGATCGGTGGCAATCTGAAATTTCAGATCGATACTGGTTAATGCTAACGGATGACACAGCGGTATCAGTTCAGAACACTTTTTAGCGGCCTGAATCCCTGCTATTTTAGCCACCGTCAGTACATCTCCCTTCTTATGTTCTGCATTCACAATCATTAACACTGTCGCTTCGGCCATCTTAATCTGTGCGACAGCAACGGCCCGACGCTGGCTCTGCTGTTTACTTCCCACATCAACCATACGAGCGCTACCATTTTCATCGATATGAGTGAGATCGTTTTCAGGCATAATAGGGCTCTCCCAAGATAATAGTCCTGACTAATGGAGACCTTATGAGTTGGCCACCACATATTACTGTTGCAGCTATTGTACCCCGGAATGATCGATTTCTGATGGTCAAAGAGCGAAACAATCACATCGAAGTTTTTAATCAACCGGCAGGCCACCTCGAACCTGGAGAGAATCTATTGCAGGCAACGATCCGCGAAGCAAAGGAAGAAACCGGCTGGGAGGTCATTCCAACCGCCCTCACTGGTATCTACCAATACCACTCTGGCAAAGATCAAATCCTGTACTTCCGTTTTACCTTTCTAGCAATGCCGGTAAAACAAATTAGTCGCAACCTAGATCCAGATATCATTGATTGCCAGTGGCTCTCAGCTGAAGAGATCAGTAACAAATCATTACGGAGCCCCTTGGTGACAACCTGCCTGCAGGATTATGCCAAAGGCCAACGTTTTCCGCTTGACCTCTATACTGAGGTAACACAAACATAGGATTTCAGCATTGACTGGCTTAAAATAAGTCCTTTAAAAGTCGATTTCAGCATGAAAAGCAAAACTCGGGTCATAGTAGGCATGTCTGGCGGAGTGGATTCCTCCGTTGCCGCATTTCTTCTTAAGCAGCAGGGCTACGAAGTTGAAGGCCTGTTCATGAAAAACTGGGAAGAAGACGATAACAGTGCGTATTGTACCGCGAAACAAGACCTCCTGGATGCCCAACAGGTCTGTCAGCGACTGGATATAAAACTACACGAAGCCAATTTTGCAGCCGAATACTGGGACAATGTTTTTCGAACCTTCCTTGCTGATTATCAAAAGGGTCGCACACCCAATCCTGACGTGTTATGTAACCGGGAAATCAAATTCAATGTGTTTCTGGATTATGCTCGTCTACTGGGCGCCGACTTCATCGCTACCGGGCACTATGCCCGCCTCGATAACACAGCCTCACAACAGGCACGGCTATTAAAGGCAGTTGATAATAACAAAGACCAAAGCTATTTCTTGCAATCCGTATCTGCTCAACAGTTTCAATCCTGTCTGTTTCCGCTCGGCGAACTGCAGAAACAAACAGTTAGAACCCTAGCCCAGGAACAGGGTTTTGATAATTATCGCAAAAAAGACTCTACCGGTATCTGTTTTATCGGTGAGCGTCGTTTCAGTGATTTTCTCAAGACTTACCTACCTAGCAATCCAGGATTGATAAAGTCAGTCGATGGCGTCACCCTAGCCCATCATCAAGGCCTGATGTACCACACAATCGGTCAGCGCCAAGGCCTGGGAATCGGTGGTATAAAAGGCCTGGAAGAATTGCCCTGGTACGTGGTGGAAAAGGATCTCCATAGCAATGAACTGATTGTGGCCCAAGGCAACAATCATCCTGCCTTATTCTGTTCCGCCATGACGGTGAGCGATCTTCACTGGATCAATTCACAGCCTGATCTATCAGCAGGACTTCATGTCAAAGTACGCTACCGGCAACCCGATCAGGCCTGTATCGCAGAAACAAAGGGGCATAATCTGGAGATACACTTCAAGCATCCGCAACGCGCCGTGGCTCCCGGCCAATGGGCTTGCTTTTATCGAGGAGACCATTGTCTTGGCGGTGGTATTATCAACACCATACAGAAAAACTCATGATAATAAATAGTGCGGATCGTGCCCTGGCCCTTGCCAGCATGGTTCAAAGCGCGAGCCTGGTAACCTCTATCGCAAAAACGGGTATGGCGCCAGTCGATGCGGTGGAAGCTTGCGTGCACAGTCTATTTGTCACTCATCCAACCACCTTCCAGGATATCTTTAAACACGGTGACCAGGTGCAACTCGGCCAGCGACGCCTGAAGCAAGTCTGGACCCACCCTGAACCGGAGGATCACCAGGTTATGCTCATTGTTCATAGTCTTCTGCGCCTAACAACCACCTTTACCAAAACTGACACCCACATGCGAGGAATCGGTTTAGGCATCACCACACTTTCAACGCAACTTGCTGAAATGGATCATCAGAAACAACAGACAGATGAATTTATCTTCGAGTCGTTTGCCGCACTTTATCAAGAGTGGCTGAGTTCATTACAACCCAGAATAATGATCAATGGTTCTCCGTATCACCTACAGAACCCGTCTAACCTATGTAAAATACGCACCCTACTCCTTGCCGGTGTTCGCGGTACCCTGTTATGGCGACAACTCGGCGGGCGCCGCTGGCAGCTTTTTTTCTCTCGAAAGGCTATTTTAAACGAATTCAAGGTAAACTAGGGTTTAATCAGAGGATCGAGTTCCAAATTGTCTGATACTCAGATAAAAACCAGATCAAACTATGAGCAGGACCCTGGTCTGTTTCCAGTAAAGCGATACAAGCACCCAGAACGGGATACAGATCGACAGCAGCGACAGCATTATTCAATCCCCCTTGCAACCAATGACATTAGGTAAATTAGTATTATGGAACTGACCACACTCACAGCAATTTCTCCCGTTGACGGCAGGTATGCACAAAAAACATCTGAACTGCGTTTATATGCAAGCGAGTATGGCCTAATCAAGTATCGAGTACAGGTTGAAGTTCGCTGGTTTGAATTTCTTGCCAGGCAACCCCAATTCCCGGAACTCGCGGCAGTTAATGAGCAAAGCTTCCAGACCCTGCAAGCGATAATCGATGATTTCGATGTGCAGGCCGCGAAACGGGTCAAGCAACTTGAGTCAGCAACCAATCATGACGTCAAGGCAGTAGAATATTATATTCGCGAAGCGTTCACTGAATCTGGCGACCCAGGCCTGCTTGGGGCTATGGAATTCATTCACTTTGCAGCGACCTCAGAGGACATCAACAATCTGGCCCATGCGCTCATGCTTAAATCTATGCTTGCTGAGATCATTACGCCGGCTATTCAAACCTTAACTGACCGACTAACTGAAATGGCGGACACTTTTTCGGATCAGCCCATGCTGGCTCGTACCCATGGCCAAACTGCTTCACCCACTACGGTCGGTAAAGAGTTGGTTAATGTCGTCGCCAGACTCAAGCGCCAGTTAGAACAACTGGAGAAAAGCCAATACCTGGGTAAATTCAACGGTGCCGTAGGTAATTTTAACGCCCATGTCGCCGCTTATCCGGATTTAAACTGGCCTGATATAAGCGAACAATTTGTCTCGTCACTCGGCCTTTCCTGGAATCCCTATACAACTCAGATTGAACCCCATGACTATATCAGTGAGCTATTTCATTTGCTAAGCAGAATCAACACCATCCTTATTGACTTCGATCGAGATATCTGGTCTTACATATCGGTGGGCTACTTTAAGCAGCGCACCATTCCGGGAGAAACCGGTTCATCAACAATGCCCCATAAAGTGAATCCAATCGACTTCGAGAATTCGGAAGGTAATCTGGGCATGGCTAATGCCATTTTCCACCACCTGGCCAATAAACTGCCTATTTCCAGATGGCAACGTGACCTCACTGACTCAACCGTGTTACGTAACCTGGGCACTGGACTGGCTTATTCACTGATCGCCTACCAGTCAACACTTAAAGGCCTGAACAAGCTGGAATTAAACGAACAAGTCGTCTCTGCTGATCTCGATAATAGCTGGGAAGTGCTGGCAGAGCCTATTCAAACCGTGATGAGGAAACAAGGCATCGCCAATCCTTATGAAACCCTTAAAGAGTTGACTCGTGGCCAATCACTGGACCAGCAGAGCATGAAAACACTCATTGAGAACCTAGACCTTCCACAGAACCTCAAAGATGACCTGTTAACACTCACGCCTGCTGCCTATACAGGAATCGCACGCCAGTTAACTAAACATCTGACCGAAAAGGTCTAATCAGCTGTGACTCTCTATGGGAAACTCTGAATTCACACCGATTCATATCGCAAGAGCCGAATGGGCCCGGGATCAAGACGCGCTAAAACACCTTCGCCGGCAGGTATTCGTTGAAGAACAAAATGTGCCAGAAGATCTCGAGTGGGATGGTCTCGATGACACCTGCTGGCACTTCATCGCCACTGATCAATCTGGAAAGGTACTCGGCACATCTAGACTCATGCCCAGCGGGCAGATCGGCAGAATGGCTGTACTAACGAGCCATCGCCGCCTTGGAATCGGCGCACGACTACTGGCTGCTGCTGTTACCCAGGCGCATGAGCTTCATTTCGACCAGGTCTTTCTGCATGCCCAGACCCACGCAATTAAATTCTATCAGCAAGCTGGCTTTAAGACCGAGGGTGAAAAGTTCGATGAGGCTGGAATAACCCATATTCTGATGCAAAAAGCACTGAAAAATTTTAATCCGTAACCGAATCAATTAACTCTAACTTATTGAATATAATAACATTGTAGAAACCAGAAGGCCATTATTGTCAGCATACAGATGCTCTCCGGGAACGAAACTGATACCAGCAAAACTAACCACTTCGTTTAGAATGCCAACGCCCCGTTTTATACTCTTCATCGGGTGAGCGGACAATGCCTGAACACCCAGAGACATCTGCTTAATCTGGTCTACATCGCGAATACAGCCATAGACAACGACACCATGCCAGCCATGATCGACTGCTTTCTGTGCCAGGTTGTCACCTAACATACCGCACCGGAGAGATCCGCCGGCATCGACAACCAGTACCCGACCTTGACCATCCGCTTGCAGCCGTTCCGCTACTAACGAATTATCCTCAAAACACTTGATCGTTGAAATCTCTCCATGGAACGCATCGCAGCCACCGTAATTACGGAACATAGGCTCAGCAACTCGGACCTTTTCAGGATAGGCATCACATAAATCGGGTAGGGGTACGCTCATGTTATTCCTTAATCGTGACATATTAACAGATGATCCCAGGGCAGCATCGCGGCTGAATGCCCAGCCAAAGTGAGGTTTATCCAGCCAAGGCAGCTTGATCAATATAATGTCTCAACACAGTATAATCTTCTGTATGCTGGAACTGAGGGAATTCCCGTCTGACATTTCCCGGCGCTCTAAACAGGAAACCGGCATTTGCCGCAGTCAGCATACTGGTATCATTATACGAGTCTCCCGCCGCAAACACCTTAAAACTGAGCTGTTTGAACGCCTCTACAGAACGACGTTTAGGGTCCTGCTGTCTCAGCTGATAACCGGTTATTCGATCATCCTGCGGAGAAACGATTAATTTATGACAAAACAAGGTCGGCTGCCCTAACTTGGCCATGAGCGGGCTGGCAAACTGGTAAAAGGTGTCCGATAGAATAATCACCTGATAGGCTTGACGGAGTTCATCCAGAAACGATTTCGCTCCCTGCATAGGCTCCAGCCTGGCTATCACGGCTTGAATATCAGCCAGACGCAGATCATTTCCAGCCAAATGTTCGAGGCGCTTCTGCATGAGTTCATCATAATCCGGGAACTCGCGTGTCGTCGCTTTTAACGCCTGAATTCCTGTCTCTTCTGCAAATGCGATCCATATCTCGGGGACCAAGACCCCTTCCAGATCCAAACACACAATATCCATGGTAACCGCTCCGGGCATAAAATTATCGTCGCGAATTGTTTCATGTAGACGGTGTTACAGCAATCAATTCCTGAAATACGACTCATTTAAAGTCATAAATTTCCCATACCATCCGGAGCCAGACAAATGCAGGTTCCCCAAGCCAAACCCAGCACCGACAAGGTGGCATAAGTAACCGGGTCATCATCAGGATAAAGGTGAATCCTGCGCCAACTAACGGATTAGGGGCATCCAGGCGGGACAGGATAATGTAAGTAATGCGTGCCCGTGATCTGCACGGAAACAGGCATAGGCCGGTAGAACCAGACAAACCGAACGGCTGCTCTTTTAAGCGTGCCCCCCGCTACTTAACAGGGAGGGTCACATCCGAGAAAAGCGCGTCTACTTCACCCTGATTAACGGAGTCAAAGGCGTCTTCAACGCGTTGACGAGTCAAGTGGGGAGCGAATAACTCAAAGAATTTATACATATAACCCCGCAGGAAGGTGCCTCGATGGCAGCCTATCATGGTCGTACTGTAATCAAACAGATGACTGGCATCCAGCGCGACCAAATCACTGTCAGCATCTTTGTTATAGGCCATTTTAGCAATAATTCCGATTCCCAATCCTGAACGTACATAGGTCTTGATGACATCAGCATCCGTTGCAGTAAACACCACTTTCGGTTCCAGGCCGGCTCTACTAAATGCCTCATCTAATTTTGATCTACCTGTAAAGCCAAACACATAAGTCACCAGCCTGTAGGTAGCAACCTGCTCAAGGGTTAAATCATCAGCCCGTGTCAATGGGTGATTTCTGGGGACTACGATACATCGATTCCAGTTGTAACACGGTAGCATGACTAAATCAGTGAAATGTTCCAGGGCCTCCGTTGCAATGGCGAAGTCGACCTCTCCCTCAGTAGCCAGTTCGGCGATCTGTATCGGGGTCCCCTGATGCATGTTCAGAGCTACATCAGGGTAGCTCTGAATGAATGAACTAATGACGGCTGGTAGCGCATAACGAGCCTGGGTATGAGTGGTGGCCAGGTTTAAAGTGCCCTTTTGCTCATCCTTGAACTCCTGGGCCACCTTTTTAATACTCCCCACCTCGCGAAGTATTTGACCGGCCTTAGCGATAACCTGTTCACCTGCAGGCGTAATATGGGTTAAATGCTTGCCGCTTCTGGAAAATATTTCCAGTCCTAACTCGTCTTCCAGTAACCTTATCTGCTTGCTGATACCGGGTTGCGAGGTAAATAGACTCTGGGCGGTTGCTGACACGTTCAAGTCGTGCCGGGAGACTTCCCAGATATAACGAAGTTGTTGAAGTTTCATGTTGGACCCGGATTGAAATCAGCATTATAAACAAAACTTTCTAGAAAAGCTTGATCTATTCTAAATAGATATATCGAAACCACCCTGAAGATGAACCCAAATGGGAACGACTGAACCAGTTTGATCGGGCTAAACACCGTCTCCATGGTCACACACTGATCTCGACAGGTTACCTGCTGAGTTCATGTTGAATCGAGAGTGCAACGAAACCACACCGCTATTTAAAAGTCTGTTTTGACGTCACTATTGCCAGCGAAATTCCCGGGCAGACAATCATCCGAAGAAAATCAATCGTTCTTTTGTTTCGAGGCCCTACGAGGATTCTTAATGCCATGAGGCACATGACCCGATACCACAACATGACTGGCTAACTGACAATGTTCTGCCTGATCATCGAAGAAAATATCCGCACCATAAGCGCGTAAAAATTCAGTTTTGTTTCTCCCACCGAGAAACAATGATTCATCTAAACGAATCTGCCAGCTCCGCAGCGTCTTAATGACCCGCTCATGCGCTGGCGCTGACCGAGCGGTCACTAATGCCGTTCTTATAGGGCACTCATCCTTGGGGAAGCGTGTCTGCAACTCATGAAGCGCGCTCAAAAACCCTTTAAAGGGTCCTCCGGCAAGCGGGTGATCCGCTTCTCGGCGTTCATTCTCTGAAAAAGCCGTTAACCCTTCGGTTTGGTAAATACGCTCTGCTTCATCAGAGAACACCACGGCATCTGCATCAAAAGCAAAATTGAGATGCGGCGAGTCAACTCGATCACCGCTACCAGGCAGAATTGATGCGGCGGCCATGCCATTGTCCAACGCATCAGCCACATCAATCGGGTCCGTTGATAAAAAAAGATGGCAGCCAAAAGGGGCCATGTAACGGTAAGGGGGTGATCCTCCCGTAAATGCGGCTCTGGTGATGTTCAATTGATGATGGTCTATAGAATTAAACACTCTCAGGCCGGTATCGGCACTATTCCGCGAAAGCAGGATCACTTCTACCTCCACTAGACCGCTGTTATTCAGCTCAAGCAGTTTCTGCACCAAAGGAAAAGCATCACCAGGTTGAAGGGGTTCCTTTTCATGGGCCACTTGATACTGGGCGTATGCTTTAAGGCCATTTTCCCGAAACATTTCATCACTCTCCTGCAGATTAAACAGGGCGCGACTCGATATCGCCAATGTTAACCTACTAGGATTTGATATCACGGTAGGGTTTTCCTTAGAATTTGAATTTGCAGGCTCGATAAAAGACTATATCCTTAATGCACTATGAACAACAAACATCCAGCCACCAATAAAAAACCGGTTAGCGCTGCGGTCAAGGCCTTCCTGAACGATGCCGATCAATACCTGCCTGAGAAAAGGGACCAAAATCCGGCTCGACTTATTTTTGCACTAGACGCCACAGCGAGCAGAGAACAGGCATGGGACCATGCCTGCGAGATCCAGACAGATATGTTTTCCGCGGTTCATGAAATTGGCAGCCTTGCTGTACAAGTGTGCTATTACCGTGGATTCAGGCAATTTCATCACAGTCAATGGAGTACTAAGGCGAAACCACTCCAGGATTTTATGGCTGACGTTCACTGTCAAGGCGGTCATACCCAAATAGAAAAGGTGTTAAAACATGCCTTAGCCAGCCAAAAAACACACCCGCTGAAAGCGGTTGTCTTTGTTGGAGATGCAGTTGAGGAAAATCCGGATACCCTGTGTCATCTTGCAGGCCAAATGGGTTTATTAAACCTACCTCTATTTATATTCCAGGAAGGACAGGACTACCAGGTTCGCCACGTTTTCCAACAGCTAGCCAGCCTGAGCGGCGGCATTTATGCCCCATTTAATCTTAACAGCCGCGAACAACTAAAAAACCTTCTATCCGCCGTTGCTGTATTTGCCACTGGCGGTAAATCCGCAGCGCAAGCCTTGAGCAAGACCCGTCCAGACCTCCTTCCCTTCCTCAAGCAACTGCGCTGATTATGATTGCTCGGATCATCATTTTCCTGGCCGTTGGCATGGCTGTTTTTTTTATCATGAAATCAATGCTGGCCAAAAAGAAACTAACGGTTAACCAATTCAGCCTGCTCTATGGCGCAGTGATTGCCTTAATTCTAATTGCTTTCCTGGCGGTAACAGGAAGACTTCACCCGATTGCGGCTGCCGTTGGTGTGTTCCTGGCTGCAGCAACCCGACTACTACCCCTACTCTTTCGCAGTGCTCAGGCCTTAAGGGTGCTCGGCATGCTCGGTTTATTCCAGAAATTTAGAGGCTCATCCGCACAAGGGGCCTCCCCTAACCAACAAAAAACCGAGGCAAGCAGCGCCTTTTTTAACATGGTTCTAAACCATGAGACCGGCACCATGGATGGCACCGTACTGATCGGGGCTTTCTCTGGCAAACAACTCTCGACACTACCATTGAACTCACTGCTTTCAATACGCAATGAAGTAGACACGGACGCTGAGTCAAAAATGTTGCTTGAAGCCTTTCTTGACAGACACCACCCTGGTTGGCGTGAGACTAATGAAGAGCAAGAAACCGCCAGCTCGTCGGGCCCGCTAACTCGGGAAGAAGCGCTTTCTATACTAGCGCTGTCTGGTCAGCCAACCAAGCAGGAGATAACGCAAGCTCACCGCGCGCTGATGCAGAAAATGCACCCGGACCGGGGCGGTTCTACTTACCTGGCTGCCCGCATCAATGCCGCGAAAGACCTGTTGATTGCCGGGCTGTGATGTCCTCCTCCGCATTGATGTGGCCTTCCTTGTGAAAGCCGTCTGGGATCGCAGTCGACCATGAAACTTAACCCTTCGCCTCAATTAAAGCGCAGCATCGAGCAGTTCAATGCTTTTATCCTGACACACTGGAAACAACAAACACCATTTACCTCAGCCAAACCAGAAGTGATCTGGCAACAAGCCCTTAACGACCAAGGCTGGAATATACCCGACTGGCCGGTGCCTCTGGGTGGGACTGACTGGAGCGCCATTGAGCGTTATCACTGGTACCAGGCCACCTGTCGCGCGGGATGTCCTCAGGGCGATATTCTGGCTAAAGAATTGATTGGCCCTTTATTATTCAACTTTGGTGAACCACATCAAATGGTCTATCTCGATGGAATTCGAGCCGCCTCGGATCTTTGGGGACTGGCCAGACTACAAACAGATCATCAATTGATGCCGATTCACATGCCTGCCAATGCTACAAAAATCCTGGTCATCCTGGAACGAGGCCACAACCAGTCGAGTTTAATGATAGCGCCTCAGCCTGAAAAAATACCTGCAACGGCAACCGCAACCCAAATCAGCAAGGACTGCGAGCTTCTGGGCAAAATAAACCGAGCCCATACCATGATGACAGCAATCCAACTGAGGTATCAGCCTATCGCTGCAATCTGCCGAACTGCCGGCGTTATCGCACAGTTAGAACCGCTCCTGGATAGGCGCGACACCACAGCACAGGAGCAACAATCTTTTTCAGAGATACTCATCGCTCAGCAAAGCATCGAGATATACTGCCAGAGGATCCTAGCAGATTCGAAGCTGAATAGAATGCCGTTGATAACACGATCTGCCAGAAATATTATGAACAAAATCAAAGAATTAAATCAGAGTCTATCGGGTTATTATAGTCTTACAGAGGCCCAGGAACCGGGTGATAACAGTCAAGCCCCCGCAATTGATACCGCGACTACTGATCTATTTGAATACTGTGAACCCCTCGATTTATTAGACTCTTTCACCGAATAACGGACTGACCGGCACCATTCCAACCTAACCAAAATCTACCGATGGATCTGCAAATGAAGGCAATACTATTCGATCTCGATGGCACACTCCTCAATACCCTATCAAGTATTTCGGGTGCGTTTAACCGAGCACTCCAGCAAATGGGGTACCCTCCTCATCCCACCGAGAAGTATCGATATTTTATCGGCGACGGCGTTTTCCAATGTGCTAAGCGATGCCTGCCGACCCACGAAGCCACTCAAGCCACCCTCCGTCGGCTTGTTGAACTGGAACGAATTGAGTATCAAAAAAGCTGGCATCAGCAGGTCCAACCTTATGATGGCATAACCGACCTATTAGTTGAGCTCCGCAACCGTGATATATCAACGGCCGTATTGACCAATAAAGACCAACAGGCCGCTGAACAATGTGTGCATAGGTTCTTCCCCTCAAATGAGTTCAAGCACATACTCGGCTATGACGGTAGCCGACCTCACAAGCCCGATCCAGACGGCGGAAACTGGCTTCTGAAAAAAATGGGCGTTGATCAAGAACACGCTATGATGGTTGGCGACACCGCTGTTGATATCCTCACTGGCAAAGCTTGCAAGATGCGTGCAGTTGGTGTGTTATGGGGGTTTCGAGATGGGTCTGAACTAAACGAAGCAGGCGCAGATGACATCATACAGAAGCCAATTGAATTACTGGACTTATTATAGGACGATCAATGAATACAGCAGACCATAACCTAGTGCCGAAGGACCTAGACAGTTTCTGGATGCCCTTCAGTTCACAACGAAACTTTAAGCAGGATCCCAGGTTTATCGTTTCAGCCCGGGGGATGCACTATACAGACAGCCTTGGCAAGCAGGTTCTTGACGGTAGTGCCGGATTATGGTGTGTCAATGCCGGACATTATCGTGAACACATTAACGACGCGATTGCCCAGCAGTTGTCCCACTTAGATTTTGCTCATAACTTCGGATCAGGACACCCGCTGGCATTTGACTACGCCAGCAGGCTAGTTAAACGATTCCCCGAACCTTTAAATCATGTCTTTTTTACCAATTCAGGATCTGAATCAGTTGATACTGCACTGAAGATAGCCCTTGCCTATCACCGAACCCGAGGTGAAGCGGGCAGGCAACGCCTGATTGGTCGAGAAAAAGCCTATCATGGCATGGGTTTTGGAGGGTTATCTATCAGCGGCCTGGTCAAAAACAGGAATCCATTCGGCTTGTTGTTACCAGGAACAGACCACATTCGGCAAACCCATGGCTTAGCAGAAAATACTTTTTCAAGGGGATTACCCGAACAGGGTGATAACCTCGCAGACGATCTGCAACGTCTGGTCGAACTGCATGGTGCTGACGCAATCGCGGCGGTTACCGTGGAACCCATAGGGGGTGCAGGCGGCGTTCACCTGCCACCTCAGGGTTACCTGAAAAGACTAAGGGAAATCTGTACCGAAAATGGCATTTTGCTGATATTTGATGAGGTCATTACTGGATTCGGTAGAATCGGGGCTTGCTCCGCCGCTGAACGCTTCGGTGTCGTACCCGACATCATGACGACCGCAAAAGGCATCACCAATGCAACGGTACCCATGGGCGCTGTCTTTGTCAGCGATACTGTTTTCGATACCTTTATGGCGACGGACGTTGCCGGAGTAGAGTTGACCCATGGCTATACCTACTCAGGACACCCGGTGGCCTGTGCTGCTGGTATGGCGACGCTGGATATTTATGAACGCGAAGACCTGTTTGATCGACCAAAACAACTCCAGGAACACTGGCTAAACTGTGCACTGGCCCTGAAGGGCTTAAAAAACGTCATCGATATTCGCGCCTTTGCATTATTGGCTGCAGTTGAAATGGCGCCTCGGCCGAAC
>CAZGCW010000074.1:0-16426 GCA_964524295.1 uncultured Pseudomonadales bacterium
GGTCCACATCGATCACAACCAGATAGCTCGGGGCGGTGGTTCAACCTGGCAAGGTGTGATCCGGGGTAATGAATCCGTTGAAACCCCTTTTCTGAATGGGGAAATCAGCTATCTCGGACGAATTTACGGTATAGCCACACCTGCAAATGATACCGTCACGGCACTGGTCCACACCCTGCTCAAGGAAAACCAACCTACGGGTAGCTTCAGCTTGGATGACATCGAAACGGCCATTGAGGCAATAAAGTAATCACTTTCAAAGCCAGGGCCTGGCTGACCCGAAACGGCGAACTATTTAAATCAGCTCAGCGTCTGATTCAACATGGCAGAAGCCGCATCAATGGCGCTTAGCAGACCTGTTTCGTCAGCCAGGTTCTGCCCGGCAATATCAAAAGCAGTACCATGGTCAACGGAGGTGCGAATAAATGGAATGCCCATAGTGGCCGTAATGCTATCTGCAAAATTATGCACTTTAATCGCGATGTGGCCCTGATCATGAAAAAGCGCCAGCACGGCATCAAATTCACCCTTTATGGCGCGATAGAATATTGAATCCGCGGGATAAGGACCTCGGACATCCACCCCGGCCGCACAGGCTTCGCTGACAGCAGGGGCGATCTCATCAATTTCTTCCCGCCCTAGCATGCCGCCTTCACCGCCATGAGGATTGAGCGCAGCAACGGCAATCACCGGTTGTTTTAAACCCCACTGACGCAAACTGGCATCAGTCAATTTCAGCTTCTCCACGATCACGGACTTACGAACATATCTAACCGCATCCGCCAACGATTTGTGCGTCGATAAATGCGCCACTTTTAACCCCACGGTCATCAGCATGGTTGCGGTCAAGGTTGAACCCGTCATTCTGGCTAGGATTTCCTGATGGCCTATATCGTTGACATAACCCGCCAGATGCACCGCCTCCTTGTGTATGGGACAGGTCACAACCGCAGCCAGACGCTTCTGCAGACACAGTTCCACTGCCGTCTCGAAGTAATTAACCGCAGCATGACCTGCCGCAGCACTGATGCTGCCTTGTTGTAAACCCGGCAGATTCAAATCAGGGGGAGTCAGCAATTGAATTCCGGTTTGCACCCGGCACTGCTCTGGGCTGGATAGGGGCACAATAGGCAGCTCAATTCCTGTTTGCTGCATTGCCAGCAACAATGGCTGAGGTGAACCAACCACAAAGGGCTGCGCCGACTCAAAAATAACCGGGTTATTGAACGCACGAACAACAATCTCAGGTCCGATCCCTGCTGGATCACCCATGGTTACGGCTATACTGGGCTTAGACAAAAGCGTGACTCAAGATATGACCTGCGACCAGTTCGGGATCTTGCATAGGTAAAAAATGACTCAGTTGCGGCAGATGGATATCCTGACCACGCTTAAAATGGCTTGCAAGCTTTTCCCATGTGGGTGACAGGCTGAAATCCATTTTCGTTTGCCCCTCCTCTCTCGCCTTGGCGCGTAGCACCTTAACCGGCATTTCAAGTTCTCCTACCCGATCAATAATATTATAGCCGGAACTCCCCATATAAATAGAGGCTTCGATTGCGGGAGGACAGGCCAATCGATAACCTGTTCCATCCGCCAGGGGTAACAGCCCATAGCGACAATAATCATCCAGTACTTTATCCTGCCATAACGCAAATGAACCCCGTCCATGAAAATTAAGATACATGGCCGATGCATCTTTAAAGAAATTTTTACGGCGAGCAACCGGGTGCTCACCTTCTTCATCTAACCAGCTATGATGTGAAGGATTCAGGTCCTCATACGCCTCAGGCGGCAAAATGACGGGATCAACCAACACCAGCCGGGAAAATCTATCAGGATGGTTAATAGCCGCCTGTAAAACAGAATGTCCCCCCATTGAGTGCCCGGTGCCGATCAGGCTATTCATATTCAGATATTCTATGAATGCAACGACATCGTCACCAAAAACTTGCCAGTTAAAAGGGCCAACATCTTCACTTCGACCATGCCCGCGCATGTCCAGCGCAATCACATGACGGTTCGGCATATGGGTGATGGTCTCATCCCAGCAGCGAGCGTGAAAACCCGTCGCATGTACCAACAAAATGCTATCCTCATCCGTTTTTGGCTGGCCCCATTCAAACCAATTCAGTTCTACACCATTAATAGCTTCTCTAAATTCAACCGGTTGCTGATAGATCATTTTTCCCACGCATTGTTTCTCTTTTGTTTATACCATTAAGCCGTTAATCAATAAAAAGTTTGGCTACCTGTTTTTACTCGCTTTAAATAGGCTTCGGTTTTAGCTGCTAATCGGTTTTTAATCGCTGTGTTTTAAGGAGTCCAGTTCAGGCGTAACCCTGATTTTGACCACCAGACTGACGATCACCGCCACCCATATACCCACCGATGCCAGATACAAGGAATTCATCGGTCCAAATGCAGCGGCACTATAGCCTAATCCAAGCGCACCGATAGGTAACCCACCTAAATTAGCCAGGCTATAAACTGATAGTACCCGCGCCCTAAACTGCTCTGGTGCGGTTTGCTGAATAATAGTTCGACTCATACTCATCGTCACAGCGCCACTCACACCCCAGAAGAACAAAGTCATCACAAAACCCCAAAAGGGCAGGTTCTGGGCAGCCACCACCAGAAACAGGCCGCCGACGACCAGCGCCCATTTCAAGGCTATTAAAGGCGAAGCCAGACCTCCTGATCTTACCAGATAGGTCGTCATGGAGAGGGTCCCGCAGACAAACACGACAAAAGTATAAGAGAGCTCAGCTGCACCGCCCTGGTAAATATCTCGCACAATCAACGGAATCAACACCACATAAGTTCCACCATAGAAAAGACTCATAGTAAACGTCAGCAAACTGACCTGCGACATCACCGGTGAAGAGAAAACAATCCTAAATCCTGCCATTAGCGCGTTTTGATCGGGTTTACCTCGGTCTGGCTTTAAACGACTCGTAGCATGGATTCGGAAGGTGAAATAAATACCACATAGCATGCCTGTTGCTTGTGCGAGTAACAAACGTACCACACCAATCTGCTCGGCAAAGCCACCGGCGAGAAAACCGATCACCTGCCCACCAAAGGTTAAACCCATGGCGACGGTGACGACCTTTTGCAAATCACCCTTGGCTATTTCGCTGAGCATACCATCTCTGGCGGGTTGGACGAATGCGGTCACAGATCCGATTAACAGGCCATAAAAAATAACACCGGCGTAACTCAAGCTGCCATCATTAATTAACCAGGCCAAACCCAGGGCCGGCAGGGCGGCAAGTAGATGACATATCATCAATATAGTCCTGCGATCGACGCGATCAGCCAACAAGCCCCCCATTAATATCAACAGCATCGCCGGCAGTTGCAGGCACATCTGCGCGATCCCCAATCGTTCTGGAGTCTCGCCAAGTTCGACAACAATCAACCAGGGATAAACAATGGTCTGTAACCCGGTAGGCGCTACAAAACTGACCAGCCCTGCCATATACCAAAAATATTGTGACCGTCTAATTCCCATTTGACGTTGACTGCCCCACCCTGTCATGGTTATTCACCACCATGGTCATATCATCCTTACCTAATCCCAATCTTCACAAAAATCACGGCCTGCTCCAGATACTCATACTGGATGACCCATGCAAAGCGTTGTGCCGTCAACCGGTCAGACTTCTGTAGACCTTCGACAACTCATCTGGCAGTTGGCCCACATCCTGAATGACCATATACTGCCGGTCAGGGCACATCTGTCGCAGATAATCATGACCCGATGGGTCTACTGTCAAACAATAAGTCTGCACAGCTTGTTGTTTAGCTTCATGCAGCGCCTTCATCGTATCGTTAACCCCATAGGATTTACTATTACGATCACTGCCGTAATCATGATCCTGGGGATAACCATCACTGATGATGATCAAGGCTTTAATACGCGCCTCGGTACGCATTAACCGCCGGATCGAATGCCTGATCACAGGCCCCATACGCGTACTCCGGCATGGTTTTATACCTCCAATCCTGGCCTTTGATCGATAATCCAGCGGCTGGTCAAAATCCTTGCACACATAATACTCAACCTGGTCACGGCCATAACCACTAAAACCACAGACGGCGTAACTGTCCCCCAGTACTTCAAGTGCTTCGGCCATCAAAATAACCGCCTGTTTTTCAATGTCAATAATTCGCCTGCCCTGCTCTGGCGCAGTTACCACCTGATCTGACCAGTCATAATGGTCAGGCTCCTCGGTACTGTATATAACGGGTTCGGCATCAGGGTCTTCGATACAGTCATCGGTCGACGCGCTCATATCAACCAGGAACAAAGCAGCCACATCCCGATCTTTTCGCTGCCTTTGGACATAAATCCGCTCACTCGGCGTATTGCCGGTTAAGCGGTCAACAGTAGCTTCTACGGTGCGCTCCAGGTCCATCTCATCCCCTTCTGATACGCCTTTAATCTTGACCAGCAATTCGGGTTTGAGACGGTCAAGCTGGCGGCGTACACGCGTTAACAAAGCCCGATGATCTCGCAACGCCTCATGAAAGTATTCAAGATCCAGCTCACCGTCTTTTATCTCATGGACTTGACACCAGCGCCGACGGTAATCCTGGATATTAAAATCCCACTCATCATACAAATAAGTACGGTCCTGCCTGTTTTGCCTGGATAGCCGCGCCAAAACTTCCTGAAAATCAGCTATTTTTGAACTCTCTGTTGCGGTCTCATCACTGCTGGCCAGGTCCGGTTTTTCGTCAAGATCCGTCATCAGCATACCCTGCTGTGGGTCAACATCGCCTCTTTTCATTTCCTCAATTTCCAGGCCAGCCGGATCCACCTTTAAGGCGAGTTGAATAAGGTCTTCACCTTCGGCAACCTGGACTGCCCCATCCAGCTCAAATAAAGGTAGATTGACCAATGCCCCATCAATATCCAGGGTGCGACGATAATCCAATCCTAAATCCGATGGACCGACGCGACGTCTTCCAGCGAGTAAAGGATAAAGATCAGCGAGCACCGACAAGGCATCAAATACAGTGCTGCCTGGATCACGAAGACTGTGCAGACGCGTTTCCAAAAGCCGGCTTTCTGGTTCATCACTGTTGATGGTTTGATCAAGAATAATCAGCAGCATCTGCTCGAACAGGTCTGCTCCTTCACCCATAGGGGTCGTCAACTTTTTTGCCAGGGTCTGCTTGAGCAAGCCATACCCCTGGGCGGTTCCCGGAAATTCAGCCTCCCAGCGCCAGTCTATGCGAGCCGCTTCAATCCTGGTAAACAGATCTGCAGCCAGATCAGGTTGAGGATAAGATGAGATCGCCTTGGTAATCTCCTGCAGCGCTTTGAGCGCGCCCCATTGGTGATAGCCTAGCTGATGCAGCAGTGCGTGTTTATAGAACAGAAAGTTTAAGGCCCGAGACCTGAACTGGCTTACCTGCTCTGGCAGAATGATAGTCAAACCATCAAAACCAGAGTGTATTCGATAATCTGAGTCGCCATCCAGCGATTCATCAGAAGCACTCAGGATAGCCCAGCGAAAGCCGGCCATTGCCTCAGCATAAAGCTGAAGTATCCGTTTACAGTCAACGAAATTCACTTGACCGCGCAGCGTCTCAAGATAATCCGTAGCTGATGCCGACTCAAGATTAAAATAGGCCTCAAGCACAGCGGTATCACCGTTAGACCATTCGTAACCCTTGCTTATCCATTTTTTAATGACAGTCGGTTCATCGATCGGCAGACGGGCATAACTCGACAAGAAGCAAGAAGCCGTCTGGGTATCGACAAATTCGAGCATCAGCGAACAGATTCCTGGATCTCTAATCACCTGAACTGGCGCTGCAGACAAGGTCAGCAGCAGCGGTTTTAAAGACGGCTGCGACGCTGCAAAGAAGCTAAATACGGGCTGCCAGCAGCATAAATCTGAGACGCTCAAATTTTTCCTGAGCAGAGGTAATTCATCTAGGTAGTCAAAACAGCAAGTTCGCGATAAGTCACTCATTTCATGCAATTCGATTAACGGTAACTCACCAAGGTCAGCTTTCAGAAATTTCAGAAATGCTGAACGACCTCGATCCAAACTGAGCCGACCCAGTTCGTTCCAGGCAGCGAAGGCAATCACATCAACCTCGAGGGCGAGCTGCGAGGCGACTCGGAAATAATCTGCGATTAGCTGGTTACCATGCGGGTGGCTCAACTTTACGATCTGGCCCAGTTGCTCCAGGCAAAGCGTTTTTTCGCTGCATTGCGGATCCTGTATAAGCAGGGATAGGCCTTGCAAATAGCTAACCCCTGGATCTGAACTCAATTCCGACAATTGCAGTGCATACTCAGCGCGTTGTATAAGACTGTCAAAACCGTGAGATGCCATGAAGGGCACAGACAGCGACATAAAAGCACAGGCCGTTTCCCAGCCATGCCAGCCTGTCTGCGCCAGCACCAGCGTCTGCTCATTCCAGGTGGTTAACTGGTTCTTACTCAAAGAAAGCAGTCTGATGGTTTCCTGATAACGCTGGCCTGCCTGGCGGTGAATTGAGAACAGATCCTGCTCGATGGGTTGCCCTTGACTCACGGCATTAACTGCCCGAATCAGGGAATATAGAGGACACAACCTCATTCATCGCCGTTTGAACTTCCAGATCATCTGACACAGCCCGGCTTATTGCGACATCACAAGCTCGATCTGCTGCCACCCCCTGACTGATTAACTGGCCGGCATAGATCAGCAACCGGGTACTGACACCTTCATCGAAACCGTGCTGTCTGAGATTGCGTATGCGTGCGCCCAGTGACGCTAAAGCCGTCGCTGAATGAGCATCTACACCACTTTCATGAGCGATGATACTGGCCTCAGTTGACTCTTCCGGATAATCAAAATCAATGGCAATAAAACGTTGTCTTGTGCTGGTCTTTAAATCTTTTAACAGATTCTGGTAACCCGGGTTATAGGAAATAATCAACAAGAAATTAGCATGCGCATCGAGTATCAAGCCTTGCTTTTCTACTGGTAAAATTCGACGATGATCTGTCAACGAATGGATTAATACCGTAGAGTCTTTACGCGCTTCGACTATTTCATCAAGATAACAGATTGCGCCTTCTTTTACGGCTCGGGTTAAGGGGCCATCCTGCCAGACCGTTTCATTTCCTTGTAGCAGGAACCGGCCTACCAAATCCGTTGCCGATAAATCTTCATGGCAGGCGACGGTTTGAAGCGGGTATTCTAATGCCAGACGGTCGGATTCGGCCTCTTGGCCACGGTAAATTCGATGCGTCATATACTCTACAAACCGCGTTTTACCACACCCGGTCGGACCTTTAAGGAGAACCGGCAGACGTTGTTGATAGGCAGCTATAAACAGTTCAACCTCGTCTCCAACAGGCAAATAAAAAGGCGCCTCTTGTAATGAGGAAGATGTCGTCTGTAAATGATTCATACCTATTCTCCGAGCCAGCTAGGTTTGCGTTTTTCCAAAAATGCAGCAACACCCTCGCTATAGTCGGTCATCTGCATCATTTCAGTTAGCAGCTTTTCGCTTTCTGTCACTGCTGCCGCCACATCTCGATGCTGATCATGATAAATCTGCCTTTTGGTTATCTGCAGGGAAGTGGGTGAATTTGTCTGGATCATATCCAATAGGTAGGCTCGAGTCTCGCTTACCAGCAATGGGGGTTCAATCAAGCGATTGATGAGGCCCAGCTCGAGGGCCTCATCAGAAGTGAACTTACGCGAAGATAGCAAAAGATCATTTGCTCGTGTCAATCCAATCAGGCGCGGTAACAACCAGGATAATCCAAACTCAGCGGGTAGGTTCAACTTACCGTGTGCGGTCGTTAATTTCGCACCAGGGATAGCGAAACGAATGTCAGCATAACAGGCAAGTACCAGCCCCACGCCCGCCGCCGGACCATTGATCATGGCCACAACCGGCTTGGTTAAACCAAAATGATAAGAAAAAGTGGCATCGAACTCAGGCCTGACACCAAAGCCCGGTCTTGCTAGAGGATCGGGTGTGCCAGGGTCATAACCGCCCTTTTCAACATGTCCTTCCAAGGCCCTGGCGTCAGCACCCACACAAAAGCTATTCTCCGAACCGGTGACAATCATCGCCCTGACATCTTCATCCTGCTCTGCCTTAAGCACTGCCCAGCGATATTCACTATGCATACGCCCAGTCCAGGCATTCATGCGTTTTGGCCGATTCAGGGTGATCGTCGCGATGCTATCTTCTACCTCATAAAGTAATGCCTTAAGCTCCATTCATCGTTTCCTTCAGTAAGTGGGCCAAGCGCTGCCGATGAGCACTAAAAAAATGGTCGGCTCCGGCAATCACCCTGATGTTTTTTTGGCCAAACGTTCTGATTAGCACATCAATATCCATATAGCTATCCTGATCGCCCACCACGACGACTATCTCGGCTTGTTGTTGTCTTTCAGTCAGCACCTTGGCCTCGCCCAAAGGAGGCGCAATTAATATCAAAGTCTGTACTGCAATCGTCGCCGCTGCCGCCAGGGCCATATTGGCGCCAAAAGAGTAGCCGCATAGCGTCGAAACTGGAGCGCCTTCCTGCTCTAGCCACGAGGCGGCACTAATCACATCATCAATTTCTCCCTTTCCAGCATCGTGCAATCCCTCCGACTCGCCCACACCACGAAAATTAAAACGCAGGCACAACTTGCAATAGGGACTCACTGCTGCGGCAAGTTCTGCTACCACCAGGTCATCCAGATTACCGCCATAGAGTGGATGGGGATGACAGCAAAGCGCTCCCCCAGCATCATGGTTACCTTGCGTCAGCCTGCCTTCAAGTGTCCCGGACGCTCCCTGGAAAAACAGTTTAGTCATGGTTCGATCCTTCCGTTACCGATGGGATCATATCACTGGTATTCCCGAGTGTCGGCACTGATTACTCAACTCAAAACGAATCTTTTCCAATACCCAGGTTGATTTTACCGATCCCCGGATTAAATAAGTTGCTTATCCAGGCTTGGCTGCCCATTATTCGACCCATGAAACCCCTTTTTTATTTTCTGCTAGCCATACCGGTCATTGAGATACTGGTATTGGTCGAACTCGGAGCCTATTTAAGCGGCTACTCTATCGTCCTGCTTATTATCTGCACGGCCGCCATCGGGCTTTTCCTGGTAAGGCGGGCTGGCCTGCACACCCTAACCAAAGGGCGCGATAAACTAAGCAAGGGGGAACTGCCCCAGGCAGAAGTACTCGAAGGGCTTTTGCTCATTATCGCTGGCGCTTTGTTGCTCACACCCGGTTTAATTACGGATAGTATTGGCTTCCTGATTCTCGTTCCGTCCCTACGCAAAGCCGTGGCAATGTACAGTCTAAGAAAGATTGCCCCCTTTATCATCAAACCAAATCCATCCAGGGATGGAACCACCCAGTGGCAAACCAAGACAACCATTATTGAAGGCGAGTTTAAGGACTTGGATCCGCAAAACAATGTTGTTCAAGATCAGTTAGAGGATAACAACAGATAATGCCAGACACATCGAAACAACACAGCCTTGATATGCACTGGGTTCGCTCGGAAACCGAGCAATTCTGGGAAGAGCACATTATTGATAGCCTGTGTGACTATATTGCTATACCTAACTTATCGCCTAGCTTCGATCGGCAATGGGACCAGCATGGATACATGCACCAAGCGATTGAGCACGTCAAAGACTGGATCGAAAAACAGCATATTCCAGACCTAGAACTCACCATCCACGAAATTGCCGGAAGGACCCCGACGCTGGTGGCAGAATTACCCGGTCGCTTAGACGATACGATCCTATTATACGGACACTTGGATAAACAGCCCGAATTCCCTGGCTGGCTGGACGGCCTTTCGCCCTGGAAGCCGGTATTGCGAGACGACAAATTGTATGGCCGCGGTGGTGCTGATGATGGCTATGCTATTTACGCTGCCATCTGCGCAATCAAAACCTTGCTACAACTCAAGCGTCCCCTGCCTAGGATAGTCATACTAATAGAATGCTCGGAGGAAAGTGGTAGCCCAGACCTGCTGGCTTATATGGATGCCCTGGATTCCGTGATTGGCAAGCCCAGCCTGGTATTTGCTTTGGACTCGACCTGCGGTAATTACGAGCAGTTGTGGATTACCACTTCTCTCAGGGGAATGATCACAGGCGAGCTCAACGTGACCGTACTCAACCAAGCAGCTCATTCTGGCGCAGCAGGCGGCATTATCCCGTCGAGTTTTCGCATACTACGCCAAATTATCTCTCGCCTTGAGGAAGAAGAGACTGGTTTGATCAAGCCTGACTTCCTCCAGGACCAGATACCCTCCCCGCGCAGAAAACAAGCTGAACAGGCAGGCATCGTCCTAAAAGACAATTTTTCACACCTGTTTGATCATGTCGCCGAGCCTATATCGAAAGACCCTACCGAACTCATACTCAACAATACCTGGCTTGCCGCCCTTGAAATTACCGGTATAGACGGGTTACCCGACGTGAAAAAAGCAGGTAATGTGCTCCGGGCCTTCACTAAAGCTAAATTAGCGCTGCGCCTACCACCGACCATTGATACCGGCATCGCACTGGACAAACTCTCCAGGCTGCTTGAATCAGAAGCACCGAGTGCTGCCTCCGTCAGCTTCAATCCTGAACCTCCCTGCCCTGGCTGGCAAGCACCGCCGGAACAGCCAAAGTTAACCGCTGCACTGCAGCGTGCATCCGAGGCGTTTTTTGGTTTGCCGGCAATGTCAATGGGATGCGGTGGTAGCATTCCGTTCATGGAGGCCCTGGCCACTAGACTCCCGAATGCCCAGTATGTAGTAACTGGCGTTCTTGGTCCCATGTCTAATGCACACGGTCCTAATGAATTTCTGCACATTCCAACAGCAAAGAAAATTACTGCCTGCGTTGTATCCATCATCTGTGATTGGTCGGAACAATAGTGAAACGGCAACAAATAGGGCTGATTTGCCGTAACAGCACACCATAAAGACGAACTGAACCTACCTATAACCGTGTCATAATCCCAAAACCTGTTTGGCTATAATGTTGTGCTGAACCTCACTGGTGCCCCCAGCAATGGTATAACCGCGATGGTGAAACAATGCGCTGGCTATCATGTCGGAAGCAGCTGAGTGAATAGGAACGGCATCATCCGATCTGGAGACAGCATCTTCAGGCAGGCCATAATAAGCGATAACTTCGTACAGCAACCGGTCCAATTCCTGAACCAGTTGGCTGCCCAGAAGTTTCAACATAGATGGCTCAGCCCCAATAGTCTGGCCCGAGTCAAAACGACTGAGTAACCTGGATGCAGTTGCTTCCAGGCCACTTAAGCGAATTTCTAACTGCGCCAAGCGCTTGTAAAACGCAGTCTCAAGATCAAGTTCAAGGTCATCAGAAGAAGCCAGCAGTTCACGAAGTCTTGACAAAATACGCTTATTCTCAGCTACTCTGGAAACCATCAATCGCTCGTTCCCCAACAGATTTTTTGCCACTGTCCAGCCCTGGTTTTCATCACCCAGCCGGTTATGCCTGGGAACCCGTACATCCGTAAAAAAAACTTGGTTCCAGAGTCGTTTACCATTAAATGCCAGCAGAGGACGCACCTCGATACCTGGCAGGGCCATATCGATCAAAAGGAAGCTAATGCCCAACTGCTTTTTGGCTAATGGGTCGGTTCGTACCAGCGCAAAGATATAGTCGGCATGTTCAGCTGCCGAAGTCCAAATCTTAGAACCATTAATCAGATAATCGTCACCATCAATCGCCGCCTGCGTTTTCAAGGCTGCCAGATCAGAGCCTGATTCAGGTTCCGAATAGCCCTGACACCAGTTGATTTCAGCATTCAGAATTTTTGGCAGGAAAAAGTCTTTCTGTTCTTTCGTTCCATAACGGATGATGGCCGGCCCAACCATATTAAAACCAAAGCCTTCCAATTCAGGTGCATTGTGGGTTTTCATCTCTACCTCAAACAATTGCCTCCGGGCCATCGTCCAACCAGTACCCCCGTACTCAACCGGCCAGTTCGGTGCGGCCCAGCCCTGTTGATTCAGCTTACGGGTCCACTCTTTTCTAGTTTGTTTAGGCACAGGCTGTGAGTAACGCACCAAATCGCTTACATCTGAAGGTAATTCCCTGAATAGGAAGTCACGCACTTCCTCCCTGAATCGCAAGTCAGCGTCAGAAAGTTGATATTGCATAGCGATCTCTCCAAAGGTTAAAGCAAAAGATAACCAACTCCCTAGCAAAGGGCAAATGGGTCTGAAAAGGGATCAAATTGGCGTTAAATGGACGGGACACGGCACGCTCAACTGTGACACTGGTGCGACACTCAAGCGACCCGTCTGACTATCCCGACTGAGTAGGGTCAAACGATTGTCATCCCGACTCGCCACCAATAAATAACCCGGCACCAACAAGAAATGCCTGGGATGCCGCCCATGAGTCGATACGATCTGCTGCAGGGAAACCCTGTCTTGACTAACCCTGAAAACGGCAATACTGTCAGCCCCCCTGTTCGAAGCATAGAGAAAATGGCCATTGGCACTCATCTGCACCTCGGCTGCCTCGCTGAATCCCCCAAAATCACCCAGACACGCTTCCCAATGGCTCATTTTTGCCTGGTCATCGCTTAATCTGATGGTCACTAGGGTGTTGGATAATTCGTTCAATACGTAGGCAAATTTTTCATCTTCGGACAGACAGAAATGTCGTGGACCGGAACCACCAGGAAAGGCAACCTCAATGGTCGGGGCCAGAAGCTCTCCTTGAGCACTCACCTTCTGGCACAACCATTCATCGCTGCCCAAATCAGCAATAAACAGACTTTTCCCGTCATCGGAAAAACGACTTGAATGAACATGCGCTGCTTCTTGTCGCTGCCGACTTCGGCCAGGGCGATTTCTTCTTCTATGCCAGCGATCAGCATGGCTCTGGCGATACACCGAACCTCCCAGGCTACCATGGGCACTGACTGCCAATAACGTTAAAGCGCCACTGGAATAGTTGGATATGGCCAACAGACTGGCTTTAGGATCAATCGCCAGATGACAGGGATCCTGCCCTCCTGAACTTGACTGGCCTGCAAAAACACAGGACCCATCGGGATTCAGTTGAAACCAGGAAACCCCGCCTGTTTCATCATCTCCAGAAATTTCATTAACACAGTAGAGGACGGGCAGATGCGGGTGCTTAAGTAAAAAGGAAGGATTGACCGTCGCCGATACCAGCATCGCTGCACTGAGTCTACCCAGCTTCAAATCAAGGTGTGCGGCATAAATACCTTCTGATTCCGTACCCTGAGTATAACTTCCAACCAACAATTGCATTTGCAAATAGTGGCCTTATAACGGCCAAACTGCAACTGAGCATCTTAAAATGCGTATCAGTAACCCGTAGCAAGGCAAACAGGCCCATTAAATGGGCCACTTGCCTCACACGACATCCATCATCAGCCCGCCAAACCCGGCTTAGCGGGCGCCAGGCAAACCGATGTAGAGGCTCAATAAGAAAAACAACAAAACAAGCTCGGTATGATAGACCCACTCACCCTTGCTGAAAGCGAACGTGGCAGTGGAACACCGGGAAGAAACTAAGTCATAATAAGTCTATCCCAGGAGCAATTCATTCATGATAGACCACAAATTACGACCGTTAATCGACCCACCCCTGAACAGTCTGGCCAAGCAATTCACCCGTTATGGAGTGACAGCAAACCAGATCACGATAGCCGGTTTCCTCATCGGGCTTACTGCAATGCCGCTCATCGCAATTCAAAGCTACCCGTGGGCACTGCTAGCCGTTGTGCTAAATCGAGTTGCCGATGGGCTTGATGGCGCCATAGCCAGACTCATGGGAACCACCCATGTTGGCGCTTATCTGGATATTGTTCTGGACTTCATATTTTACTCCGCTGTGGTTTTCGGGTTTGCACTCGCTAAACCCGACAATGCGCTCAGTGCCGCGTTACTCATTTTCAGTTTTATTGGTACGGGTAGCAGTTTTCTAGCAATGTCGGTTTTTGCAGAGAAGATCGGTTTGGTGAGTCGTGCACAAGGAGAAAAATCACTCTACTATCTATCAGGCTTAACGGAAGGTTTTGAAACTATTCTGGTACTTGTCCTCATGTGCCTGTTCCCCGATTGGTTCGTATTCCTAGCGGTCACCTTCTCTGTGCTATGCTGGATTACCACCTTTTCCAGAATAAACCATAGCTGCAAATTATTAGCAGGAAATTAAGCCCTGTTGTAATGAGTATTCCCACGCACAGAGACTTCAAGTCCAGACGGTCTGTATCGGCGCCCCAGAAAAATGATGATGCCAGGAAGTAATACGTGATATCAGATAGTCATCGAAAGATGATGCTATTAGCCGGTCCGATTATTTTAGCGAACCTGTCTTCACCCTTATTAGGACTGGTTGACACTGCCGTCATTGGTCAGCTTGGCGATGCAGCACTGCTCGGAGCTGTCGCCATTAGCGCTATGCTTTTCAGCTTTCTCTTCTGGGGTTTTGGGTTTCTTAGAATGGGCACAACAGCCCTCGTCTCGCAGGCACTCGGGCGCAAAGATGACAGTGCAGCGGTGCTTGCATTTCTGCAAGCGGCCATGCTGGCAGTGGTCATCGGCATGGTACTATGGATACTGCAAACGCCCATAGCCACGATCAGTTTTGCATTAATTGGTGGCAGTGAACTCGTTGAACAGGCATCACAGCGCTACTTCAGCATTCGTATCTGGGGTGCGCCAGCCAACCTCATTTTATTATCCATGATGGGGTACTTACTTGGACGGCAGGATTCCAAGTCCGTCTTGTATCTGCAACTAATACTCAATTTATCCAATATCTTACTGGATATTTTACTCGTGGTGTTCCTGCATATGGAGGTGGAAGGGGTCGCATTGGCGACGGTCCTGGCCGAGTGCATCGCAGTCGCGTTTGCAACCAGCATCATCTGGCCCACCCTGAAAAGTAAGGTACTGACTCTCAACTATGGGCAGTTATTCGCAACCGGCCCGTTAAAACATATGATGCAAATCAACCGGGATATTATGATTCGTACCCTTTGCCTGATATTTGCTTTTGCCTGGTTCACTGACCAGGGTGCAAGATTTGGTGACACCCTCCTTGCTGCCAATATGCTCTTGATGCAATTCGTTACTTTTGCTGCCTTTTTTCTAGATGGATTCGCTCTGGCGGCGGAGTCCCTGGTAGGTCAAGCCGTCGGAGCAGGTGATCAAAAATCAAGTAAGCAGATAGTACGAACTACTTTCGAGATGGGAATGGCGACTGCGCTTTGTCTCAGTATATTAGTAGCAGCCAGCTACAGTATCATTCTGGTCCTGCTAACTTCCAATGAGGAAGTAATCACGACGGCTCACAGTTTCGCAGGCTGGATCATTATCGCACCCGTTGTATCGGTTGCCGCTTACCTGTTGGATGGTATATTTATTGGTGCCGCCCTCACCCGAGAAATGCGCCAGGCCATGATCGTCTCCCTGTTTATTTTTCTTTCTGCCTGCTGGGGTTTAGTCGATCTATACGCAAATCATGGCCTTTGGGCCTCACTCATGATTTACTATCTAAGACGCGCAGCCAGCCTGGCTTTCTACTTACCGAAAGTCTGGGCAGGTCAGACACTGGCATTAGCTAAGTAAAATAGACAAGAGGCTCAATCTCATGAAAATCGCAACATTAATGAGCTACGCCCATGGCTTCGGTGGAGCCAGCGGGGAAATAGTAGAATTGGAAAAAGCCGGGCTTGATGTTGCCTGGGTTCCTGAAGCCTACTCGTTCGATGCGGTCAGCGCGATGGGATATCTGGCTGCAAAAACTCAAAAATTGACCATTGCTAGCGGCATACTCAATGTCTATAGTCGGACACCAACACTCATGGCCATGACGGCTGCCGGACTCGACGAACTCTCTTCGGGTCGCTTCATGCTGGGGCTCGGCGCATCCGGCCCACAGGTAATTGAAGGATTTCACGGTATCACTTACGACGCGCCGCAGACCCGAATGCGCGAAATCATCGAAATCTGCCGACAAGTGTGGCGACGTGAAAATAAACTGAGTTTTCAGGGTAAGAAATATCAAATACCACTGCCTAAAGATCAGGGTACCGGGCTCGGGAAACCTCTAAAAATCATTAATCACCCCTTCCGAGAGGAAATCCCGATTGCGCTGGCCACACTTGGCCCGAAAAGCGTTGCCATGACAGCGGAACTTGCCGACGCATGGCTGCCCGCATTTTTTATGGCTCAGGGAGCAGATAAAGTCTGGGGGGATGCGCTACGTTCAGGATCTGCGCTTAGAGATCCAGGAAGACCGCCTCTCTACATTTATGCCGGTTGTGCTGTCGCCATTGGTAAGGGCCTGGAACCTTACAGGGATATGTCTCGAGCTGGGATTGCCCTTTATATCTGCGGTATGGGAGCGAAAGACAAAAA
>CAZGCW010000075.1:0-16382 GCA_964524295.1 uncultured Pseudomonadales bacterium
GTTTTTGAGTGTTTGGTGAGCTTTTCAGCCCAGTTTCATCATGCCAATATTGATTTTTCAAAGAGAATTGAAGCTCATCTGTCGAAGATTATTGTAACGCCAGGTTTTCATGCATCCCACCATGCAGTAGATAGAGCCTATGGTGATGCAAATTTCAGTACTATACTCAGTTGCTGGGATCGCTTTTTCGGGAGTTATAATCGTCCAGAAAGTATCGGCGATACCGGCTGGGTAGCAGGTTCTCTGGGGTTGCCAGAGTCACCAGCAGAGCCCTTTTCGTTCAAGACTTGGATATCGGACCCTTTCAATAGAAGAAACTTATTACTGAGTCGGACGGGCGCCCGCTCAACCGCCAGGTAAATTAAGTATTGAATCCTGCCTGACTGCTGCTACTCTATAGAGTGCGCACACATTCAGGGAGACGGGTAATGGAATATTTGACGCGATTGTTGACCCTCACAAGGGTTTTTGTAACATCCTTGCTGCTTTTGCCTTTGTTGTTGGTGGCAAGTGAGCATGGTGGGGAACCGGCAGCAAGTAAGGAGCATGGTGGAGAGCCAGCCGCTTCCAAGGAACATGGTGGTGAACCTGCGGCGGCAAAAGGTCAAGCGGCTAAAACGGCTGCACCCAAGGAGCATGGCGGAGAACCAGCCGCTTCCAAGGAGCACGGTGGTAAGCCTGCTTCTTCAAAAAAGGGAAAAGCGGTTCCGTCATAGGTCTAGCTTTTGTAGCGGTCGAGCCAGCTGTCTCTAGTTGAAGGTATGAATTATCGGTGCAGTCTGATCGTCCTGCTGTTGAGTTCCGTTCTGGTGGTTGCTGCAGTTGCTATCGCAGATACATCTGCTATGGCTTCCGATGATGTTCAGCCACCCCTGTTCTATGCTGAGGATATCAAGCAGGCTGTATCAACCCATATAGCGGATCAACTGGATGAAGCAGGTATTCTCCATATTACCGATGGGCAGACAGGCGAGCACTTGCAGTTAAGGTTTGTTCAGGTGCATGATCCCGTCCGTCAGATTGGTGCAAATGTCTACTTTGCCTGTACTGATTTCCATGTGGACGGTGAGCCTAAAAAGGTTTACGACATTGATTTTTGGCTGGAACCCGTATCAGCCGCTCTTAAGGTTTACGACACCAAAATTCATAAAGAGCCCAGATGGTCTTTGCTTTATGGCTGGTACAAGCATCCCAGATACACTTTTGTTAATGATGAAATTGAATACCTGTATTGATTCAATAACCTGATCTGTAGGTATAGATTAGGTTGGATAGAGGCCGCGGCGCAATTCATCCCTGAATTGAGGAGCTGCGATGTTGATTAGTGCTTCCGCTCGAGCTTGATTTGCCAGGTGTTTTATATCAGCGCTGCCATATTCGGTTACCACGATATCTACATCAGTTCGCAATGCCGTCACCATTTCCACTTTGGGTACAATTCTGGATACTGAGCCGCGCCTGGCAGTCGCATTCATGGCGACGATGGAGCGGCCGCCTGGGGAGGCTTTGGCTGCTCTCATAAAATCCACGGATCCACCGGTTCCTGAGATTTGCCGGCCTCCAGCATATTCGGCATTAACCTGGCCGTACAGGTCAATTTCTACAGCGGAATTAACGGAGACGAAATTAGGCAGTTGCTTGATGGTGGTCAGTTCATGGGTGTAGTTTGCGCCGCGGAAAGCAACTTCTGGCGTACTGGCCAGCCAACGATGTAATTTGTTGCTACCTAATGCCATACCCGTTATATGTAAACCTCGGTCGAGAGGTTTACGCTGGCCCGTCACATTGCCTTGGCGAATCAGGTTCATACCCGCATCGTCGATCAATCCGCCATGAAAACCCAGGTCTGACTTGTCTTCAAGTTGTTGTAAAATGGCTGCAGGAATAGCGCCAATTCCGGTCTGAATGCAGTCTCCATCGCGGATGAAATCAGCCACACAGGTGCCTATCTGTTCTGCTTTGATGTCGATCTCGGGCGGTAACGGTTGCACTAGAGGGCGGTCAGATTCGAATAAGACATCAATTTGATTCAACTTAATCAGCGGGCTGCCTTCGGCTGCAGTCAGGTTATGATTGAGTTCTGCAAGAATGACCGGGGCTGAATTAAGGACTGCCCCGGCAAAATCCACGTTTGGGCCGAGTCGTAAAATCCCCTTGCGATCTCGGGCGATCTGTACGAGCGCCACGTCTACATTGCTGGATAGGTAGTCGTAGATTGCGCGCATTTGCATGGGCAGAAATTTTAATCGCCAGGGGTCAGCGCTTGCCAATGATGGCGTCATGAAAAAGGTGGTCATGATTGCAGTCGAATTGAATTGGGTGAAATCAGATTGATTGTAACCAGGCAGAGGGAATTGAATAAATTCCAACTGGTCGGGTAGCTTTAACCCGGCTAGATGGTTGATCAAGGCCGTAGGTTCATTGCTGCTGCCGGTGACAAAAATTCGTTGTCCGGGTTCTAATGTGTCTAGTGGTTCCAGCATATTCGAGTGCTCTGTCTATGATCTAACTTTAGGGATGCGGTTCGTTGTGTGCAGTATAAAGCGTTTATTGTGCAAAGCGTGATGATTCGCCTCTCAAGCGGGTCTGAAATCCGGCAGCCTGCCTGCTCTGGAGTTTGCGGTGATCAGCGACGATCGCTCGTACCGCGCCGGGCTGACTTTTCGGTTTTAAGCTCGCCAAGCTTTGTCTTAGCGATCCTTCAGGTTAAAAGCGTAGGTTGGGCAAATGGTGGTAGCAACCGGTCGGTCGTCTAGTTAGTTTGGCACCCTTTTTAATGGTGCCTGATTTTGGGCCCGTCTAGTGACCAAGATGTGATGCGTGAACGGTTTATTTGCGGTAGTGTGGTGGAGAAACCTGCGGTATCAGTAAGGTCAATGTCACAGGGTAATCTGTTGTGGTGAGGTCCATTTTTGTTGTTGGGGTAGAATCGATGCTGTTGTTCCAGGAGGCGATGTTACGCATGCGAATATCTTGTTTGGAGGGGGTGCTACTGATCCTGTGTGCTTTCCACACGAAAGCGGAATGGCCGCTTCAACAAACGCCCATTGATCCCATCACCGTTAAAGTGGTTGTGGTAAGCATGTATGAAACGGGCGAACTTGAAGGAGACCAACCCGGGGAATTCCAGTTCTGGGTAGAGCGGGTTCCTCTTGATGAAGAATATGCCTTTGTTGCGGGAGAATACCCACTGAGGTTTAACGAGCGGGGTATCCTTGGGATTTGTACGGGTGGGGGTATCTCCAATGCGACTGCGTCGATTATGGCGCTCGGTCTAGATGCGCGTTTTGATTTGTCTGATGCCTATTGGCTGGTCGCGGGTATCGCAGGCGGAGATCCTGCAGACGTGGCTGTGGGGTCGGCCGTCTGGGCGCGTTATGTTATCGATGGGGATTTGCTCTACGAAATCGATGCTCGGGAAATACCGTCGGAATGGCCTTACGGATTGATTCCTCTGGGCGCACGGCAGCCTGCCAAACCGGGTGATGATGTCAGTCAGGGCTGGACCGTCGATACCACTTCCTTTCAACTGAATTCCCAATTGGTGGGCTGGGCAAACAGTCTTAGCCAGGAAGTTAAATTAAAGGAGTACCCTGCTTCATTAAAGTTTTCCAGTCAGTTTATAGGGTATCCTGGGGCTTTGAGCCGGCCTCGAATCCTACAGGGTGAGACGTTGTCTTCAAGTACCTACTGGCATGGGCAGTTAATGAATCAGTGGGCCAATGACTGGGTGCAGGTTTATTCAAGTGCCGATATGAATTTCATGACGACGAATATGGAGGATAGCGGAACCCTGACAGCGCTGCACCGTCTGGATCGACTGGGTTTGGTCAATGCTGAGCGGGTTTTAGTGCTCAGGGCCGTGAGTAACTATACCCTACCGCCGCCTGGGGAAAGTGCTGCCTGGAGTGTGACTGCAGAATACCCGGACCAGGGTTTGCCAGCCTTGGAGGCGGCCTATCAGGTGGGTCGATTTGTTGTCGATGCTCTGGTTGAAGGGTGGGCCAGGTATGCTTTGCAGCTGCCCTCGACTCAGGATTGAGCGTCTAAGAGTAGGTTTGCTGCAGCCGATTGGTGGTTTGATTTGATTTCTGATAGATCTGTATGGGTCAGCTGACCGTCTAAAACCCGCCAGGTTCCGGCAACCATAACGTGCTCTGCAGCATGAGCTCCGCACATGATTAATGCTGCTATAGGATCAGCTGCGCCTGAAAAGCGCAGTTCATCCAGGCTGAATAGGGCCAGGTCGGCCTGCATTGACGGGGCGATCTGCCCTATATCATTGCGACCCAGTAGGTTGGCACCCCCTCTGCAGAGCCAGTTCAGGCATTGATCAACCGATATTTGATCGGCGCCATAGTAAAGCCGTGCCAGAAGCAGCGCTTGTCTTGCTTCCTGGATTAAATTAGAACCATCGTTTGATGCAGATCCGTCGACTCCCAGGCCCACCGGACTGCCCGCCGCTTCGAATTCAAGTGTTCGGCAGGTGCCGGAACCGAGAATCATGTTAGAGGTGGGGCAGTGACAGATGCCGGTGCCAGCTTGGCCGAGACGGATGAGTTCCTGGTCGCTGAAATGGATGCCGTGAGCCAGCCAGGTGTGATTGTGCAGCCAGCCTGTGCTTTCCAGGTAATCTAAGGGCCGCATATTAAAAGCATCCTGGCAGAAACGATTTTCGTCTTCGGTCTCAGCCAGATGGGTATGTAGTCTCGCGCCATGCTTGGCGGCGAGTTCGGCTGTATCAGCCATGAGCGAAGTCGTGACGGAAAAGGGAGAGCAGGGTGCCAGTGCTATCTGAATCATTGCGCCCTGGGCGGAATGATCGTGGTATTGATTCAGTAGCCGTTCGCTATCCCGAAGAATCTGATCTTCAGTTTGGATGACGGAGTCCGGGGGTAAGCCTCCGGATGATTCGCCAAGACACATCGATCCCCTGCAAAGGACAGCGCGTATCCCAAGTTTTTTTGCCGCCTGTATTTGGATATCAATGCTGTCAGTCAACGTTTCTGAGAATACGTAATGGTGATCAGATACGGTGGTGCATCCGGACAGTAGAAGTTCAGCCATGGCCAGTTCTGAACTTGCCTTAATCGATTCATGGTTAAGATTGGCCCAAATAGGATACAGGCTCTGTAGCCATGGAAATAGTTTCTGGTTAGCTGCGACAGGCACTGCCCGGGTCAGGGTTTGGTAGAAATGATGGTGGCAGTTAACCAGGCCTGGGAGTATCACCAGGTTGGAGGCGTCAAAAGTCTGGTCATGGGAGACGGGTTGGTCAACGACCAGTTCCTTAATCTGGTTGTCTTCGATGACCAGCCCATTGGGCGCGCTCAGTTCATTTCCGGTCCAGACTGCCAACGGGTTTTTGATCCAGGTTTTCAAGCGTCTTTCTCTTTAACGCTCAAGCCGCAGCCCTTGAGAATAATATGACTGATAAAGCTGGCGGTTTCATTTAACAGATCCGGGTCAAACTCGGCCTTATTTAGAATAGCTAGAATTTGGGCCTGAAAGTCAGCGTAGTGCTGGGTGCTAGCCCAGATCATGAATATCAGTTGGTAAGGGTCTGTGTCTTGCATTTTGCCCGCTTTTATCCAGCTTTCGATGACGCCGGCGCGGGCCTTAACCCACGGTCGCATCTGAGTTCGCAGATAGTCCTGTAAGTGAGGTGCGCCCTGGATAATTTCGCTGGCGAAGAGCTTCGAGGCGGCTGGGTCTTCATAAGATTGCTGAACCTTATTGCGGATAAAGTTATCCAGTGCCTCTGCTGGGTCATCATCAGCACAGACGCTTTCGAAGGGTTGGTTCCAGGTGTCGATTATCTGGTCAAGCACAGCAAGATAGAGACGCTGCTTGCTCTTAAAGTGGTAATGAATATTGGCTTTGGGTAGGCCTGCTCGGTCGGCAATCGCCTGCATTCTCGTGCCTGAATAACCATGCAGGGCGTATTCTTCTTTTGCTGCAGCTAGAATCTGTTGTTTCTGGACGGTTCGGTTATAGCTTTTAGACACTGTTGACAGGTCCCTTCAATATCAATTTTAACCAAATGGACAGTAAATTGGTGTGTATTATAAGCAATTAAATTATTGTTAATACTAGGAAAAATATAAATATTTGCTAGAATATATATAAAGCTGACTAAATGGTCAACAAATTGAAAATCGAACTTAATGGTGTCGTGATTGATGTTTCGGTTAGTGAGCAGCTAACGGTGCTGGAGTTTCTGCGCGCGAGAGGATTGACGGGTACCAAAGAAGGATGTGCTTCCGGAGATTGCGGTGCGTGCACTGTTTTGCTTCAAGATGAGCCTGGTGACTCAGCTTTCTGGTCGGTTAATAGTTGTATTACCCCCGTGTTGCAATTGGCGGGTAAGCGATTAATCACAGTTGAGGGTTTAGCTGCGGGGGCCAATTTACATCCTGTTCAGCAACAGATGATCGTTAATCATGGGTCTCAATGTGGTTACTGCACGCCCGGCTTCATCATGTCTTTAGCAGGGTGGAGTGAAAATCGAATTCGGAGGCAGGCAGACCGGTTAACGGATGCAGAGAATAACTTGCGAGCAGAGGTGGTTGAGGCTATTTCTGGAAACCTCTGCCGATGTACAGGTTATCAACCAATCATCGCGGCAGGCATCGCAGCGGCTTTGGCAATGGATGCTGAGAACGATTCACCACTGAGCAAACTGCAGGGGGAACTAGAAGCGGGTAGCCACCCTGAGGTTGAATTGCCGGGTCCGGTGATCGCTGATGAGGCCAAGAATGAAACACCGTTGATGCTGTGTCCTAAAAATTTATCTGAACTGGATGCGAATCTTTTGCAATGGCCACAAGCCAGGATTTGTGCGGGTGGTACTGACCTGTTGCTGGAAAGAACCCAACAGGGTCAGGCCCTGGAGTGCCTGGTCAGCACGCTCGATGTGGTGGATATGAGGCGCTGCTCAATCTCAGCAGACACGTTAGTGATAGGTGCAGCCGCCAGTTTCGCTCAGATTGAACAGTTCTGTCAGGAGATTTGGCCGGATCTCGGAGCGTTACTGGATCGATTTGGTTCGCCGCAGATTCGTCATCGGGGTACCCTAGGTGGAAATTTAGCGACTGCCTCGCCAATTGGTGATATGTCGCCCGTATTAATGTCCATGAATGCGATCATCATTGTTCGCTCTCGACAGGGTGTGGAGAGAAACATTGCTGTCGGCGACTTTTTTTCGGGGTACCGCAGCACGGAACTTTCAGAAGGCGAGTATATTAGAGCAATCAGTATTGGGCTGGATGAATTCAATGGCTTTCGGCGTTATTTCAAGAGTAGTAAGCGAGTTATGGATGATATATCGACGGTAATGGGCGCCTTCTATATTGATGCTGAGCAAGCTCAGGTCAGGCAAGCCAGAATTGCCTATGGCGGGCTTGCCGCCACCCCGATCAGGGTAAATTCGGTGGAGAACTACCTGAAGGGAAAAGCGCTGAGCGAAATCAGCATTCAGCGTGCAGTGACATTGCTTAAGGCTGCGATTCACCCGCTTTCAGATGTCAGGGCATCGGCGGCTTATCGTTCAGAAATCGCCGCTAATATGCTTGATCGCGCCTTGAGAGAGCAGTCTGGTGAAATTATTCCTGCAATCACGGCGGCGGTCTGATGACGATGGACGCAGCTGACCAGTCTCCGGGCACCCGGGTCGCTATGTTCGATTCAGCAGGGCAGGGATTGGCCCATGAGTCCGCGTTAAAACATGTGTCTGGACAGGCTATGTATATTGATGACCTGCCCTTACCTGCCAATACCTTATATGTCAGTACAGGTAAATCTAGTATCGCGTCGGGTCGACTCATCCGGCTCGATCTGGAGGCTGTACGTCATTGCCCGGGAGTAATCGATATTCTGGTATTTTCTGATATTCCTGGAAATCCTGATGTTGCGCCGGTTTATGATGGCGATTTGTTGTTAGTTGACCAGCAAATCAGTTTCTTTGGGCAGCCACTGTTTGCCGTAGCAGCCGGTAGTCAGGCGCAGGCGGAAGCGGCAGTCGGTCAAGCCGTCATTGAGTATGAGTCCATTGAGCCAATATTGTCAGTAGAAAAGGCGATGGAGGCACAGTCATTCGTGCTGCCTTCGAGGTGCTTTAATCTCAATGATGTTGAAACAGGGCTGCAAGAAAGTGAAATTCAGTTAAGCGGTGAGCTCTACATCAAGGGCCAGGAACACTTTTACCTTGAAGGTCAAATCAGTGTTGCTCTTCCCGTCGAGGACGGGGGTGTTGAAATACTGACCTCTTCACAGAATCCGAGTCAGGTTCAGTCAGCGGTAGCCGGGGTATTGGCCGTTGCCAAGCATCGCGTGCAGGTTTCAGTGCGTCGAATGGGGGGCGCCTTCGGAGGTAAAGAGACCCAGGCAGCCCCGCTTGCCTGTATTGCGGCCGTGTTTGCCGTCCGCAATGGGCGAGCCGTGAAATATCGGATGCCACGCAAGGATGATATGGTCCAAACCGGTAAAAGACACGATTTTCAGAGTCGTTACCAGGTAGGGTTTAAAACCTCGGGCGAATTAACGGGCACCAGGATTTCCCTGGCAGCCTTGTGTGGATGCTCGGCAGATTTATCAGAGGGTATTGTCGATCGGGCTATGTTTCATGCGGATAATGCCTATTATTTAGGTCATGCTGAAATAACAGGGTACCTGTGTAAGACCAACACAGTGTCAAATACGGCTTTTCGGGGCTTCGGTGGACCTCAGGGGATGCTGGCTACGGAGGCGATGATTGATGACATAGCGCGACGACTGAATAAGGATCCACTGGATATTCGGCTGGCTAATTTGTATGGCGGCAGTAAGGTAGAAACCCCCTATGGTCAGCAGGTCAATGGAAACCCGCTAACTGATCTGGTTAAGCAGTTAGAAGCGCAGTGTGACTATCGACGCAGACGAATGGAAATCGCCGAATTTAATGCCGGATGCGGATATCAAATTAAAGGCTTGGCGCTAACGCCAGTAAAGTTTGGTATCTCATTTACCACCACCCATCTTAATCAGGCTGGCGCATTGCTGCATATCTATACTGATGGCAGTATTCACCTCAGCCATGGTGGCACTGAAATGGGACAGGGCCTGCATACTAAGGTGGCGCAATTGGTAGCAAGTAGTCTGGGTGTTGATGTCGGCTCAATTGACATCGGCGCTTCTAGAACGGATAAGGTACCCAATACCTCGCCGACAGCCGCCTCGGCGGGGACTGACCTTAACGGCCTTGCTGCCTTAGATGCTGCAGAAAAGCTCAAACAACGTCTGGCCGCCTTCGCCAGGGATCATTACGCTTCTGATGTGATGGAAATCCGTGAAGATTGGGTACAGCTTGCTCAGACACGCATATCCTTTGCTGAATTCATTAATGAAGCCTATTTGCATCGCGTTTCACTGTCTGCGACGGGCTTTTACAAGACGCCTGATATTCACTTTGATAAGACTCAGGGTAAAGGTGAGCCTTTTTACTACTTTGCCTATGGGGCTGCTTGCTCCGAGGTGCTGGTGGATCGGTTAACCGGGGAGTATAGAGTGAGTCGGGTTGATATCCTTCATGATGTCGGCAGATCGATCAATCCGGCTGTGGACATCGGTCAGATTGAAGGGGGTTTTATACAGGGTATGGGATGGCTGACTACGGAAGAGTTGCTCTGGGACGCGGCAGGTAGGTTAATATCAGATAGCCCCTCAAATTATAAGATACCCACCGCGTTTGACGTGCCAGAGCAGTTTAATGTCAGTCTGTATGCCGCAGAGAATCCGAAACCCACAGCCCATCACTCCAAGGCGGTAGGCGAGCCTCCATTGATGCTGGCTATATCGGTCTGGTGCGCATTGCGGGATGCTTGCTCCAGCCTGGCCAACTATTCCTTTAGTCCGCCGTTGGCCGTGCCGGCAACGCCAGAACAAGTTTATTGGTCAATGCAGCAGGCTCGAACTCATGCCGAGCCAGGTCAGGTGTCCGATGGCGATTAGCTGGCAACAAGCCGTTCATCAATGTCACCAGCAGGGCCAGGCATTTGTAGTAGCCACGATTTTGACAACGGCGGGTTCAACACCGCGGGACGGGGGTAGTAAAATGATCGTTACCCGTGAAGATTCCCATGATAGTGTCGGTGGGGGACGCTTGGAATTACTGGTACTCAAGCGGGCGCGGGAACTATTGGCGACCGGCGTGCAAGCTCAGTTGGTAGAGCATTTTCCTCTGGCGGGTAAAGCTCAGCAGTGTTGTGGTGGAAGTGTCAGTGTTTTGCTTGAGGTCTTCCCGGAAGCCAATCTCAGGATAGCACTGTTCGGAGCAGGCCATGTTGGTCAGGCTTTGGTCTCCATCCTGGCGGGTTGCGATGCCCGCATTGACTGGATTGATTCTCGTCCGGACATGTTTCCTGCATTGTTGCCTGCAAATGCCGTCGTACACGAGAGCCAAGACCCGGTAGAAATGGCCAGTTTACTGAACCGAGATCAGATCGCGGTGATTGTTACGCACGATCATCAGTTGGATTATCAACTTGTAAAAACGTTACTCGATGAAACCGAAGTTCCGTATATTGGATTAATTGGTTCAAAGACAAAGGCTGAACGATTTCGAAGTAAATTATTGAAGGATAACCTGCCGGCAAGTGAATGGGACCGGTGTCATTGTCCAGTAGGCTTGGCGTCGATTACCGGCAAGCTGCCGATGGAAGTTGCAATCTCCATTGCCGCGGAAATTCTAGCATTGTTCCCGGCTACGGCTCGATCGTCGGTTAGTTGGAAGGCGATCAAGAAGGTTTTGAGCGCGCCATGACATTAGTCACCCTTAATGGACTCCCTACCGAGATGGCGGTGGCCAATTTACTTGAATGTTGTTATTCAAGGGTGTGGGCTGAGCGCTTGCTGGTTCACAGGCCATTCGGAAGCCCACAGGAGCTAATCGAATTAGCGTCTCAGGTTTGGTTTTCTCTACCCGAATTGGACTGGCTTGAAGCCTTTGCTGCTCATCCGAGGATTGGTGATTTAGCCGTTTTGAGGGAAAAATTTTCTATCACTGCTTCCCTGGAACAAGGCCAGGTCGAGGAGGCCAGTGATTCGCTATTGCTTCAATTGGCAGATTTGAATCGCGCTTATCTGGACAAATTTGGGTTTATATTTATTGTTTTTGCGACTGGGAAATCAGCTGCTACCATGCTGGCCTTGTTACAGGAACGGATAGATAACAATCGCCCACAAGAGCTGCATAACAATGCTCGGGAACAGGATAAAATTACTGCTTTAAGAATTAGCAGACGCTTCTCCGAAGATCAGGGTAGGGGTTAATGGTCAATGATCCCCGAAGTAGCCGGCACAGCCAGCAATAGAACTAACAACGTATGAACCAAAGGACGATCACATGAGCAACGAGGCGATCACAACGCATATCCTGGACCTGGTAACGGGTCGGCCGGCGGTTGGCATCCGCGTTAAATTGTTCGAAGCTGAGCAGTATTTAGCCTTCGGGGTAACCGATTCAGATGGCCGCTTGGCAAATTGGTCTGATGCGATCGAATTAAAGTCATCGAATTACAAACTGGTGTTTTTTGTGGGGGAATACTTGTCGGAGCAAGGACAGGCACCTTTTTACGAGGAAATCGTGATTGCGTTCAGGGCCAGTGAGCTCGAGGGTCATTATCATGTACCGTTACTGCTGAGTCGTTATGGATATTCAACCTACCGAGGAAGTTAGGCGATGAGCCAACGATTCATCCGAGCCAGGGCGTTGCATTTTCCAGATCTGACCGCCTCAGGTTTTGAATATAGTGAAGATGCAATCCTGCATGTTGAGAACGGTCATATAAAACGTTTTGGCCCGGCACCTCTGTTTTTTAGCGAAGGCCTGGCTCAGGATGCCTGTGAGCACTATCCGGGTATGCTGTTAATGCCAGGTCTGATCGATGCCCATATACACTTTCCTCAGGTTGAAATTATAGCCTCCTTTGGGGATCAGTTATTGGATTGGCTGGCGCATTATACTTTCCCTGCAGAAGCCAAGTTTGCAGATAAACAGTTTGCACAGGCGGCCGCGGGCGAATTTATTGAACTGCTGGTAGCCCACGGCACCACGACCGCTTTTACTTATGCTTCCAGTCATTACCACTCTGCGGACTTACTGTTTGAGGCCGCATTGGCTCGCTCCATGCGGCTGGTCGCTGGCAAGGTGCTCATGGACAGGAATGCACCCGAGAATATTCTTGATACCGTGGCGTCGGGTAAGGCAGATAGTGAAGCCCTGATCGAAAAATGGCATGGCCAGGGCCGTCTTGGCTATGCGGTTACGCCCAGGTTTGCGGGCACCTCCAGTCAGCAGCAGTTGCAGAGTGCCGCTGAGTTGTTTGCTAAATATCCGGATACTTGGGTGCAGACCCATCTTTCTGAGAACCAGGCTGAGATAGCCTGGTTGCAGTCGATTGTCAGTAATTTTGAGGACTATTTTTCGCTCTATGAACAGGCAGGACTGGCCACTGAGCGGTCTGTATTCGGTCACTGTATTCATTTGAGTGAGAGTGAGTTGGATCGGCTTAAGGAGACGGGTGGGATCGCTGCTTTCTGCCCTAGTTCAAATCTCTTTCTCGGTAGTGGCTTATTTCCTTTGCAGTCTGTCAGGGACAGAGGGATTCCCATCGCTATCGGCACGGATGTTGGTGCCGGTACCAGTTTATCAATGATTAACACGCTCGGAGATGCCTACCGGGTAGGGCAGTTACAAAATGTTTCATTGGACCCACTTGAGGCTTTCTATATGGCCACACTGGGCAATGCTGAGGCCCTCCACTTGAGCGATAAAGTGGGTAACTTCTGTGTCGGTAAAGAGGCTGATTTCATCGTGTTGAATCCTGAGTCTAATGCGTTGCTTGCCAAGCGGGTCAAGGCGAGCAAACATATTCGGGAGGAGCTCTTTTGCTATATGATCATGGCCGATGATCGATTGGTCGAACAAACTACCCTGTTGGGTAATATTCAGTTTCAGCGAGGGCCCGGCTGATGGAAGCCTATGTGGTTGAATGGCTTGAGTTAATATTTCGGTGGTTACATCTGTTAGCAGGAATAGCCTGGGTTGGCGCTTCCTTTCATTTTGTATTCGTCGATAATTCGCTGGAGCCTGTTTTACACGAAGAAGAGGGTGCCGGTTTAAGTGGTCATCTTTGGGCCATCCATGGCGGTGGCGTTTATCGTTTTTCAAAGTATCGATTAGCCCCTGATCGATGGCCTGATAAATTGCACTGGTCCAAGTGGGAGGCCTATACAACCTGGTTGACTGGTACGGTTCTGATGGTGCTGATTTATTATTACCAGAGTCAGCTTTATCTCATCGGAAGTGATAAGTGGTTACAGGATCCTCACTCGGCTGTGGCCACCAGTCTTCTCTTTGTCTGTGCTGCTGTGGCTGTTTATGAAATTCTGATCAGGGGACCTTTGCGTCGCTTTCCGCTGATGTTTGCGGTTACGGTGGGAGGATTGGTGTTACTACTGAGCTGGCTGGCAGTACAGATATTTGCCGATCGAGCTGCGTTTATTCATGTTGGTGTTGTGTTAGGTAGTATCATGGCAGGTAATGTGTTTTTTGGCATTATACCCTCCCAGCGACAGTTCGTTGCTGCTGTGCAGGCTGGACAGCAGCCGGATCAAGAGGTCGCAGCAGCAGCCAAACAGCGGTCATTCTTTAATAATTACTTCACCCTTCCTGTGTTGTTTTGCATGATCAGTCATCACTACCCGTTTATCTATGGGCATTCGTTTAACTGGTTAGCCTTGTTCGTGATTATGCTCGCTGGAGCGCTGGGTAGGCATTATTTTAACCGTCGGCATCACGGTGAGAATCGTTATGAATACTGGGTAGGAGCAACCCTTTTATTGTTGTGCGTTGGCTTTGCATTGATGGATCGAAATGTTACTTCTATTGAGCAAGAGGAAAACCAGAACCAGAACCAGAACGAGACCGCCGGTCCTTCTGTGATGGCGATGAGTGATCGCGCTATCGAACAGTTGCTGATTGTACATTGTGCCAATTGCCATGCCAGGGAACCCACTGCTGCCGGGTTTGTTTCGCCTGCAGGCGGATTGGTTTTAGAGACACTAGATCAGTTCAGACTATCTCGCCGAACTGCCTATATAGCATTGACGACAGGTTATATGCCGCTTGGAAATTTGGCGGCTTTAAGTAACCAAGATAGGCAACGATTGCTGGAGTGGCTACGTCTACCGGAGGCTGAAAAATGATGACTAAAGTCAACCTGGGAAGTCTAAACGAGGCGACGATCAAGAACCTGCAAATGGCCGCAAGGGATGTACATAGTTCCCTCAGTCAGAATGGTTTTATGTTGTTGAGCAATGCCGGGATCAACCAGTCGCTGCTGGCCAGGGTGTTTCAGCAAAGTAAGCTGTTCTTTTCTAGTCCAGCGGATGAAAAAGAGCATTTTCTTTACGGCAGCGCTGCGGAAAACTTTGGCTATCAAGGTATTGAAAAAGAATCCCTGGATCCGTCGGCAGTCCGGGCAGATTATAAAGAGACCTTTACCATGAGGAATCTGCGGGCTCGCCGTGCTCAGGATGGAAAATGGCCGAATAGCTCATTCAGGCAGGTGATGATTGATTTCTATGATAATTGCTTTCATACCGTTTCCCTGCTGCAGAGATTACTGGCCATCCGAGCCGGCGTCGAAGCCGAGTTCTTTCGCGATCTGCATTCCGGGGAAAATGTTACTTTGCGATTGTTGCATTATCCTGCGATGCCGCTTGATATAGAAAATTCGGACCAATGGGGTGCGGGCGCTCATACCGATTATGGAATGTTAACGTTGCTTTTTCAGGAGCAGGTCACCGGGCTTGAAGTCCTCGGCCAAGGTGGGCATTGGCAGCGGGTGGTGACCGACCCCGGCGAAGTCGTGGTCAATACCGGTGACCTGATGGAACACTGGTCTAATGGCCAGTACCCTTCAACGCTTCACCGCGTAAAATGTAAGGATAACCAGGAACGATACTCGATCGCTTTTTTTTCGGACCCTGATAGTGCTACCGAAATAGAGGTGTTGCCGGGATTCATGGATAAAGGCAGTAAACCGAGATATTCACCAATTAAGGCCGGTGATCACATCCAGCGCAAGCTAGAAGCGACCCACCGCTGATTTAGCCCGAGGGTCTACTGCGAGTGATCACGGTGTAAATCCGTTCAGGATTCTTATTGATTGGCCAATTTTCAAGGGGGTGGAGACAGCAGAATATCGGCTATTTCCGGCTTGCCTTCACGAATTTCCTGCTCTGTCAGGCCGTCAATTTCATGGGGGAATACCAGCCACTGGTCTGTCTTGTGGATAAAATAATGGGGTTCCAGGTCTGTTACGTTCTTGGTTGGTTTAAACCAGGGACAGGCAATACGGATCGTTTCTGGTAGATTTCTTCTGGATTTAACTTTTAGCTCATCAAGAATCGCTGCGATACTGCGCCCGGAATCAAATACATCGTCGACGATCAATAGCTCATCATGACTGTTTACATTTTCTATCATGTACTGCAGGCCATGCACCCTGACGTTCTTATCCTGATCATCGATACCCCGATAGCTAGAGGTTCGAATTGCGATGTGATCGGTTTTTATGCCTTTAAAGTCTAGATACTCCTGTACCGCGATCCCGACCGGTGCACCCCCTCTCCAGACACCAACGATAAAATGGGGGCGGAAGTTACTCGCCAGGATTTTTTCGGCCAGGAGGAATGAATCCCTCAGTAATGCTTCTGCAGTAATAAAATGTTTTTTCATGGCGTGCACCATAGCATTGCAATTCGCCGATGTCATGACTGTGTACTATGGTGGAATCCTGTTATCGTATCAGGTGCGGAAGCAGCCGGTTAAATCGGGTTTAAAAAAATACGGGAAAAGCGTCAATGGAAGCGGTCAGAAGATATTTTTCGATTGGGCAGAGGGATTCAAGCCCGCGTACAGAAGCCCTTGCAGGTGTAACTACATTTCTGGCAATGGTCTATATTACTGTGGTTAACCCAACCATTCTCGCGGATGCCGGCATGGATTTTGGGGCGGTGTTTGTTGCTACTTGCCTGGCGGCGGCAGTGGGCTCAGTCCTTATGGGAGTTCTCGGTAACTATCCCATTGCTTTGGCGCCTGGTATGGGTCAGAACGCTTTTTTTTCTTATGTCATTGTCCTGGGAATGGGTTATCCCTGGCAGACGGCACTGGGGGCAGTATTTGTATCGGGGTTAGTATTTGTCTTCATTAGTGTTTTACCGATTCGAGAGTGGCTTATTAATGCGATTCCAATTAATTTGAAATATGGAATCTCCGCTGGAATCGGATTGTTCCTGGGATTTATCGGTTCCTACCTTCTCAACCAAGGACTCTTACT
>CAZGCW010000076.1:0-16308 GCA_964524295.1 uncultured Pseudomonadales bacterium
GAAAGTATCCACATGGGCAGCGGCAAGAAAACCGCATGCCTCGGCTAAAAGAGCCATATACGCCAGAAAATGCCAATGAAAACGGCGCACCAGAAACGCAGTTATGACCGCCGAAATAGCCGACCCGGACAGTAACGACGACCCCAGTATACCAACCTGTCCTTCCGACAAACCGAGATCACCGACTGCAGCACCGAGAATAACCGGCGTAGCAAAAAAACACGCCGCACCCATCACCGTCAAACAGATTGCCGCCAACTGCGATTTCAGAGACATGAAGGACGCAGAATGATCCATTACTTCAGGCGCTTGATTGACTGTGAGCCACGGCCAACAAGCACAAGATTTCAAACATCATGGTCGCCCCCACCAAGGCGGTATTACCCGATGGATCAAATGGGGGGGCTACCTCAACGACATCACCGCCAACAAACGACAGGTCGTGCAAGCCTCTTAGTAACCGCTGCGCCTCTAAGGTCGTAATCCCACCGACTTCGGGCGTGCCTGTGCCTGGGGCATAAACAGGATCAAGGCCGTCAACATCAAAGCTTAGATAAACGGGATGGTCTCCGACAACTCGCCGCACTTCTTTTATCACCTCAGGCACACCCAGGTCAGCAAACTCCTCAATGAAAATGACCCGCATACCACTGTTTTTTGAAAACTCCAGGCCTTCCGCAAAATTCTGTCCACCTCGAATACCAATCTGTACTGTTTTGGTCGGGTCAATCAAATTCGCTTCAACTGCTCGACGAAATGGTGCGCCATGATGGAACTTTGAACCCCATATTTCATCCCAGGTGTCCGTATGCGCATCGATGTGAACCAGCGCCAACGGCTCTCTGGCAATCGCCTTGAGAATAGGAAAGGTAATGGAATGATCCCCACCTGCAGACAGGGGTATGACATTGGCAGCATGGACTTGCCTGTAGAAATCCGCAATGGTTTCAACCTGGCTTTCAAGGTTATACCAATTGTCGAACTGGACATCTCCCAGATCAGCAATACCACACAAATCGAAAGGATTAATATTACGCTCAATATTGAAGGTTCGCATCAGACTGGAGGCATTCCTGATCTCCCGAGGCCCATGTCGCGCCCCGGCTCTATTAGTCACGCCCAAATCAGTGGGAACCCCAATTAAACCAATATCCACTACTGATAAATCATCAGCCACCGGCGCCCGCATAAAAGTAGCTAACTCAGTAAACCGAGGCTGCAAGCGAGGGTCGTACAGCTGGTCCGTGACCGGGTGCCGTTTACGATAAAAATCTTTCTCTGGCATAGACCACTCCAGCCTAATTATTCATTTAGGGAAACTCACTACTAACGCCTTTAGTCAGCGCTCATCACCCCTGGTTTCTATGAGACAGGCTCGTCAATTCTCCCCAGCCTTCCTAGATCTGTCATGTCGCTCAGCATTAGGCCAACTTAAGCACTTTCCTGGCATTTTCACGGAGAAATTTTGGCCAAACTTCATCTTTAAGCTCCAGACCCTGCATATCTGTCATGATACGTTCCACGCTCAACCCCATGGGGAAATATCCGCCATAAATTATTTTATCTGCGCCCCGACTGTTCGCATATTTGAGTATCGCCTCAGGGTAGTGCTTGGGTGCAAATGCGGTGGTTGAGTAATACAGATTAGGCCACTTCAACATCAGCTTCACCGCCAGATCCTCCCAGGGCTCGCAGCCATGCCGGGTCACAAAGACAAGCTCAGGAAAATCATACATAACCTGGTCAATGAGTTCGACTTTCTGGGGCCACATTGGGAATCTGGGTCCCGGCACACCAACACAAGAAAAAATCGGCACATCCAATTCAACGCATTTGGCATAAATAGGATACATTCTCGCGTCGTTGATACCCACCTGCGGGTCATAACCCGCATTAAATGCGCCAAAAGAAGTCACCCCGAACTCTTCAAACTGACGCACCATATCGCGCACACCTGCCATGCCTTTATTCGGATCAACAGAACCCTGGCCAACAAACCGATCCGGGTAACGATGCAGCGCCTGTCGAGATACCTCACCGCCGACGCCGATGAGGCCCTGCTCTATACCGTACTTATCCATCTCACCGAGGGTAACGGCAATAGGGTCCTGACTCTTACCGTAAACCTCTTTAGGAACCTGCTTGAACATATACTCCACTGGAAAATCAAACGTCGCCGAAGGATCTTTCAATTGTTTACGAATAAAATCATACATCGCGAAATCTTCGGCCGGAAAGCCAATCATCGTATCAATGATGCCGATACCGCTCGGGATGGGCATATCAATTCCTCCTTAAATGCACTGCCATTTATCGTGCCGCCGCCAATACCAGGCTCAATCGCCTGCTCGCGCTCCTTGAAAAAGATAACACATTGAATCCCTCGGAATTTCCTCTCGGGGCAAAGGTTGGCTGACTTGCTCTGGTGTCGGTCCGAATTGATTCGCCAGCGGGAGAAGCTTTTCCAGGTCAAATTGATAGACACCCGCCGCATTCAAGCCTAGAAGTTTCCTTCGGTGTGCTTCCGGGACGTCATCAAAGGTGAGTCGAAGTGATTCAAGGTTGTAAGGAAAAGTGCCCTCATAATGGGGGTAATCATTACCCCACATGACCCTATCAACTCCGATCTGCTCGATACCGCCGAGATCCGCCTTGCTTGGAAAGCTTGCCCCATACCAACAGTTCTGACCAGCATAAAAGCTCGGCGATTCTTTTAATACCCATTCCTGATCACCGTAATTCAATTCGCCTATCGCTCCGGCCACCATACCCCGGTGAATTCGATCCATCTGAGCCAGCAATGCCGGGGCCCAGGCACAACCAGATTCAGTCAAAACATATTTGAGCTTCGGAAATTTCTCAAAAACCCCACTCATAATCAGATGACGAAAACCAGCCTGGCAGTAATACGTCACCTCGGTTACCCACAGTGCTTCGCCTACCATGCTACTGCCATAATCGGGTGAACCCTGCCCAGAATGCTGATTCATCACCAGATCATGATCTTGAATCGCTGCGAAAATCCGGTCCCAGCTGGGATCAAAAAGCGGTTTCAGCCAGGTACAATCAGGTGGAATCAGTGGTAACAAAACGCCGCCACGCAATCCTGCCTTAGCTATGTACTCTATATCCCGAATCGCCTCATCAAAGTCATTGGGCAAAATCAATCCTATTCCGGCCCGTCGATCAGGGTCTTCAGCACAAAAGTCTTTCAACCAACGGTTATGTGCTCGAATTCCCGCCAGGGTTAACTCATAGTCGGCCGGTGCGGGCGGCCTGGCCGTTACAATACTCTTCTCATAAAAAGGCGGCACGGTATTGGGGAAGATAACCTCGCCAACTACGCCCTGACTGTTCTGATCCCGGCTACGGATATCGAGATCCCAGTTGCGCATTTTTTTATTGCCGTAATGCGCCTGAGAAGGGTTTTTATAACCTCCTCGCCACTGATCAAAACGATCCCGATATTTTGGCTCAAGATACTCGCGGTACTGCTCATGGCTACCGCCTGCATGGGTATCTGCGGTTATAAGCAGGTATGGATCATTATTCATATCATCTCTTCCCTCTAGCTCTTCTCTCTAGCTCTCCCCTACACTCATCGCCTCTAATGACAGACCTCAGCTCGCCATATCAGATTCATGCTCTTCGATCAGGTAGGAACGCATGTACCGCGTATCAAACAACTTTTTTTCATCCTCGCGTATTTCTGCGGCCACAGCCGGCTCGGCTAAGCGTTTAGCGCAGGCAGCAAAGCTCGCCTTATCAGGATACCAAATATGCAGGATAACATCGTATTCGGGCTCATTGATCACACCTGACCGATCGGGCAATGGATCCAGAAACTGGCGGAAATACCGAGTTACAAATCCCTGCAGATACTTTTCACCAATCAACCGGTGCCGACTTTCATAGTATTGACGAAAGGCCTCTACTGACATGCCCGGCCTTCGCTTCATGGGACTGACAAGCTTTATCATGGTCTGCTCCACTGATCCAAGGTTATGGCTAGAATGTAAAGTGCCGCCAGCCCTGATACAAGTCATGAAGCACCTAATTAAAGTACTAACACCGCCTAAATTATTATTAAGGATGATGCCAGCATTGCCAGGAATCATCCCAATGTCCTACCAGAAGCCACACATCAACCCCGTGTTATCGGTGGCTCCGGGCTTGAAGCCGGGCTTGAATGGCCGCATGGCGCTCCCGGGTCAGGTTGTATTGCAAATAGAAAAATACAGCAATAACACCCGGTACCACGGCAATGGGCCCATCAATAAGACCTAGCTTGAAAATAATCTCTTGATCCACTGTGCCGGGCTCAGCACCAACTGGAAAATCGATCACATCAATTGCGATACCGGCAAGAAGGTGGCCCAGCCCGGAAGAGGCCTTAGCAAAAAATGAACGGGCAGCATAAAAAATCCCTTCCTGCCGACGATGGGTGTTGAGTTCATGCTCATCCGCGATATCAGCAAGTGCGGACATCGCACTAATCAATAAAATGACGCCAAAGGTGAGGGTCAGAAGATAAAATATCATCAGCAAGGGTATGAGAAGCTCACTGTTGTTTGCCGGGAAATAACCTGCAATCCGCAACATCACGGGTGAGGTAGCAAATGCCAACAGTAGTATCAGCCCGGTAATGAGCACCGGTTTCTTTTCGAATCGATTATGTAGTGGCGCCACGACAACAAAACCAATAATGGGCGCTATCAACCCAAAAACCGTGAAATAGCGTATCTGCTCAGGGAACAAACCCCAGTAGTAGGTATTCATATGCAAGCCGATGGTATCTCGGGTACCCAATGAAGCAGACAGCAACAAATAACCAATCAGCAACATGAGATAGTTGCGATTCGACATGGCCGACTGGACATCTCGAATAAACTCGCGCGCATTGAGTCGAGGTAAATCGATTGGCACCTGAGGTAACTTTGGAACAAGATTAAGTGTTAACGCAGTGGAAACAACCATGACTAACCCACCCGTACAGGATGCCCAAATCGCAAAGGCCGGATAAGCATCTCGATTCAGCAGGCCATTGGAATACTCTGGCGTGGCTGAAAACACAAAAGAATAAGCGATAAAGGCGGTACCAAAGCCACCCAAAGAGCCCAGCAAGGTATTGATACTCATCACCCGGGTACGTTCAGTAAAATCAGCCGATAGTTCTGCACCCAGGGCAAGATGCGGCACATGAAACAAAGTCATTGCTGCGCGCATGACAACCGTCAGTCCAGTCAGCCATAGAAAAAGGGCAAAGCTGCCGAAACCAGCCGGTGGAGTATAGATCAGAAACAGGCATACCATCACAGGCAGGGGCGCAGCAAACATGAAAGGATGACGGCGGCCAAGTCGTGATCGCCAACGATCCGAGAGCGTACCCACCAGCGGATCTGTAACGGCATCCACGACCAGGGCAATGGTAATGGCCAGCCCAGCCAGGGTGCCGGGAACCCCCATGATATTCGTGTAAAAAAAGAAATTAAAGGCATTGAACGCCACACCAATAATAGTCTCTGCCGCGGCGCCAATCCCATATAGGAACTTTACCTGGGCAGGCACCTTCGCTGGGTAGGCACTAATTCTCCCTTGCTGGGACTCAGAATCACTTGCAGACACGGCTTACTCTTTATACCACTAGAGCATCAGAGTAGAGAACCCGAATCACAGACACAAGTGATTCTTACGACAACCTGTAAACACTTGGATCTCAACCATCAATCCAAGTGTAGGATCGATGGACGAGTCACAATCCCAGCTAGTGGGGTATCAGGACTACGGGTAACTCGGTAATGCCGCGCACGAAATTAGACTTCAAGCGCTTGGGTGTCGCCACAACGTCCACTTTTCGAAACCGTTTAAGGATTTCCTCCCAGACTATTCTAAGCTGCATTTCTGCAAGACGATTACCCATACAACGATGCACACCGAAACCAAAAGAGATGTGATTTCGAACGCCCTTTCGATCAATAATAAATTGATCGGGTTGCATTATCTTGGTGTCGTCCCGGTTAGCAGACACATACCATAAAACAACTTTATCCCCGGCTCTAATCTGATGGCCTTTAAATTCAGTATCTACCGCCGCAGTTCGACGCATATGCATCAGCGGTGTCTGAAAGCGAATGATTTCAGAGACCATGCTGGGGATTAGTGACTTATCCGAGCAAACCTTTTCATACTCTGTTGGGTTCTCATTGAGCATCAGCACACCGCCGGAAAGCGAATTTCGAGTGGTATCATTCCCGCCTACAATGAGTAACAACAAATTACCCAGGAACTCCATCGGGTCCATATCAGCAAACGCCGTTGAATGGGCCATGAGGGTGATGAAATCAACCTTGCCAACCGATGATTGCTGAGCCCTTTCCTGCCAAATTGCAGTGAATTCAGCCAGACATTCCTCTAACGCAGCCTGACGGTCGGCTGGGCTGACACTATCGTTCCCCGCAATCTCTTCGGTCGATGTCGCCATATCGGACCAATAGGTGAGCTTATGGCGCCTCTCAAAGGGAAAATCAAACAGCGTGGCCAGCATCTGCGTGGTGAGTTCAATGGACACCCGTTCGACCCAGTTAAAGCGTTCTCCCACGGGCAATTCATTCATAATCGCGACCACTCGTTCACGTATGACCGGCTCAAGTAGACTTAAGCTCTTGGGACTCACTGCGGCCGTCACGGCCTTACGCTGCACATCATGTTTAGGCGGATCAGAGGCGATAAACTGTTTAACCGTAAACTCAGGATCCTGGTCACCCATGACAATCGACGGGAATGAGGAAAAAGTCTGGGTATCCTTTTCAATCTCCATAATGTCTGCGTACCGCGTAATCGACCAGTAAGGGCCGAATAAGCTATCTTTGCAGTAATGGACGGGGGCTTCCTTTCTGAGTCGCTCAAAGTACGGCCAATGAGCATCATTTTCATACAACTGAGGATCAGAAACATCCAACTCCACTAGCGGAATCGAATAAGGATCAATCACCCGTTGTTGTACTGTCATGATAACTTCCTTTTTATGGTGCCTGTGATTAAGTCTATTTGGCTAACTCTATTAATTAGCTCTGTTGATTCGGGCTAGGCGTCTAACAACAAAGCTGACTCTAGCCACAAACTCAAATTTAAGCCAAAATCCATGATGATCCAAACCCCTGCCAGGAGCCACACCGGATTACCGCCATGGACTGCCCGAACAATCCAAAGTTTACTTGCTGGCGGCCTGTTGCCTGCGCAAAGCCAACTCCTTGAGGATCTCAGCATGTCGAGAGGGCGTTAATTTATACCCGGTATAAAACAATACAGAAATAAAACCCAATCCAGCGATAATAGGACCATAGAAAATACCCATATTTAGCAGGGTTTGGGGCGCGACATCAGCCGCGGTTCTTATTTCCGGCCCTACTGGCCAGTCAATGAACTCCAACGCCCAACCGGCGATAACGGCGCCAAAACCACTCGTCGCTTTTGCCGAAAACGCGACCGCTGCAAAAAAAGCACCTTCCTGACGGCGCCCGGTCTGGTATTCATGCTCATCACAGACATCTGCCATCATAGAGCCATAACCCACATTTGCCTGAGCCGTGGAAAATCCCTGAATCACCTTCAGCGCAACCAGAAGCGGCATTAACAGGACATCACCATTGCCGGGAAACCATTCCAGTAATCTCAGTACCACCGGCAGTGTCTGGAAAAAAGCCCAGCATAGGCCACCAAAAATCAGGCAAGCTTTCTTGCCAAATCTCGAGAACAGTCTGACTGAGGCAAAGGTCCCAAGCGCATTACCAACCGCATAGGCCACCAGAACGGGAATGATAATCTTTTCATCCAATTCCCAAAAATAAGTGAACATGTAGATGTCCAGGGTTCCGGTAACACCGACCATAATGTAGACCACCAGTACCCCGGTAAATAAAAACCGGAAATTCCTGCTCTTAGTGACCTCTTTAAAGTCAGCGAATAACCGATAAAAAATCCTAACGATGGAAATCTTCGGCTGAGGTGCAACTTTAAGCAGAAAAGGAATAACCCCTCGCGTACCCCAGGCACTCCAGAATATGGTAATGGCCATTGCCGCAGCGATACACAGAGCCCAGGGCACATAGGCTTCGGGCACGAACCGCCCCTCCGCATTTTCGCTCCTAAAAAAAGGAGAAAAAACCAAAAAGAACAATATTAAGGCAAAAAGAGCACCGATATTACCGAAAAACTGCCGGTAAGCCACCAATGCAGTCCGGTCTTCAACATCTTCTGTAATCTCTGCTCCCAATGCGATATGCGGTACGTGATAAAGGGACATCATCGTTCTCGCCAGATTCGTAAAAACAGCCAGCCAGATAAATAAAGCCCATTCTGTGGTCACCAACGGAAAAAATAACAAAAAGAAACAGGCCGATAAGGGCAGAAAAGAGGCATACATAAAAGGATGCCTTCGGCCATACTTGGATTGCCAGTGATCTGATAACGAACCGGCGAAAATATCCGAAAACGCATCGACAATGACAGCAATACCAATGGCCGAAGCAGCCAGCCCAGGACTTAGTTCTAGAATCTGGCTGTAATAAAAAAGCAGGAAAAAACTCAGCCCTGTACCAAACATACCTTCGCCTGCCTGGCCAATGCCATAGGCAAGCTTCACATCAAAAGTCACCTTACCATCGATCATATCTTTACTCTGTCAATCCGGGGTTGTACCTAGGTAATCCTCAACCACTCAGGTCCTGAACTTTGGTTCAACTCATTCGTCAGGGACACCGGGCAACGCCGTCCCTGAACTTAAACGACCAACCTCGCATGATCGATCTATCCTCTCATGTAAGGGTGACGCAACAACAAACCTGAAAACCCTCAAGCCTCTTGCCCCAGGGGCAGAAATTCATTCCAGGCAGCTGAGTGATCCAGTCTGAATTTAACCTGATTTGAAAACAGCAACAGAAGCCCAAACAGCCACTGAAGAACCAAATTTTAGGGGCCAGGAAAAGTCTTTAAGTGACTAATGACAGCACTCACCACTGCCTCCTCAGCCTCCTGTACCAACCAGTGACCCACATCCAGTTCCACCAGTCTGTAATAGCCCGATATCAAGGCTGGGGTTGCATCAATTCCAGTTCGACCAATGGCTTGATCCTGATTACCCCAAATCATCAGCGTGGGGTTGGATATCTGCCCAATCGGTTGCCTGGGTGAATCTGATGACATGGATCCCCGATACCAGTTCAGTGCACCCGTCATGGCTCCTTCCTGCTGAAACACGCGCATATATTCCTGTACCTGTACATCGGTGGATTTATCCCATACCGATTTCAACAGGGCATAGTCATTTTCTGCGAAGGCGGCTTCAGCTGCTCCCAGCTGCTGGAAAAACTGAATATACTGACTCTTTTCCGATTGCTCTGAGTCACTGGCAATCGCCTGGCCGAAAGCATCGATGTGCGGTACCGACATCGCCGTCCAACTGATGACCCGATCTGCAAAAAGACTGGTCACCAGCCAACCAAGCCCTGCACCATGATCATGGCCTATAAGATGAAATCTATGAAAGCCCAGCGCATCTGCCAGACCAATGACATCAGCAGCGAGTTCTGAGTAAGCATAATCGCTAACAGCAGCAGGCCGAGCGCCCTGGCTGTAGCCTCGTTGATCAGCCGCGACTGATTGATACCCTGCTCCCTCCAGGGCTATCATTAACGGAATCCACATATGCGACGTTTCCGGGAAGCCGTGTAACAAGATAACCGCTTCACCTTGCTTGCCGGCACGTCGAATATCAAAAGTATAGCGCCCAACTTTTAATTCACTGGTAGTCTCACTCATTCAGGTTATCCCTTCTAACATCCTGACAACATGCTCGGACCCACAAGGTATGTCAACTGTACTTCGTTGTCGCAAAAGACTAAAACACCCCTTGCCCGGCTGCGTTTAACCATCCTAATGGTTCAACCAAACGGCTTAGAAGCCTGCTTGTCCGGCTTCGATGGAGGCCAAAGTCACTTTATCCAGCCACTGATAGTCCGTCTTCCCCGGCAGCAAGACATAAACCGGATCACTGAACAACGATAGGTTATAGGCTTGTTTTCGCAATTCACCCTTCACCATCTTAAATGTCCCGGTCACATCGATTTCCTGTTGAATCCTCAGGAAAACGGGAATAGCGTAAGCGGGTAACTGTGAACGTATGAACTGAGAAAACGCCTCTGCATCTAAACCCTCAATACCATCCATCAAAGTGATTGCTGCCATCCCAGCTCGCCCATCTGCGCCAGGGATTTCAACCCCATAAACATTACAGAACTTAATCTGTTCGAAGCCGTTGAGAATTTCCCCCACTTCATTAGTAGACACATTTTCTGATTTCCAGCGGAAGGTGTCACCGACTCGATCGACAAATTGATAATGGGGGTATCCTAGACTGAAACCGACATCCACCGTCGACATCAGATCCCCGGAATTAAACCAGGCATCGCCTTCTATGAAAACATCCCGTATGATCTTCTTTTCAGTCGCCTGCTTATCCGTATATCCCTCAAAAACAGTATCTTCGGTAATTTTACCTAACAGCAAACCAGGTTCTCCCTCTGCCACCTGAGCGCACCGGCCCTGGTCATCTCTAACAATTTCGTCATTGTCGACATCATATTCAACTAATGCCACTTCGGCTGAGGTCATACCCACCGTGCAGTCTTTATTCATCAGGTTCGCAAAAGCGACATTTCCTTCTGACGCCCCATAAAACTCCGCCACCCGCTTGATCCCAAAACGTTGCTTAAACCCTTTCCAGACATCGGGCCTGAGCCCATTACCCATCATCGCTCGCAGCGGATTTCTATGGTCATCCTGCTGAGTCTCAGTATTTGATAAATAACGACATAACTCACCGATATAAACCAGGCAGGTACAACTGTTTTCACGGACTTCTTTTAAGAAATTGGAGGCCGAAAACTTCCGCCGCACAAACATACTGGCACCGGATGTAAATGCAGCGCCTGCTCCAATCATCAATCCTGTACCATGGTACAGCGGCAGGCAGATATAGATTCGATCTTTTTCCGTACATTTATAACCCGCCATGGCCGACATATCAGCGCTCATAAGATAACGCCGGTTAGATAACACCGCCGCCTTGGGCAATCCTGTTGTGCCCGATGTGAAGATATACAGAGCCGTTTCCCCAAGGCTGGTATGGGCTGTTTCCGTCGGGTTTATGCTGTCGGCATCAGCCGCACCTTCGACAAAATCCTTAGCCCAGTTAAGCGCGCCTTCTTCACCAGCATCTGGCAAGACGAAGTAATCTTCACCTTCTTCAAGATCGAGCTCACTTTTAACTTCATTCAGGGCCGCCGCAATTTCACTACCAAAGATGCACTTTCGGGAATCTGTCACCTTAATACAATGAGTCAATGGCTTACCCGTTAAGTTGGTATTAATCAGACCAGCCGTGACACCCATCTTATTCAGCCCCACCAGCAGAGCCAAAAATTCGATCCGGTTTTCCATAATGACACTGACCGTATCACCACGCTGCACACCTTGCTGAGTCATATAATGTGCATATCGATTAGCCAGGGCGTTGAATTCCGACCAGGTGACTGATTGACCCTCAAATAAGACCGCCGTGCGATCCGGGTATCGTTCTGCGTTACCCTGAACCCTAGCACCAAAACAGTCTTTGACATCAAGTCCCCTGGGAATCATGCCCTTTTTCAGTTTCAGCAGCGTGGGAACCTCAGTCAATGTCTTTGCTATATCTATCAGTCCCATCTTGAATCCTCCGCAATTTACCTCACGTGATGGTACAAGACAGCAACAATCACCGCCACACGTAAGTGTTCCTTCCGAGCGATTACGCCATCTTCCTTAACAGTCAATACATGTCTTACTTAGCAGTTGAACCCACTTACTTCGCAGTTGAACCCGCTTACTTCGCGGTCAAGGTATTCTCCAAGCCGATAAAACACTACCGCCGTGGCCGGGTTAAGCAACCCTGCAACTGCAGTTGGCCTAAACCCAACCCCGTGACCATGAACCGCAACCCGGTCAGGAAACCAGGCCCTGCTTGATGCCCCTATAACATTGGGTAATACTCATTACAGCCAATATGGACTCACCCCCAATGCCATTGAGAAAACCAATAGATGAATTGACCGGTTTCACCCTATCAGATGACTTTCAGCAATTTGACCAGAAGAACGATATCTATTGTCGATCACTTTGGGATTCAACCGTGCAATCAGATAAAGCCAAGGCTTTTTTTAATGGCTACTTCATGCCGGAAGCCCGATCTCGGCAGACCGACGGCTTTGACCAGAGAGATTATGCGCTTCGCAATGCAACCTGGCACGTAACCAACATCCTACGTGATATTCGCAGGCAAGATACCGGCAGAAAGGAAGGCTTCTTTGACCATTTTTCTTCACATGAAGCCGGATGGCCAAAACCCTTTCCCTTTGATAGCCCAGACCAGGCCAGCGCGGACTTGAGGAAAGTCGCCAAATTATGTGGCGCAGACCTAGTTGGTATTTGCGCCTACGATGAGCGATGGATGTACAGCGGGGTATTCAATGAGCAAACCCTGACCAGTAAGGCTAATGAAATCCCTGACGATCTCCCCCATGTCATCGTCATTGGTGAATCCATGGATGAGGACCTTACCAGGACAGTCCCTTCTGCATTATCCGGAAGTGCTACCGGTATGGGTTATTCCTTTGATGCACTCACTTTACTCACCCTAGCCCAGTACATACGTAATCTTGGCTATCGTGCCTATGCCACCATGAACGATTCCTCTCTGGCTATACCACTCGCTGTACAAGCAGGGTTCGGAGAAGTCGGTCGCCATAGCCTGCTCATTACACCGGAATTCGGCCCGCGACTCAGATTAGGCCGGATATTTACTGACGTTCCGCTAACCTATGACACACCAAGGAAATTAGGAGTCCAGGCATTCTGTCAGATCTGCAACCGATGTGCCAAGGGTTGTCCTCCTGCGGCTATACCCTTTGAACCACCGAGCCGAAAAACACACAATCGTTCCAATCTGATCGGCGTAACAAAATGGACCGTCGATGCGGAGAAATGTTTCAAATTCTGGGTCAACCAGAATACCGACTGCTCTATCTGTATTCGCGTCTGTCCATTCAACCGAGACTATGATCGATGGCATAACCGGATTTGGCGGAGCATTGCCAATTCACCCTTGCGTCGACTGGCACTCTGGCTTGATGATAAACTGACGAATCGAAGTCGTTATAAATCGGCCTGGTGGTGGGGGAAAAAACAATGATACCCAAGCTCCTTACAGCGCTTTTCTCAACGCTGGCTCTATCCCATTCCTGTTTCGCCAGCGCTGCTGCGAATCAAGCCCCCCAGCTACAAACAGACATCACTTTCATCGTCGCCGGTAAAACCGCTAATTTCAGACAAACTGCGACCGGAAGCGTGTCTGCGCTGAATTATCATTTTTTCGCCGAAATATTCGTACAGGCCAATGGCATAATCAACAGCGCCGCATTGCTAACTCCCGATAAACCGACAGAAGAAATTACCTTTACCGACAGTGGCTATGCGCTTGAGCTGCATGGAGGAAGGTATCCAGGTGAAGCCACATTAGAAAGTCAGTACCCTGATGGCAATTATCTGTTTCGCTATGACACCCCCTCTACCGGTCCAGTTGAACAGTCCATCGCCCTGACCAACCCGAACGCAGACCGTTCGCGCATACCGGATGCGCCTCAAATCATCTTGTCGCAGGCCGGTATTCAGGTTTCGCCCCACATGATTCGATCAGACCTGCCTCTTCAGGTAACCTGGAGCACATTCAAACAGGGCGACAAAGATCCCTTGGGAATAGTCAATGACCTGGTATTCGTCATAATGGGCGACTGTCATGGTAAGCGCCGCGCACATAGTGGAAGACCCTTCGAGAATAAGCCCTACCTGGATTACTCAGCCACTGAATTCATCATTTCGGCGGACCAGCTGATGCCAGAAAATGCCTACCAACTCTCCGTGGAACATGCCATCGTCGATACCACGATCGCCAATGGCGTTCCGGGTTTTGCCACCTTTGCCACTACGACCTTCCTGGATATCATGACCCTGGGGAGTGCGACCCAGACACCAGCCTGTCCGCAAATACTAGAAAATTTCGATGCTGGCCAGACAGATTTAAGACAAACTGCTGAACCAAACTAGGTCACTCAACCGCCAGTTCATTAACCCAGCAGGCCTGTGATGATTCGTGCTGATAGCGCCTATAATAAAAAGCGCGGTGGCGGGCGCCTGTGATCGCAGCAACCTCGGGACGCCGCCCTGTTTTACAGGACCTTATCAACCCCGTCCGTGTAGGCCTGCCAGTGTCACCAAGCTAGCTAGCCAGATTGAAAATGAACACACTGAGCACTGCAACCGGGGCCAGGATTCGTATGGAAAACTGCCACAAATACCAGCCAACGTTTTGCTCAAGACCGATATCACGTCGCATATGGCGACCTTTAATCGCCCAACCCGCAAATAAGGCAATTAAAAGCGCATTAAACGGCAGGACCACATTTGAAACACCATAATCAAGAATTGAAAATACAGTTCTCTCAGCGAGTTGCGGGATCATATCCAGGGGGGTGAAATCCTTCCAGATATTAAACGAAAATACCGCCGCCAGGCCCAGTAACCATACGAGGGCACCGGTTACTGACGCAGCTTTACGACGATTAATACCCGATTGCTCTTCGGCCCAGGAAACGAACGGCTCCAACATACCAATCCCCGATGTAAAGGCAGCGAAAAAAACCAGGAGAAAGAACAATGGACCGACTACCTGGGCACCTGGCATATTAGCAAACGCGACCGGCATGGTGACAAAAATAAGACCCGGTCCTTCGCTGACATCGAGGTCTGAGGCAAAAACTATTGGAAAAATTAGCATTCCAGCAAGCAACGCCGCCATCGTGTCCGCCAGCGCAATGGTCCAGGCCGCTCTGGGAATCGACACATCAGTAGGCAGATAAGCCCCATAGGCAAGCAATGCACCAGTTCCAATTGCGATCGAGAACAATGACTGGCCCAGCGCCATCAGCACTGCCTCAGGAGTCAATTTTGAGAAATCTGCATCAAACAGGAACTGCCATGCCTGCGCCGATGAACCGACGATATTGGCATAAACAACGAGCAAAACCAGCAAAACCGCCAATGCCGGCATCATAAAAGAAGCCACCTTCTCGATGCCCTTTTGCAAACCGGTTCCGACTACAAAAACAACACCGATCATCATCAGGGAAAAAGACACGATCATTCGGACAGGCGAATCCAACAGTGCGGCAAACATCTGCTGGGCTTGTTCGCTGCTGGCATGACCAAAATCCGCGCTGGCCGCACGCACCAGATAATCCAAGGACCAACCGCCAACAACCGCATAGAAGCTCAATGCCAATAAGGGCCCTAATACGCTCATCCAGCCAATGGACTGCCAACCCCTGGATCGAGACTCTGCACCGGCGACCAGAGCGATGGTGGCCACCGGGCTACTTCTCCCTCGACGAGCGATGGCGAGTTCAGCGATCACGAGAGGAACACCGATAAACAACACAAAGCCGAGATAGACGAGTACAAAAGCGCCGCCGCCATTTTCACCGGCAATATAGGGAAACCGCCACAGATTCCCTAACCCCACAGAGCAACTCACTGTTGCCAAAAGAAAGGTTGTTTGAGACGACCAATATTCGGTTTTCAACTGTTAACCCTTATGACTGCGACGCAGAAATCTTTCACCCTAATGTAACCCATTAGCAACGTCTGACCAATTTCTGAAGCTATTTTTTAGACCTCCTTTCTTCTTAACTGTTTTTAAAAGCTGTATTTTTAAAGCTGGATTGCTAAAGACGGTATTTCTATGCAAGACCTTGATCAGTCGCGGTTAGGTTATAAGCCGGCATATTTGAACCCAATACTGGCTGCGGTTGACCCTGACTGGCATTGCCTGACCAACAGATTCACCCTGAGGCGCGCCATCGTGGCCTGGGAGCTGCAGCACATCCCAAATTGCCATTGAATCCAAACCTAACCCGGGCGGGTACAAGCCTCGATACCGGGATCGATTGCTCATGTTTAACAGAGGCTAACGGCCAGCGACTGCCACTGTTTGCCAATCAGGCCGTCCTGCTGGGTAATGCCATTAGCATGATGGAGTTGCTAACCCATAGGCAAATGAGCGAATATTTTGTTATCACATAAAAGATTTTCGATATGGAAGCCACTAAACCATCGTCACGACAATCCATTAAAGACATTAAATACCAGCATGGGTTCGGAAAT
>CAZGCW010000077.1:0-8078 GCA_964524295.1 uncultured Pseudomonadales bacterium
AATCTATAGCAAATTGAGGTGCAAACAGGTCGCTGATAATGCCGACAAAATAGGGGCCCAGGCCCATACCAATGATATTCAGCATGAACAGCAAAATGGCCGATGCGACCGCACGCATTCTCAGTGTCACCAGGGCCTGAGTCATGGCAAAAGAAGGGCCGAGATACATCCCACCGAGAATGGATACGACAAATAAAGAGGGGATGACGGCCCACAAGCCGTCATACAGATAGGCTATCAATTGAAAAGGAACCATGACCAGGGTGGATAGGCCGCATACCCAGAGATACCATCGGCGGTCACCGGTTCGATCTGAGAGCTTGTCACCCAAATAACCACCCGCAAAAGTCCCAATTGCACCAATACCCGAGATAATCGCTAGCCAGCTGCCAACTTCAGTAATTGGCATTTCGTGGCTTCTAATTAAAAAGGGGGCATTCCAAGTGCCAGCACCATATCCGACAAAAGCATGTAACCCGGCAGCAAAGCCGATATGGCGGAAGGAAGGTTTGGTCCAGAGGAACTTAAACACTGTTTTCATTGCGGGTGGGGGACTGTTGTCTTGCTGGATAACTCGGTTTTCTGAAAGTCCTCTGGGTGGTTCCTTGAGTGTTCCGAGGATGAGTAATGCTACAAAAATGCCGGGTATTCCCACCAGGAAAAAAGTCATCCGCCAGCCAAGTTCATCGGCGCCCCAGCCACCAACGAAATTGCCAACCATCGATCCGAAGGGGATTCCCAGAGCATAAATAGATAAGGCTGTGGCTCGTGATTCGATAGGGAAATAGTCGCTGATCAAAGAGTGGGAGGGCGGGCTGGCACCAGCTTCGCCGACACCCACACCGATTCTTGCCATGAGCAGGGTAATAAAGTTTGATGCCATTCCGCAGAGGGCGGTCATCGCACTCCAAATGATCATGGAGATCGCCAGTACCTTCACTCGGCTCCATCTATCAGCCAGCGCTGCAATGGGGATTCCCAGAGTTGCATAGAAAAGTGCAAATGCAAGTCCACCCAATAGCCCGAGTTCTGAATCAGATAAAATCAGATCATGCTTGATGGGTTCTAAAAGGATGGCCAGAATTGAACGATCAACAAAATTAACGACGTAACCGAGAAATAGAATTCCAAGCGCATAATTTCTGTAACGGGGTGGATAGAGGGTTGAACTGTTAGTGTTGCTCATTAGATATGATAAATCGCTAAACTCTACCAGCCACTCTAGCACAGCATTTTTGATTTAAGTGCACCGGTTTTAGATAAATTGGAGTGCCTTCCATTTAGCGTCCCGTTGTATGGTCTAGCAGTTTGGGCGGATGCTGTATCGAGGTTCAGACTTTATCAGGCGCACTCTGGTCCCTCACCTTTTGTGCGGTTTCCTTAATCCGGTCAAATTCCGCTCGCCTTTTCTTGATCTCAGTTTGAGGTATTCTTTCAATATTCTGGAAGTCCAATTTCCAGTCTGGACTGGGAGCCCAGCGTTGGGGTGACTGTATGGTCGTGCGCGGTGCTGGTGCGGTTTCTAATGTTTTGAAGGCCAGTTCCAGTGTGGCTGTCTGGGAGTCGAGATCATTGGGTTTACCTGCCGAGTTGCCCAATGGAAAATCACTGAAGACGAATCGTGGGACCCCACAATGTTCGACGATATCCTTAGCACTGCCCAGAATCACCGTCGAAATGCCGTGTGATTCAAGATACCGGGCTGTCAGACTCACGGTCTGGTGGCAAACGGGTCAGTTGGCGGTAAGAATGGCGAGATCGATTTCATCCTCGACGGCCAGTGCTAGCAGGTCAGCACAATCTTGATTGATGGTGGTGGCCTGGCTTCTATTTGTTGGGATGCCATAGAAATGGGGTGAAACTTCCTTGATACGGCCCTGGGTCGCTGCTGTTCGCAGGGCACTCAGTGGGAAAAACGAATTGATGTCGGCTGCGGTTGAATACTTGCGGTCGTAACCCAGGTGTGAAATTCCAAGGAATTCCAACTCATCAATGGGGCGGCTGTAAACTGTGTAGAATTTGGCTGCGGCATTATAGGCGGCACCTGGACCTTGATCGCCGGCACCTACCTTAAACGGAGCGGCGGTCGTAACCAGGCCAACTCGCGCTTGATCCAGATTCAGGTTTAAAGGCGTGAAAGGAACCTGAGCAAATTGCGCCCACCGATAAGGGTTTCCGTATCCGAGCGCGAGATAATAGTCGCGTAAACGTTGCATGTAGGGCACAGCAACGTCATGAGGTTCTGTGAAAGAAAGTGATTCAACGTTCATCCCGGTTTGGTTGTGCATGGGGTCCCTTCTGGTTAGCTCTGCAAAGCATAAACAAATTTTTGTTGATTCGTCCACAGTTTGAATTTATCGGGGTCGGGTTTTGTCTGGGTCATGGTTCAAAACTGCTGGCTTAGGAGATGGCTTTGAATAGGTATTGAAAACAGCGTGACGAGAAAACTCAGCTGAGCCGGAAGTTTAAATAGGGTGGGTATTCGTGATAGTTTAATTGACTTACCGGATCAGTTAACCAAAAGGGGTTATCGATGAGCGAGCGGAATCTACTATGATTGTTGCGTCATTATGAGTTCTTTTCAAGTCTATGGTGACTTCAATTGTCCCTTTTGTTATGCCCTTGAGGAGCGTTTGCGAGACTTCAGCGAAGATCATGAAATTGAGTGGCGACCCATTCAGCACGTTCCGAATCTGATGAATTTGAGTAATGTGGAAGATTTGGCAGAGCTGGCTTCTGAGGTGTTTACGGTACGACACAGATCGCCTGATCTGGCTATTGCCATGCCTCGGCTACGTCCAAATTCGGCACTTGTGAACGAAATTTATATAGCGATCCAATCCAGGGATCATGGGCTGGCAGGGCGATTCCGCGAACGCGTATTTGAAGCGCTCTGGAAAGAAGGGCTTGATATTTCTACCACTGAAGTTGTGGAGAGCCTGCTGGCCGAGTTGGGAATTGCGAGGCCAGAGCCCCGTGCTGAAGAACAAGACTCGTTAGCAGCATTCCAGCGGCAATGGCAATCAGCAGATCCCAACAGGCGGATCCCTATCATGACTGCCGACGATGGTCGCGTATTGCCAGGATTGAGTTGTCCGCGGGACATCGAATGCTTTCTGGCAGGTAGCGAACCGAGTGGGGAGCCCAGTGGTGTATGCGAGTTCATACCCAGCCCTGTGGTACTGGTCATAGGACATCCAGCCGCCATATGGCATCTTGTTGATGCGATACAACCGGAAATTGATCTGTTGGTCGCTTCGGACTGTCTCTGGGCAAAGAAGCTGATAGAAGATGGTTTGAAGCCTGACCTGTTACTATTGTCATCTGTTGAGGGCGATGAAGCATTGCTGAACTGCAGGGAATTGCAGCAGATCTCGGAGGGTGCAGATACTCCGATTATGATTGTAGACCAGGACACCGATCCAGAACGTGAGTTAAATTTTCTGCAATGCGGCGCTGCTGGTTACTTTCAAGCAACCGCTAACCCCCAGTTGTTTAAAGCCCGCGTAAGTGTGCACCTGGCCAATAAGACACGCAGGGATCATCTCCTGGAGACGGTACGTCTGGACCCTTTGACGCGCATACCGAACCGCCGGGAATTGGAGCGGGTGCTGGAAGTTGAGTGGCGTCGCGGCGTCTATTCGAAACTGCCAATCTCCGTTGCACTTCTGGATGTGGACTATTTCAAAAAATACAATGACACCTACGGGCATCAGGCGGGGGATCAATGCCTGGTCCAGTTGACGACGGCCCTTCAGAATGCGCTTCGTCGAGAGGCGGATTTTGTGGCTCGTTATGGTGGAGAGGAATTTGTTTTGGTTCTGCCGGATTGTACGAAAATAGGGGCCCAGGAAATTGCTGAGACGTGCAGGAAGTCAGCGGAATCGCTTGAAATTCCACATAGCGAATCTGCTGTAGCCCCGGTTGTGACGATTAGCCTTGGCTTGACAACCGTCGTACCCTCGCTGGAAACAAATTTGCACATGGTGCTGAAAACAGCGGATAGAGCGCTTTATCAGGCAAAATCCAAAGGTAGGAATCAGATTTACTGGGCTAGTGTGGGAGAGGTCGATTCAGCTCAGGACCCAACGGATCAATCCTGAATATGAATAACAATCCAGTTTCTTTAATTGATCAGACCCCGATGGGGAAGGCGCAACTCCTTGTGGTGCTATTGTGCATATTGCTGAATGCACTCGATGGATTTGACGTTTTGTCTATTGCCTTTGCGTCACCAGGCATTGCCGAGGAATTTGCCATTAATCGTGCTGTTCTAGGGGTGGTTCTTGCGATGGAATTAATCGGCATGTGCATTGGCTCGGTTATTCTCGGAAACCTCGCCGACAACCTGGGTCGAAGGCCGGTTATTCTAGGCTGTCTGGTTGTTATGGCTATCGGTATGTATTTTGCGGGCGGTGCTCAGTCGGTAAATGAGCTGTCCGCTCATCGATTTTATACCGGGCTAGGGATCGGCGGCATGCTGGCAACCACCAATGCCATGGTGGCCGAATTTTCTAATCTCAGGCATCGAAGTTTGTGTGTGATGTTCATGGCTGGCGGGTATCCGCTGGGTGTGGTTATAGGCGGATCAGTTGCCTCAGGTTTATTGGTGCATGATACCTGGCGCGCTATTTTTGAATTTGGCGCTATTGCTACGATTGCTTTTTTGCCGTTAGTTTGGTTTTTTCTTCCTGAGTCTGTGGCTTTTCACACAGCAAAGAGAGGCAAGGACGCGCTGATTAAAATTAATGCCTGCTTGAAACAGATGGGTAAAGAACCCGTTGATAGTTTGCCTGATGTGACTGATAAAGTTAAAACATCCATTCTTGAGTTGTTTAAGCCAGCGATGTTGAGAACCACTATTGTGCTGACCATTGCTTATTTTATGCACATTATGACGCTTTATTTTCTGCTTAAATGGACGCCGAAAATTGTCGTGGATATGGGTTATTCAGCCTCCTCAGCTGGAGGCGTTCTAGTCTGGGCAAACGTGGGTATGTTGACCGGTTCTATTTTATTTGGGTTGCTTTCGAGTCGCATTGCGACTCGAAAGCTCATGTCTGTAGCCTTGGTTATGTCTTCCATCATGATTTATGTCTTTGGTAAAGGGTATTCAGAACTCGCCCAGCTTTCTATGGTGGCGGGTATTACTGGTTTTTTCATCAATGGCGGTGTGGTCGGTTTGTATGCGCTTTTAGCCGAATACTTCCCGGATAACCTGCGCGCCAGTGGTACTGGCTTTTCAATCGGAGTTGGTCGGGGTGGGGCGGCTCTGAGCCCTATTGCAGCGGGGATTTTGTTTACTGCAGGTTATGGCCTTTCGGTGGTGGCTTTGTTTATGGCTTTTGGCTCGGTCTTTGCCGCTATCGCGCTCATTTTCTTGAAAGCAAGTTCGCGCCCAGATCGCGTCATAGAATGAAATCAGTCTGAAGAAAAACGATCTAGATCATTTGCAAGTAGGATGGTCCCGTCGAAATGTTGGCGTACTTCTTCTATCACTTTGGTTTCAGGCATCCCGTAATGAAGGGCATGGTACAGAATCAATTTTTTTGGTTTTGCTAATGCTGCGAGTTTCCCGACCAGGTCGGCGGGTGTATGGGCTTGCCTGTGGTAATTCTGCCAGAATTGAGTATTTCGGGCTAAACCGGCATTACTGATGACTTCGTGGAACAACAGGTCGACTCCTTTGGCTTTTTCCAGCAATTGCTGGCTATAAGCAGTGTCACCTGAAATGACGATGGATAAGTCATCGGCGATTATTTTGTAACTGAAGGCCGGTTTAATATCACCGTGATTCGCATCAAAGGCTTCGATCTGCAGGCCATTCTCGTTGTATATCGATCCCGATGTAATTTCCTTGGAACTCACTTGATAGAGGCCAGGGTTAGGCACTGGTTGGAGACCACTGGTTCGAATGCGAATGTCGGGAGCCATCATCTGGTACAGACCCGCGATCATTTCATTTAAGCCTTTGGGACCCCAGGCGCGTAATTTAGCTGTTCGTCGCCACCAAAGTGTTTGCGCTAGATTATTGAAATCTAAGGTGTGGTCGTTATGCAGATGGGTGAGAAAAACACAGCAGATCTGCGAGGGGTAAAGGGACGGGATATCATACTGATATCGTGCTTGAACGGCCCTGTGAACTGAGCCGCTGCCGATATCAAAGAGATAGGCCTGCCCTTTATGGATAACAGCGATGCTTGAACCTGCCCGGTGAGGGTCGGGTATGGGTGTGCCCGTTCCGAGTACGATCACCTGGGTGGGTGCATTAATTTCTCTGGGACTAGGTCCTTGTTTCCTCGTTTCAATTACCGCACTGAATGATTGGTCCGTTTCAATGGCATGGGTTGAGAGCCAGGGCGTTAGCATGAAGATGAGCGAGATGATTTTTGCAGCTTGCACTGTATCTATCCTTGATGTTTGATTTTCTAAACTGTGCGCGTGAAGCGAGTTGGTGGGAATGAGCCTATTCGGCTCGGTTCCCAGTCAATAAATTCTTATATACCGCATCGTTGATGTCAAAGGTGCAGCAGGTTCAGATACAAGGAATGTATTGATGACAATTTAGTGAGTGAAATTGTTAACACGGATTTTGGTCATGTGAAGCTTAAGTCCTATTGACTGGTCTGCCGTTTATTTATGGGCATCCATTTGTAATCATCCCTGTATCAGTGTCCCTGTGTCACAGGCTAGTGGTCAGTGATTTTTTGCCAGTAACGAGTTGTAAGAATCTATTGGTAGGTCGTTAGGTATTTAAAGACCCGTTTTGGCTCGCGATGTGTCTTGTTGTTATTGGCGATGGTGCAGGTAGTCAGCCCGGTAATTCAAGGTTTATCATGGTGACTATGGTGATAGGTGATGGCCTGCCGTGCCTAAGGTGGCATGAGGCTTGGAAATTCACCCCGATGTGGTTGGGAAGAAGAAACTGGAATGAAAACACAGGTAGGAATTATCGGTGCTGGCCCCTCAGGATTGCTATTGTCCCAGTTACTCTATCTGAATGGTATCGATAGCGTGGTTTTGGAAAAGCATTCGAAACGACATGTCTTGTCTAGGATTCGCGCTGGGTTGTTAGAACAGGGGACAACCCGAATGCTTGAGCAGGCCGGTGTAGCCGCCGGCTTGAGCAAAAATGGGTTAGAGCATGACGGCGTTGAACTGGTCTTTGAGGGAAGAAGGTGTCGGATCAATTTTTTCGAGCTTACCGGTAAAAAAATGACCATTTATGGGCAGACGGAAGTCACCAGGGATCTCTACCAAGCGCGCGAAAAATCTGCCGGTTGTGTTTTGCACGAGGTGAGTGATGTCAGCCTGTCGGCAATAGAGACTGAAAAACCGATTATTCGATTTCATCATAATGATCAAGCCAAATCGCTTCACTGCGATTTTGTGGTGGGATGTGATGGATATCATGGCGTGAGTAGAATGGCCATGCCCGTTGGGGTCAGGCGTGAATACCAGTCCAGTTTCCCGTTTGGATGGTTAGGCGTCCTCTCTGAAACGCCACCGGTATCAAAGGAACTGGTTTATGCCTATCAACAGCGCGGTTTTGCACTCTGCTCTATGAGGTCAGAAACCCGAAGTCGGTACTATATTCAGGTCCCTCTGGATGAGCAGGTCAGTCACTGGTCGGATGACCGATTCTGGCAAGAGTTAAAAAAACGCTTGCCCCCAGCACTTGCCAAGGACCTGGTTACCGGGCCGTCTATTGAAAAGTCAATTGCCCCATTGCGTAGTTTTGTGTGTGAGCCGATGCGTTGGAAATCCCTGTTCCTGGCAGGCGATGCAGCGCATATTGTACCGACAACAGGTGCCAAGGGACTGAACCTGGCGGTATCGGATGTGTATTATTTGTCGCGTGCATTGTCTGATTATTATGAGCGCCAAGATACCCAGGGTGTGGATAATTATTCTCAGCAGGCGCTGGCACGGGTATGGAAGTCTAGTCGGTTTTCCTGGTCCTTGACTCGGATGCTGCACGACTCTTATGAACAAGGCAGTGCTTTTACTAGCAGAATTCGTCAAGCTGAATTTGAATACCTGCTGACATCTGAAGCTGCGCGCTTGTCTTTTGCCGA
>CAZGCW010000077.1:8094-16210 GCA_964524295.1 uncultured Pseudomonadales bacterium
GCCTTATTGAAGGACCAGCCTGGGAGGGCTTGTTCGGCCTGGGTAGCGTGCCAGCGTGGGTTAGGGGGTAATCAGGTGTAATATTCTAACGTGTGGATAGTTCCGAGCCGATTACTATAATAACTCTGGGTTCGGTTTTCCAAATTGCTGTATAAATTGGGTTTATAAAGGGAGGTCAAAAGCGATGGCAACCTGTGTGACTGATATACCCCGACCGCAGAAAACAACCATGGCACAGTTTCAGGGAGCCGGGGTGGCTGCGGTTCATGAGGTTCTGGGTCGAAAAGGTTTAATGGCGTCTTATATGAAGCCGATCTTTCGGCCTGCAAGGATTGCAGGGCCTGCGGTGACCTGCGAGGTGACACCCGGTGATAACTGGATGCTTCATGTAGCAGTAGAGCAATGCCAGCCAGGAGACGTATTAGTCGTTTCCCCAACGAGTCCTTGCGATGATGGTTATTTCGGAGATCTTCTGGCCACTTCGCTCCATTCAAGAGGCGTCCGCGGACTGGTCATTGATGCTGGTGTCAGGGATATTGCTGATTTAACAGAGATGGGATTTCCTGTCTGGTCTAAAGCCGTTTTTGCGCAGGGAACGGTCAAGCAAACCCTGGGCAATGTTAATGTTGCTATCATTTGTGCAGGCCAGTTGGTTAACCCTGGGGATATTGTGGTTGCTGACGACGACGGCATTGTTGTTGTGCCGCGTGACCTCGGTGATGAGGTCGCCTCAAAAATGAAGCGTCGTATTGAAACAGAACAGGAAACGCGTCGGCGATTGGCTCAGGGTGAGTTAGGTTTAGATATCTACCAGATGCGGGAGCGGTTGAAGCAAAGTGGAATCAAATATGTGAAATTTAATGCGGAGATTGAATGAGTGTTCAGAGCGCCATACCGTGTTCTCTTTATCGAGGCGGCACCTCAAAAGGGTTATTTTTTCTGGAAAAGGATTTGCCATCGGATGAGTTGGCGCGAAATGGGGTCCTTCTCGCTGCCATGGGTTCACCGGATGCACGACAGATAGATGGTCTGGGCGGCGGGCACCCGCTTACCAGCAAAGTTGCGATCATTCGAAAGTCAACAAGAGAGGATGTTGATGTTGACTATCTTTTCCTGCAGATAGCCGTTGAAAAGGCAGAAGTCAGCACCCACCAGAATTGCGGGAATATGCTCGCGGCGGTAGGCCCCTTTGCGATTGAACAGGGTTTGGTTGATATCAAGGGTGACACGACGGATGTTCGGATCCACCTTGATAATACCGGCGCATTGGCGGTGGCTCGAATCCAAACGCCGGATGCTAAGGTGAATTACTCTGGCGTCACCAAGATCGACGGTGTGCCCGGTCGTGCTGCACCGATCAGTATTGAATTTTCCGGCATCGAGGGCTCCAGCTGTGGCGCATTATTGCCAACAGATCAGCCAGTCGAACTAATCGAAGGGGTGGAATGCACTTGTATTGATCATGGTATGCCCGTGGTACTGCTGCGAGCGACAGATTTTGGCTTATCTGGATATGAGGACCCTGAACAGCTTGAATCAGATAAGGGTTTAAAAAGCAGGCTGGAAAAAATCCGTCTAGAAAGTGGCCAGCGCATGAATCTTGGCGATGTTAGCTCGAAAACGGTACCCAAAATGTGTTTGGTTTCGCCGGCCAGACAGGGCGGACTGATTAATACCCGGACATTTATTCCGCATCGTGTTCATGAAGCGATTGGCGTGCTAGGTTCTGTCAGTGTTGCTACCGCATGTCTTATTCCTGGTACGGTGGCATTTGAGATGGCTGGCCAGGTTAAACCGGACGGAGCGGTGGCAGAGGTGTATTCAGTTGAACATCCAACGGGTTTTTTTTCGGTGGAAATGCAATTGCAGTTTTCCGCCAGCGGCAAGGTTTGTGTGCACAGGGCGGCGCTGTTAAGAACGTCACGGTTGCTGATGAGGGGAGAAGTTATGGTCCCTGAAACTGAGATGGGGCAGTAAAATCAACTAATGAAAACCGATTATGATCATTGATTGCCATGGCCACTATACGACCGCGCCTGAACCACATCAGCGTTTCCGTGCTGAGCAGATCAAAGCCTATGAGAACGGGCGGGCCCTGCCCGAAATTCCGCTTATAAGCGATGACTTGATCAGACAGAGTATTGAAGAGAATCAGTTGAAGCTGTTAACTGAGCGAGGCGCGGATATGACCCTGTTTTCGCCGAGAGCCTCGGCAATGGCGCATCATATTGGCGATGATGCAGTCGCTCAACAATGGTCCCGCGCCTGTAATGACCTGATAAAAAGGGTCGTTGATCTTTATCCACATGCATTTGTCGGCGTTTGTCAGTTGCCACAGTCAATTGGGACATCAATTAAACAATCCATCAGCGAATTGGAACGATGTGTTTTGGAGCTGGGATTTGTCGGTTGTAACTTGAATCCGGACCCTTCGGGTGGGCATTGGACCTCAGCACCGCTGACAGATCCATCCTGGTACCCATTTTTTGAAAAGATGATTGAATTGGATGTTCCTGCCATGATTCATGTTTCCAGTTCCTGTAATCCTAACTTTCATGCCACCGGAGCCCACTATATCAATGCAGACACCACCGCCTTTATGCAGTTCATCGAAGGCGACCTGTTCCAGGATTTTCCAGAGCTCCGGTTTATCATTCCCCACGGTGGTGGGGCTGTTCCCTACCATTGGGGTCGATATCGTGGTTTGGCCGAACTGTTGGACCGGCCGCCACTCTCTGAGCACGTGATGAAGAATGTGTTCTTTGATACCTGTGTTTATCATCAGCCTGGCGTCGATTTACTGTTCGAGGTGATTGATATTGACAACCTCTTGTTTGGTTCGGAAATGGTTGGGGCGGTCAGGGGTATTGATCCGCAGACTGGCAACTACTTTGATGATACAAAACGCTATCTTGATGCACTCAATTTGAGTCGTAGCGACCATGATAAGGTGTTCGAGGGTAATGCCCGCCGGGTTTACCCTCGACTCGACTTATTATTAAGGGACCGGGGTTTATGAAATCCTTTACCCCCGATCCAGACTGGTTACATTGGCATCAGTCCCCGTCTATACCACAGTTTAGCCTGCCTGCGAGTACCGTAGATGCACACTGTCATGTATTTGGTCCAGGTGATCAGTTCCCCTTTGCCGAGTCCAGGAAGTACACGCCTTGTGATGCATCAAAGCAACAGCTCTGGGCGCTGCGTGATTTTTTGGGGGTCTCGCGAAATGTGATTGTTCAGGCCACCTGCCACGGTAATGACAACCGGGCGCTGGTAGATGCGCTCAGATCCGCTAATGGCAGGGCGAGAGGCATTGCCAGTGTGTCCGTTGATGTCTCGGACCAGGAACTGGAAGCTTTGCACTCTGCCGGAGTACGTGGGGTTCGTTTTAATTTTGTACGACGCTTGGTCGATTCCTTACCGTTCGAGGACCTAACTCGTATTGCGGAACGGATAAAGAAATTTGGCTGGCATATCGTGATTTATTTTGAATCTCAGGAACTTCAAGCGCTTTACCCATTTTTTGAGTCTCTTCCCACCCCGATTGTGGTTGATCACATGGGGCGGCCAGATATTTCGAAGGGCGTAGAGGGCCCCCAATTTGAACTTTTTCTTTCACTGCTTCGAAACAATAGAAATTTTTTCTCAAAGGTAAGCTGCCCTGAACGCCTTTCACTAGTAGGCCCACCTGACTACCAGGATGTGGTTCCGTTTGCCAAGAGGGTGATTGAGGAATTTCCGGATCGGGTATTGTGGGGAACGGACTGGCCGCATCCCAATATGAAAAATCATATGCCAGACGATGGCAAGCTGGTCGATTTCATTGTTAAGGTGGCTACCACAGTTGAACTCAGGCAAAAGCTGTTGGTTGATAATCCTATGCGGCTTTATTTTGGTGATGAGGAGACAATTTGATGTCCCTGGAAAAACCTTATGCTGATATTCCTGGAACAACGATCTTTGATGCTGATATGGCGCGTAAGGGGCATCACCTTAATCAGTTTTGTCTGTCTCTAATGAAACAAGAAAACCGGGACGAATTTAATCAGCATGAATCTTTATATCTTGATAAATGGCCTATGTCAGAAGAGCAGAAGCAGGCAGTAATAAGCCGTGACTACAATGCCATGATTGCCGTAGGAGGCAATATCTATTATCTGGCGAAGCTATTTTCCAATGACGGGCTGAGTTTTCAACAAGTAGCGGCGACGATGACAGGGATGTCTGAACTGGATTATGTGCAGATGATGCTCGATGGCGGTCGTGATCCGCAGGGAAATTTGTATTTGCTGGAGGAGAAGATCAATGGCACGGATTAGTGCGGGTGTTGCCACCTCACATGTGCCTGCCATCGGTGCGGCTCTCGATAACAATAAACACAGGGAACCGTACTGGTCGAAAGTCTTCTCTGGCTACGAATATTCCAAGCAATGGCTAGCGGACAATAATCCTGACGTTGTGTTGCTGGTCTACAATGATCACGCCACAGCCTTTGATTCTAATTTGGTACCTACCTTTGCGATTGCCTGTGGTGATTCATTCGACATTGCGGACGAAGGTTGGGGACCGCGACCCATCCCTGAAGTCATGGGTCAGCCGGCATTGGCCTCTCATATAACCCAATCGGTCATCCAGGAGGATTTTGATATCACCATGGTCCGTAATTTGGATGTAGACCATGGTTTGACGGTACCTTTGTCGCTGATGTGCGGCCAGCCCAGGCAATGGCCGTTTAAAGTCATTCCTATTGCAGTCAATGTCCTGCTTTATCCTCCGCCTAGTGGTCAACGATGTTTTCAGTTGGGCCAAGCACTTCGGCGTGCCGTTGAGTCTTTTGATGAAGATCTGGATGTTCAGATATGGGGAACCGGAGGCATGAGTCACCAGCTACAAGGTCCCAGGGCGGGCTTTATCAACAGCGAATTTGACCACCAGTTTTTAGACAATATCGTAGATCAGGCCGCTGAGCTTGCCCAAATGCCCCACATAGATTATTTGCGGTTTGCAGGCTCAGAAGGTGTTGAGCTCGTGATGTGGTTAATTATGCGAGGTGCCCTGAATGAATCTGTTCGGTTGAAGCATCGTTTTTACCATGTGCCTGCCTCTAATACTGCGGTTGGCCACTTAATTTTAGAAAATAATGAATAAAAACGCGTACGGCTAACGAAGCAAATTTGCCAAGTGGGCCTGATGAGTCGGTCAGTAGGGAGGCGAGATCTTGTTATGAAAGTGATTGTTGCAGGCGTGGGTGCGTTTGGTAAGAAACATCTTGATGGCATCCAGGATATAGAAGGGATTGAGGTCATTGGCCTGGTAGGGCGACGACTTGAACAGACCCAGATGGTTGCCGATCAGTATGGCATAAGCGGGGCTTATACTAATCTTGCTGATGCGCTAGCATTGCCAGGTCTTGATGCGGCTATTTTGTGTACCCCAACGCAGATGCATGCTGAACAGGCGATTCAGTGTATGCAAGCCGGGGTCCATGTCCAGGTGGAAATTCCTTTGGCGGATAACTTGGATGACGCCTTGGGCGTCTTACAGATACAGGGTGAAACGGGCCTTGTCTGCATGGTGGGCCATACTCGGCGATTTAATCCCTCTCATCAGTATCTGCATAAAAAAATGGTTGCTGGAGCGCTTTCAATTCAGCAGATGGATGTCCAGACCTACTTCTTTAGGCGAACCAATATCAATGCGGCGGGGGAACCCCGATCCTGGACAGACCATTTACTCTGGCACCATGCTGCCCATACTGTGGACTTATTCCAGTATCAAGTTGGTAGCGAAGTGGTACAAGCTCATGCGATTGAGGGGCCAATTCACCCTGAATTGGGAATCGCAATGGATATGTCAATTCAACTGAAGGCAGCCAATGGTGCTATATGTACGTTGTCGCTTTCTTTTAATAACGAAGGTCCTCTCGGCTCCTTCTTCAGGTATATCTGTGATAACGGCACCTACCTGGCTCGATACGATGATTTAGTCACGGGTAACGAGGAAGCGATTGATGTCTCCACGGTGGATGTCTCGGTGAATGGCATTGAATTGCAGGACCGGGAGTTCTTCGCAGCGATCAGGGAAAACAGGCAGCCAAATTCGAGCATTGCCCAGGTGATGCCCTGCTATGAAGTATTGCACGGATTAGCGTTGGCGCTGGCGACACAGTAGCGCCTCGCCACAATTCCTTGAGGCGGTTGTTTTGGTGGTCTTTTGTCGTTGGTCATTTATTTCCAGGCGTTGATTGACCTGAAAAGAGACCTTGCTTCATTAAATTGAAGCAGGCTATGGAGACTGGTCTGGTCACCATCAAAGCAATAAAACCTGCCGAGCGGGTCGAGCCCTTTTCAGTCAGTCCTCCTGGATCCAGCTTAGCCAGGTCCTGGAATTAGGGCTAGAGCGCGCGGGTCAAAGATGACGGCGCAATCGCCTTGAAGCAACCCATTGCCCCTCGTTGTTCGATGAGTTCAGGTGCTATGAATCCGCACTCGTTTAATAAGGCCAGATGTGTATCGGGGGGGAAGCGTCGTGGCATGGCCGTATCATCGTGGGCCATGGGGGTTATAAAGTCTGCGTTGAATAGTATCCCGCCGGGTACAAGCACTTGCCTGATCTTAGTATAGACGGCGAGGAGTTCCTCGTATCCACCAAGGTCGTGGAAAGACTGCAGTGAATAGACCAGGTCAAATGACATACCCATGATGTGCTTCCAGGGTTGTTTTAGATCCTGTTCGATGAATGTTGCCTGGGTCGTTCCTAGGCGTTCTCGACTGTAGGCAAGTAGTTCTGGGTTGATGTCTGCGCCCACCAGAACGGTATTTGATAGCATTTGCGAGAGTTTCAGCATGAGTTCACCATCACCAATACCCAGCTCTAGAATTCGGTGCTGTTGGCTGGGTGGTTGTAAGGTCTCGCCTATCTGGCGTAGCAGCAGGGCCTTGATTTGAAGTCTTTCCGGCCAGCGGCGATCCAGGTCAAGGCACCATTCCCGCGGTGAATCGAAGTCAGATAGCGCCACTGCTAGGGTGTCCCGAAGGCCGTTATCTGCTGGTTTACAATGCGTCGACAACGGCTGCTTTGGTTCGGATCGAGCAAGGATGCGTTCATAGTTTCATCCTCATGAAGTTGGGTGAATCCCGGCTCCCGGTATTTTCCCAGGAAGATAGCCGTGGACTATCACCAGTGAAGTGTCACCATCCGGCATTACTCTGGTAGAGAAATCGGCCTGTTTTTTGGTGGCGGCGATGGGTGCAATCACCTTATTTATCGGTGTTCGTATTGAGTATTTCAGCTGGGGTCATGACCTTTCCTTTGGTGATCACCTGCCCTATTGATTTTGTGTTGGTAATATCCTCCATGGGGTTCTGATCGAGCAATACCAGGTCCGCCTTCATCCCTGCGGCGATCTGTCCCAGCTCGGTTTCGATAGAAAAGTATCGGGCCGGCTCAATCGTTGCGGCGCCGATTGCTTGAAGTGGTGTCAGGCCCGCCAGCACCAACATTTCGAGTTCCGAATGCAGAGAATAACCCGGCACCGACAGGCGAATGGGGGTATCTGTACCGGCACCAATGGGCACGCCCTGCTGGTGCATTTTGTTGGTTAGAAACAGGCTCCAATCAGCAAATTGCATAAAGCGCTCCTCCTCTTCTCCTGCCGTATCAATCAGTTTTTGCCATCGCTTCTGGGTACTCAGCGGTACTCTACTCAGTGCATCCGGCCAGTCAGCCCGACTATAGGGTTGAAGGTTAGACATGGCGTTGAGTCTCAGGGTGGGAACCTGCAGGGTGTTCGTCAGTTTGGCCAGAACCCGGGTGCATCGATCGTCATCGTAAGCGTTCAGTGCTTCTATCCGCTGAGCGTTGTGTAATCCTGACCTCACTTCATAGCCAGGTAGTCCATTGGGATTCTCGAGAGCGAGTAATCGTTGTGCAAGCAGGGCCTCGGCATGGGTCGCACAGTCGAGCTCAATATTGCGCAAATGCTCAATGGAGTCCACTTCGGGGCCTGCAACTGAAGCGCGCATGGATAGTGGCACATGAGAATCAATGGGCATGTTCAGGGCGCGAGCCGCCGCCACCATTTCGTAAAATATTTCTTCAGACACCAGTTCAT
>CAZGCW010000078.1:0-16137 GCA_964524295.1 uncultured Pseudomonadales bacterium
ACATTAGCACCCGCTTCATTATCTGTTCGTCCAGCAATACAGGGAATCATTAGAACGGGTGCTTTGCCCATATTGTCGGCCAGGAAATCAGCTGAGGATGCTGAGCGATTCTGGCTTGCAGTCAAGGCGGTATCATCGCTGTCCGCATGAAGCTTATGAATGGCAACCGGCATTTCCCGGTAGATCGAAAAAGCCTGCTGATAATAATCGCCAATGGCGGCTCTTTTGTCTGGATCCGTCACGAAAACAAATTGCCAGCCCTGGGCATTGGATCCCGTTGGTGCCTGTACAGCAAGTTCCATGCATTCCTTGATCAGGCTCATGGAAACGGGGCGGTCAAAATCCAGTCTTTTACGTACTGCACGGGTCGTGCTTAACAATTCATCGTTGCTGAGATTGAGTTGTTCATGTGCCATGTGTAATAGTCTCCTCTTTAAATTGTGTTTTTAGATAATGTTAGGTCGGCCAGTGTTTTTGGTTCCTGATATAGGTCTGATCAGCGATGGTTAAGGCATGTAAAAGACTCATACGAGGGTACTGAGTATAATCGGTTTCTTTTTCAGTGCCTATTGGCGATCTATCCTGGGTTCTCCCATGTTTCTAATATCTCGGCTAAACAGAGCGAACAGAGGCGTAATGATCATAAACAGGCCCATGCTCAGGAATAAGGTGGTGACTCCGGCTACATCAATGAACCAACCTGAGAACCCTTGGGATAGTGGCTGTAGTCCCATTACAGCGAGCATAACCAGGCTCATTACCCTGCCAATGTATTCCAGAGATACTCTTTTTTGAACCCAGGTTATGAATATGATACTGCTATAGCCCGTTAGGATTCCCATGAGCGTCATTAGAGCGATCCCGTGCAAGTGACTACTGATAGCCGCAATGAGTAGGGTACCTATGCCGCGAACCATGGCCAGGGACATCACGATTGGACCAAGCAATCGTGCTGAGGGAGTGGCGACAGCAGCAAGAAGGGAGCCAAAGACTGCGCCTAACCCCTGGGCCGACATCAGCAGGCCATAGGACCTCATGCCAGTGAGGTTCTCATCGGCGAGAACAGGCATGCCAACCATCTGCGGGCCCATGGATACAAAAGTAGTAATGGTCATATAGATGATAAATGCACGTAGAGAGGCATCTTGCCAGACGTAAATAAAGCCATCATAAATGGAATTAAACAGGCTATCAGCTTGGCTTGGCCGTGGGACCTCGATTTTCGGTTTAATCATCCATAGCGGTAGCATGGAAACAATAATGAGGATGAAATTGATTCCGTAGGCTAATCCTATTCCCTGCATGTCGGCCCGTCTGGGCAGTTCTTCAATGGCAGGCCAGGTGCCCTGCATCAGGGTGTGGAGAGGCTCAGTTGACAGGAAAAGTACGGCAAAGCCGACAAAAGCGGGCGCTAGAGCAGAAATGAGTTGGCTGGTACCGCCGGTTATGGCGTTCGCCGGGGCGAGATCCTCGCGTTTGACCAACAGAGGTAAAATCGCCATCCCCGCTGGCATACCAAAGGCGCCGATAACCCCCATTAAACCTGAAAAGATATACAAGCCAAAGATAGTGATAGTTTCATCCAGAATCAGCCTGGTCATGAAAAGCAGTAATACTAAAAAGGCGATTCGAGAGGCTTTCATCATTAATAGAGGAGAGAAGCGGTCGCTCAAGGCGCCACCGAATAACAAGAGCAGTGCTCGTGGAATACCCGCAACGGCGAGCACGCCGCCGATGGCAGCTCTATCCTCGGTCAGGTTCATAATGAGAAAGGGCATACCCACAAACAGGAAAAAATCTCCCAGCATGGCGACCAATGAACTCAACCATAAAAGCCGGAAATTTCTGTTACGAAATAGATTAAGGCGTTGCTTGAGTTTAGTTATATTAAAAAACACGTTAATCAACCCATGGCCTGCGCTAATTCTTATGCTTTACCCGAGTTGGAAGGATCGTCCTGTTTTGTTCCGGTGAAGCGAGTTTGGGTCATTATGACATGATGGGGTGATGATCTAGCCCTATTTATGTCGATTATGTTCGACCCGAATACAGAAGGGTTAGAACACAGATTTGATTCCTTTATCGATCTAAGGTGGCAGCATTGCCTAATGGAGTTCAGGGAAGTATTTGTGATGGGATTCCAAGAGCATTTGCTAATCTCGATTAGGCCCTGCATATTAAGCACTCGATGCTGAGCTGTATTCTCTAACTGTAGCCGGGCTTGTCAGGCGATCAAGGATTGGTTTGGTTGCTGAGTATAGAGAGCAAAATTTAATCAAGGCTGGGTCAAGGAGTTTGTTTATGGGGCAATTGGAGCAGCGAGTACTAACTTTGTTAAATCGATTGATAGACGCCCAGGCTGTACCTGGCATTGTCTGCGGCATCGCTGATAGTTCAGGTACGTTGGCTCGCGCCTCGGCAGGTGTCCAAAATAGCCAGACGAAGCAGGTGATGACCAACGAGTCCATTGTTGCCATTGCATCCATGACAAAACCGATTACTACCGTGGCTGTTTTGCAGCTATTTGAACAGGGTCTGGTCGGACTTGATAATCCAGTCTCAGATTATCTACCGGAGTTGGCCGGGCTGAAGCTACGCGTGGGTTTTGATCGGAAGGGCAGGCAACAGTTAAAAACCATTGATGCCCCGCCAACACTGCGACAACTGTTAACCCATACCTCCGGTTTTGTGTATGAAATTTGGAATAAAAATGCCCAGATTGCCGTCACCAGTGGGCAGAGTGAAAGTGCGTTTTCTGCAGGTGGCCTGGATGTGCCTCTCGATTTTGAACCGGGGGAACGCTGGGAATATGGAATCGGTATTGATTGGGCCGGTCGGGTAGTTGAAAGAATCAGTGGTAAATCGCTAGACGTTTACTTCGCTGATCACATCTTCCAGCCATTAGGTATGAAAGACACGGCCTTTTCAGTTCCTGAGGAGCAGCAGCATCGTCATGCGGATATTCACAGGAGAGGTCCAGATGGCTTCCATCCAGAACCGAAATTCGCGTTATCAGTCAGTGGTGGTGGTGGGCTTCAGTCAACGGTTGATGATTACATCCTGTTTATGCGTTGTATATTGAATCAGGGTCAATGTAATGGTGGCAGATTATTACAGGCGGATACGGTGAAGCTGATGTTAATGAATCAAATTGGCAATTTAACCGTGGGACCAGTGCAGTCTCGGATGAGTGCCATGAGTTGCGATTTCGATTTAACTTTTTCCAGAGGCGGCAAATGGAGTCTCGGCTTTTTATTGCATGACAGTAACCTGCCTGAGGGTCGTTCAGCGGGAAGTGTCTCCTGGGCTGGATTGTTTAACTCTTTCTTTTGGATAGATTCGGACCGGGATCTCTGCGCGGTGATCGCGACTCAACTACTGCCTTTCTGTGAACCGGCTGCGATTAATATGCTCACTGAATTTGAGCATCTGGTTTATAGTGAATGTAAGCGCTAGCCGGCAACTAATCGGTTATTTATTCGTTCTAGCCAGGTGTGGACCGGTGCTGAAATGAGGTCCTTGCTGACGTTGTCGCCCAGCATCTGTATAACTTGATGCTGGTCGTGTTGGTCCAAGACCTGAAAGTAACGCTGCGACCTTTGAAGTAACCAGATCGGGTGGAGGCGAGCTCGTACCCTATGCAGCTTGCCTTTGTAGCGAATCTGTTGCTGACTGAGAATAGGCTGATCCTGTGTTTCATCAAATAGGTGACCCGTTCTCGGGGCTATTTCCTGGGCTAATTGATTGAAGGCGAGCGCATCGAGCAAGAATTTTTCACCATAGAGATCTGCGATGTAGTGCAGAATGCGCAATGCGGTTGCGGGTATATGGTCATCAGCTGGATATTCGATGGGCCGATCAAAGAACTCAGGTGATTGAACTTCCGGCACTATCATGTGCTCAATCCACCGGAACACCCTGGGCGCATTATCCTGCATGAGGCGTAAACCTGCGGGATCGCGACCCAGGTGTGCATGCAGTGCCCCCATGATGGCGTAGTCAGCTGCACAAGGGTGCCCGCCAAGAAAGTAGGGGTGTTCCTGCAGGTGTAATTCAAAAAGAGACAGTAATCCCAGATATTGGTTATCTAGTTCGTCTTTTAGTTGTTCAGTTGCTTCGGGCAGACCCTGACTCATCATGCGTTCGGCTATGATGTTGCCATATTTCATCAGGTCCTGGTTGGTTCCCTGGGGACGAAACGACCGACCAAAATCCATCGTTACGAAACTCAGGTTTTCCGCAAATAACCAGCGATGTTTCCACGCCATTTCAACCAGGCCTTCGCTTGCCATTAGTTCCATCAAGTGTACAAATACGCGTTGGCAGGGCGTGGTCGGGAATGCAGGCAGTTCGGGAAAACGAAGCTCCAGAAAATCCAGGATAGTCACACTGTCCTGTAATACGATTCCATCGGGCGTGAGCAGTTGGGGTATGCGTGGGCTTCCGGATGCGACCCGTATCTTCTCGCGGAACTGGGGATCACTGGGGAGTCGCTCAGTAAAGCCGATGCCTTTTTTACGTAAATAGGATCTCGTCTTGGCTGTATAATAGGATGCGTAAGACCCGTAGAGTAGGTATTGACCGGGCATGATCTTCCTTTTCTGCTGGTTTTCTCGTAGATCGAAATAATCTAGGACCAAACTACGCTAGAACTTGATTCCTGTCCAATGGCCTAAGGAAATTGATGTTCGGTTTGATTGACCGGTGACAGGCGAGTTCAGTGTGAATCAGCTTCGAAGCCTGGCGTTAGCAGGGTCATAGACCGGATTGAGTTCCACATGGGCATGACGCATACCGGCTGAAGTCATCACCTGTAACGGTACATCCTGTTCTATCAACTCTGGTCTGATATAGGCGAATGCCAGGCTATAACCGACTCGATGACCAAAAGCACCCCCGGTACTGAGTCCTACCAGTTCGCCCTGGTGGTAAACGGCTTCATTGCCGAAGCACTCACAGGCGATGGTGTCGTCAAAAGCAAGGTAGGCCAAGCGGATACTGCCTGGTTCAGCAAGACGCTGCCGGATGCTCTCTACACCGATAAATTCCCTGCTGGTATCAATAAACCGTTCCATACCCGCTTCCACACCACTGATTTCTTCTGTGAATTCGCTACCCCAGGCACGATAGGCTTTCTCCATTCGCAGCGAATTAAAGGCATAGCCGCCGAATTCTCTCAGCCCATGTTCTGCGCCCACTCGCATTAGAGATTCGTAGATAGAGATCAGTTGGTAGCTGGGCATGTGTAATTCAAAACCCAGTTCTCCCGCATAGGAAACGCGTATGACCCTGACTTGAGCGCTTTGTACTTTGATGGTCTGACAGCTTAGCCAGGGGAAAGCTTTGTTTGAAAGGTCGGCTGAAGTCAGTTGCTGTAAAACTGTCCTGGCTTTTGGACCCGTGAGTAATATACCGGCCATCGAGTCAGTGCAGTTTTCGATGTTAATGTCGAAACCGGAGCAGTGCTGCTGCATCCAGTGCAAATCACGGTATTCTGAGCCGATGGGACCGATAAGATAATAATGTTGCTCACTTAGGCGAGTCATGGATTGCTCGGTCATGATGCCGCCATTAGGCCCATGGAACAGAGTAAGAGCTAATCGCGAATCCTTTGCGGGTAATCGGTTGGAAGAAAGTGTGTTAAGAAATGCCCAGGCATCAGGTCCTTTTACTTCAAATTTAGCAGCGCCAGATATATCAATGACACCGGCAGCATCGCGTACCGCGGCACACTCTTCTGCAACCGCAGCATGGGCATTGCTGCGCTCCCAGGTAGGGGATTCTGAACGGATCTGAGCGGTTTTAAACCAGGCTGGTTTCTCATAACCCTGGGTCACGGTATGGACTGCACCTTTATCCGCCAGTAGCGCATGCAGAGGGCTGATGCGCTTCAGGCGAGCATGAGGGCGGTTGTCATTGGCGCCAACTGCGGTATACATGATTTCGTAGGATTCAATTGCCTTGGTTATGCAATAGTCTCTATCTGCCCAGGAACCAAAGCGGCGGCTGTCCAGACTCGCCATATTGAGTTCAGTCTGGCCATACATCATCCATTGCGCCAGGTATTTCCCCAGGCCACCCTGGGCGATGCCGATGCTGGATCCACACAGATTCCAGAAGTTTTTGTGGCCAGGTTGGGGGCCCGCTAGAACATTGTCGTCAGGGGTATGGGTGATCGGTCCATTAACGACGGTTTTTATACCTACCTCGCTGAAAATGGGCAGCACTTCCATACACCGGTCCAGGAAAGGCATCAGTCTTTCTAGGTCACCAGGGAACAGTTCTCGGTCAAATTTCCAGTCCATCCCCGATAGTGCCCAGGGTTTGCTGCCGTAGGTTTCATAGGGACCGACTAGCAGGCCCTGGCCCTCTTGACGCAGGTAGGAACTACAGGAGGAATCGCGGATTATGGGTATTTCCCTGGTTGAATCCGCAAGGTTGGTGTGATTCTCAGTGACCAGATACTGATGTTCCAGATTAACAATTGGCAGGGTGACCCCGATCATGGCACCGACTTCTGGCGCAAAGCATCCAGCGGCATTGACGACATGCTCGGCCGTTACGGTGCCTTTTTCAGTGACCACCTGCCACTCTCCACTGGCAAGCGGGTTGATTGCAACGACCCGGTTGAAGCGACTGATTTCAGCCCCTTTGGTTCGTGCGAGTTGTGCTAATGGCATAGCAACCGAGGTTGGGTCTACATGACCATCATTGGGCGTGCTAGCGATGATACGCGCTTGGTCAAAATTCGCCCAGGGATGTAAATCACGCGCTTCAGCTTTACTGATGATGTTGAATTCGCAGGGCACATTTTTGGCCCTGCTTTCCAGGTTGCGAAACCACTCTTCTTCCAGCTTAGTGTAGCCAACACGAAGGCTACCCGTCTGATGAAAGGTGGATTTCTCACCGGTTTCCTTGGGCAGTATTTCATTGTAAAGCTGAATTGAATAATCATGGATTTTCGCAACCGTCATGTTGCCGATGAAATTGGAACAGAGACCGGCCGCGTGCCAGGTGGATCCACTGGTTAATTCACCTTTTTCGACTAGGAGTAGATCGGTCCAGCCTTCTTTTGCCAGGTGGTATAAAAGGCTGATACCCAGTGACCCGCCGCCAATGATGACCACGCGTGCCTGTGAGTTCATAAATTGTCTCCTGTTACTGGCTAAGTGCGGCCCATGGCTTCGCGGCTTAAGAAAATGGGGAACTCGGCACGGATGCGCTTATCTACTTCATCGCTGATATGCATTGGGACATGACCCGACAAAATTTCCTTTTTACGCGCTATGGCCTGGGATAGGGGGTCTGGCCTACCCGCATCCTGCCAGTCGTTTGGGCTCAGGCGGTTGGAAAACTCCGGGTAAATGTACTCTGTCTGCATCACGTCGAGCGTCTGATCAGAGCCTAGGTAATGTCCGGTACCGCTCATACAGACGTCCTTAAGGGTATCAAAAGCCAGGGTTTCCGCATTAACAGTGACGCCTCTGGCCATGCGTAGACTCGCGCCTAGAATGTCATTATCCAGGAGCAGACTCTCTGGACAGGTTCCCAGCAGGCTGGCATACATACCCGCGGCTTCGTAAACGATATTGGCGCCTGATAGGGCGGCAACAGCAGCGTTATAGCCGTGTTCAGAACCTGCCTGAAAATCAGGTATTTTTGAGTCGGACATACCACAACCCGTCCCCATGGGTAGAGAAAAATAGTGGCCAACCTGGGCACAGGCTGCAGACAGGATACCCTGTTCGGGCGATCCTCCGCTCATCGCACCCGTGCGTAGGTCTGATACGAATGGCCAGGTGCCAATGATGGCCGGAGCGCCTGGTTTGATTGCGTTGACATAAACCAGGCCTCCAAGGCACTCTGCCCAAGCCTGGCTGACAGTGCCCGCCAGACACGGCGGTGCGGTAGCGCCTGCCTGCCCTGCAGAAAGAAGCAACACCGGCATGCCGCCTTCTACAGCCATTCTCAGGCATTCCAGGGATTCCTCGGCGAACTTCATGGGGGGTACCACGAAACAGTTCGACTGACTGACAAAGGGTCGGGCACGCCACGCTGCTTCACCACCGGCAGCCATATGCAGTAATTTCAAGGTTTGCTCTAGATGCTGTGCTTCTGTCCAGGAAGCGCCGACATGTTTGCTGGTGCCCATGATCGCGTTGTAGGTAGTATTGATATCCATGGCGCAATTATCGATTATATCCCGGAGTACACAGGTGCGTTGAAACATGTGAATATGCTCACAGGTATCGGTAATGCGGGCCATGTCATAGAGGTCTTGGGCCATTGATTCTCGATAGTCTCCGGTGGCCGGGTCGACTATCATGACCGCGGCTCCAGCAGTTGAGAAGTACACTTTGGAGCCACTTAGAATCAGGTCCTGTGCCGGATTCTGGGCAAACAGGGTCAGTTCACTTGGCGTGGCATCCAGTGCTTTCTGCACGACCTCGGGTGACATCCTCAGGCGACCGTCATTGCCTAGTTCAGCGCCATAAGCCGAGCAGGCTTCTATGCAATGGGGTGTGGCCTGGGAAAAACCGACTTCTTCCAGAATTCGAAAACAGTTTTCTATGATCGCTTCCGTATCGGAATCAGTCAGGGGGCGGTATTGACCACCGCTTTCACCGGGTCGAACTGGCTTGAACTCTTCAGCCAGAGGGGCTGTTCTGAGCGCGACTCGAGTCTTTCTGCCACCGGCGCGTCTGGTCATTGGCAGTTCCTTATAATAATTTATGATCTTGGCTCGATTCTGCCCTCAAGGAGCGCTCGCCACAAGGCTTTGAGATAGAAATTTGGCGTCGGTTTTTGCTGTGTTTTAGTATCATAGCGAACCGGCTGATAGGCGATTGGTCGCCAACTCAATTATTAATTGAGAGGCTCGGATTGCTATAGGACGATTCAATCTCAGGATCAGCTAACCGGATCTAATACCGATCCGCTAGACATTGAGTGCAAACTCGTTCAAGCCTCGTTTGGTCTGGGTATCCTCGGCATGGAATACGCCCAAAAGGAAGATGGGTTATTGGCCCCTGAAATGTGAATAACAACCAGTAAAAAGGAGGGTCAGCAGCGGGAGAAAGCCTCGTAATGCTCTCGTATTTAATTCTGAGAAATAGCGATTGATTGATTTAGCCCCGGAACCCATAGAGGTTCATTTATGGGACTGTGTATGGCAGGAGGTGAATTGCTTGCCTAGCCCCGAGGGAGTCGGACGGAACCAGGTTGATGCCTTAAGGCCTCTACCCCTTTTGCAACGGTGAATCAAAGCAGACTCATTAATTTAACCTGAATCGGTAGTTAAATAGCCTAGTTAATGCGGCATTGATCTGTATACTGAAAACAACGCTGGACGAGAACAGATCTATAAGCAGGACCACTTATTGGACTCGGTTTGATGTTAATACCGATCAAGTATAACTGTTTTGATCTCACGTATTTTAGCCGAAAGTATTTTCAATTAAGAGGACGACCGCTATGCCAAACGAACACCCGATTCTTATTCCTGTACTTGTCCTGGTGATCTGGTCGATCATTCAGATGTTATGGGGCTTGAGCGCACGGTTGCCTGCCATCAGTGCGGCAAAACTGGGGCCGACTGCCGGTCAGCGTACCAGTGAATTAGCGGCACTGTTGCCGAAGCAGGGACAATGGAAATTCGATAATTATAATCACCTGATGGAACAACCGACTATTTTCTATGCCACTGTGATTGTTCTGGCGATCGCGGGTCTTGATACCCAGTTTAATGTTTATTTGGCCTGGTTCTATACTGGCTCAAGAGTCGTTCACAGTATTGTTCAATCTACCTCGAACCCCGTCATGTTGCGTTTTGCTCTATTTGCTTTGGGTAGTGTTGCTTTGGCTACGATGGCGGTAAATGGGGTTATGCAGATGCTCTGAAGGCCTGTATATAGGGTCGTTCAGTGCTTTTACTGCTGCTTGAATTAGTTTAGGAAAATGAAAAATCAGATTTCGTTTGCTGAATGGATAGCCTATTCCCGCTCAATAGGAGAAACGCATGGAAGAATTTATTCGCGGAATGCCCAAAGCTGAACTTCATGTTCATTTGGAAGGAACCCTTGAACCGGAGCATATATTTGCGCTGGCAAGCAGAAACCAGATTGAGTTGGCTTATAAGACCCCAGAGGAGGTCATTGCTGCCTATGATTTTCATGACCTCCCGTCTTTTCTGAGCATCTATTATGCGGCGATGGGCGTGCTCCAAACTGAAGAAGATTTTTTCGAGCTGGCATACCAGTACTTTGAAAGAGCCCATCAAGACAATATCGTCTATGTAGAACCTTTTTTCGATCCCCAGGCGCATACCAGTCGAGGCGTCAGTTTTGATACGATTATTAAGGGTATTCACCGGGCTCAGATTGCCGCTAGCGAACAGTTGGGTATCGAATCGAATCTGATCATGTGTTTTCTGCGAGATGGGTCTGCTGAATCTGCCATGGAGCATCTCTCCATGAGCCTGGCTTATCGTGACTGGATCATCGGAGTGGGCTTGGACTCGGATGAAAGAGATAATCCGCCTTCGAAGTTTGCTGAAGTATTTGCTGAAGCCAGGCAACAAGGTTATCAATTAACCATGCATTGTGATGTCAACCAGGTGGACATCGTCGATCACATCTGGCAATGCCTTAATGATATCGATGTCGACCGGATTGATCATGGTATTAATTCCCTCGAAGACGAGGCGCTGTGTCAGGAAATTGCCCGTAGAGGACTGGGGTTAACGGTCTGCCCGGTATCTAATCGCTTTGTGGTCCAGTCGCTGACGAGCCAGGAAATCAAAACCATGCTGGCCAGGAATATGAAAGTTTCCATTCATTCCGATGATCCCGGTTATTTTCGTGCCTACCTGACAGACAATTTTTTGGCCCTGATTGAGGAAGCTGAATTTAGCCAGGCTGAAATTTTGCAGTTAAACAGCCATGCCTTTGAAACCAGTTGGCTTGATAATGAACAAAAGCAGCGCTATCTGCAGCAATTGCGCAGCTATGCGGGTTAGCCTTGCCTAACTGAACACTCGTTGTCGTCGACTGGACTCAGTGGTGATCTGTGACTGATTAACTTTTGAGCTTGAACTGGCCCATGAAATCTCTCTTCCCCAACGGTACGCCTTTCATTCTTAATATGTCGTAAGTGGTGGTCGCGTGAAAATAGAAGTTGGGTAATGAAAACGACATTAAGAATTCTTCAGCGATAAAAGGCATGGTGCGGTCGCCTATTTTGAACAGGACATCTTTGCCTATCATTGCGTTGACCTCGTCGGGCTGCAGTTGCTGAATGCCTGCCATGGCTGTGTTCACTGATTCCTGTAATTCATGGTAGTTTTTATCAATGGCAAAGGAGGGGGTCGTGAATTCACCTGCTTTAACGCCCTGAAGCGCGGTCCATGAATGATGTACCACGGATACGATTTGAAAGTGAAATGGCTGCATGTCGGGATGGAGTCGCGTATTGACGATGTCGTCAAGATCAATGCCGTTTTCCTCGCAGTGTTGGCTGCCTTTGTTAAGGACACCGGAAACGGCACCCAATTGCTGTAAGTAGGGCTTTACGGTGAAATCAAAAAGGGAAGTCGTCATAATTAAATTCCAAAGGTGTAGTAAGCGTCTGAGTTGAACTAGCGTACTATAAGGGTACGATTTCGGATACCAGTAATTTGTTTAAAGAAAATCCAGTCAATGGGTCATGGTTAGCCCTTTTATTCTGTCTTTGGTCGAATGACCCAGCGTATGCAGAAAACCTGGTCATCGTTAACGCGTCGATTGTGGATGGGTCCGGTAACCCAGCGGTCCAGGGTGATGTTCGAGTTTCTAACGGGAAAATCACCACAGTAGGCCGGGTTAACCTCAAAGGTGGTGACCGAATTGTTGATGCCCAAGGATTGATTCTGGCACCGGGGTTCATTGATACCCATAGCCATATGGATGTTGACCTGAGCTCAGGAACCGACGCGCTGGCAGCCGTGTCCCAGGGCATCACGACCGTGATAGTCGGTCAGGATGGTGATTCGGCGATGACGGCAGCTTCGCTTGAAGCCTTCGTCACTGCTAAGCCTGTATCCATTAACCTGGCAACCTATACGGGGCATGGAGGCTTGAGAGATCAGGTTATGGGGGGTGATTTCAAGCGTACCGCTACCCAGGATGAGATCGAAAAAATGTCCTTGCTACTGAAGCAGGATCTCAGATCGGGTTCACTGGGTCTCTCAACGGGGCTCGAATATGACCCTGGCATCTACTCTGCAACAGCAGAAATTATTGCACTTGCCAGCATCTCGGCTGATGCAGGAGGGCGTTATATTAGCCATATTCGAAGTGAAGACCGGTCATTATTTGAGGCAGTTGAAGACGTCATTACTATTGCTCGCGAAGCGGGGGTGCCAGCCCAGATTTCACATATCAAACTAGCACGAATTGGGCTCTGGGGGCGTGCCAGTGACCTGCTGGGGCGACTTGATCAAGCCCGGCGGCAGGGCATTGATATCACTGCTGACATCTATCCCTATACCTATTGGCAGAGTAGTTTGACGGTGCTCCTGCCAGAAAGAGATTTCACAGATTTGAATGCGGCCCAGTATGCCTTGGACGAATTAGCAAAACCTGAAGGGCTGACGCTGGCTGCGTTCGCGCCAGATCCGTCTCTTATCGGCTTGACTGTTGCCGACGTTGCCCGGTTACGTAATCAAACCGAGGCAGTGACTTATTTACAGTTGATTGTAGAGGCTTATTCAGACCCAGCCAGTCTGGTTGAATACCCTGAGAGTGTGATCGGTGTCAGTATGACGGATGCCGATATTGCAGCGCTAGTTCAATGGCCACACACTAATCTGTGTTCTGATGGCTCAGCCAGTGGGGGTCACCCAAGGGGTTGGGGTGCTTTCCCCAGAGCAATCAGGCTGTATGTACGGGAATCTAATCTGATGACTTTACCTGAGATGATTCATAAGATGACCGCATTGAGTGCCCAGCATGTTGGCCTGGCCGGACGGGGCCTTATCCGGCCTGGATATGCAGCGGATCTGGTTTTGTTTGATCCGTTGCTGATAACTGACAGATCGACCATGGATGACCCGAGTCTGATGTCAGAAGGTATCAGCAAAGTTTGGATTGATGGGCAATTAGTATTTGCGGACAGACAATTGTCGGAAAATCGCCCGGGTCAGTTCCTTTTACGCCAGAAAGGAAATTCGAATCGCTGAGCTTTGGTACCCATTCTATACCGTTTGATTGCGTCTCATCTTGCCTATCATTGAGCAGGGCGATTAATCCAGTCACCGCGTGAGGCAACTCAACGCCCCTGATTGTTCTTGAGTTTGAATAATTGAAGCTTAAGATCTGGGTTGAATTTGTGAGACAGTCAGGCATGCTGAAGGAGCGTATAGAGGTTAACCGATGTCTCTTGCCTGTTTCCATGCGGCACCCTTACACAGAGAAGAATGAGTATGATGAATATAGCTAAAAGCGGGTTAGTTGGTTTGTGGTTAGTCAGCTTGGGGATTAGTGCGCAAGGCAGTGAACACCCTGATCCCTACCAAGATAAAGCGTTGGAATTACTCCAAACCAGTGTAGCCCTGCGCACCGCGGATGGCTTTGGCCTGGTACCAGAATTGGCATCTTACCTTGCAGGTGAAATGCGGCAGGCGGGATTTGAACCTGAGGATATTCACCTTCTGCCCATGGGCAAGACCGCCGCGCTGGTAGTTCGTTATCCGGGTGATGGCAGTTCCAGTAAAAAGCCCATTCTGCTTTCGGCGCATATGGATGTAGTGGATGCATTACCGCAGGACTGGGAGCGGGATCCGTTCACACTGACCGAGGAAAACGGTTATTACTTTGGCCGTGGCTCCAGTGATAATAAGTTTGGTATGGCCGTGCTGATGGCAACCTTAATGCGATTGAAAGCAGAAGGTTTTGTGCCGAGTCGTGATCTGGTATTGGCGCTGTCTGGTGACGAAGAAAGCTATATGGTAACGACTCGCCGACTGGTAACAGACTATCGACATCTGACGGATGCTGAATTTGCCCTGGTAGCCGATGGAGGAGGTGGGCGGTTAGACGAAGTAACCGGTGAAGCAGTGTATTTTTCAGTCGATGTTGCCGAAAAAACCTATGCGACCTTTGAGATGACGGCCCGTAATGCGGGTGGTCACAGTTCCCTGCCGCGAGCGGATAATGCCATCAAGGACCTGACTCAGGCATTGACAAAAATATTCAGTTTTAAGTTTCCTGTGCAGCATAGTGAACTCACCCGTTCCTATTTCAGGCAGACAGCGACACTCGTCGGAGGGGAACTGGGTGACGCCATGACGCGTTTTTCGGATAACCCTGCGGACGTAGACGCTTTAGCCATGATTCGTCAGCATCCTAGTTATGCTGGTTCGACAGGCACCACCTGTGTACCCACCATGTTAGCAGGCGGTCATGCCGAAAACGCGCTGCCACAGTCGGCGACCGCGACGGTGAACTGCAGGATCTTTCCTGGTACGGGAGTGAATCACACGCTGGATACTTTAAAGGCGCTCATAGACAATCCAGGCATCGAGTGGGTAACCCTGGATGATCCCCTTGAAAGTGATCCGTCACCGTTACGGCAGGACGTATTTGATGCCATTAGTAATGGCGTGAGCCAGTCTTATCCGGGTCTTATGGTTATTCCCCATATGGCATCTGGAGCATCAGATGCCCTGCATTTTCGGGCTGTTGGAATTCCTAGCTATACTTTTTCCGGTATCTTCGCGAAGTCATCAGATGAGTTTGCCCATGGCCTGAATGAACGGGTGCCTGTGGCAACGCTGCCAGTCGCCATGACCCTGTGGTATTCGATCCTGACCGAATTGACCCAGTAGCAGTGGGCTATTCAATGAATCAGGCAGCCGTCCGCTGTTCACCAGGAGCGGCCTTTACGCCTAAATTCTGCTTTTTTCAGGTTTTAATAATTGTGCTAGATTGAATGATTGCGGCTTTAATCAGTAGTCGATGAATTTTCCAGATAGATAAATTTTAGTGTCGGTTTCAGTCACTGCGTGACAACCCAGGGATGCGATTCAATCCAGAGAAAACAGTCTTTGCCTGGCCTGGCTACGGTCCAAGTCGTGGGCGATTATAAGTCCTGGATAACGGGCAATACTTCACGTTCAAATAACGGATCGCCCAGGGCCAGGTGAATCATATCCACACCGGCCGACTTGAGTGCTACCAGACGCTTGATAATAGTTTCCGGTGAACCGATCAGGCCCGTGGCATAACCCTCGTTGGTATCGAGCATGCCTAAGGCATCGGCATCAGCCCACATACCCTCGGCGCCACTGATGCGTTTCTTCCGAGCGGCTAATATCACTGGATCAATATGGTCTAGCATGACGCTGATGTCCTGCTGGGCGGCTGCATCCGTGGCCCGACACAAAGGAATACCATAGACGGCAAATTGCGGACACGCATTTTGTGTACCTGCTCTGGCCCTGACTTTATCTATCAGGCCCTGGATTTTCTCTAGCGAGCCGCCGTTCAAAAACATCCAGTCGGATTGTTGCACGGCCATGGTGATTGCGGCGTCGGACTGGCCGCCCTGGAATACTTCCAGCGGGCTGCTCGGGCGGGGTTCCAATATCAGGTCTTGCACCTGGTAATAACGCCCCTGGTAATTGAACCGTTCGTTATCCCAGCCGCCGCGCAGGACATCGATGAATTCTGAAGATCGTGCATAGCGACCGTCATGGTCCAGGGGATCAATACCATATTTGGAAAATTCTTCCAGGTTCCAGCCGCTGGTTACATTGATGCTCCAGCGACCGTCGCAGAGATTGTCCAGGGTGGCTGCCCATTTGGCGATGACAGCGGGATGAAAGAAGCCGGGATGGATGGCGGTGACCAGTCTGATAGTGTCGCTGTGCGCGGCGATGTAGTCGGTCATGGCCAGGCAGTCAAGCGTAGAGCCTTCAATGTCTTTGGCGTTACCCCACCAGCGCTGGGCTATCAACAGATGGCTGAGGCCAAGCTGCTCGAGCCGGTGTACATACTGACGCACCAGTTGCCTGAGCTGATGACCTTTTGGCATCTCTTTTACTGGTTGCTTGCTTTTCACTACTTGGGTCCCGGAGAAGGTAGAAGGAGCCCAGGTGCA
>CAZGCW010000079.1:0-16133 GCA_964524295.1 uncultured Pseudomonadales bacterium
CATAGCCTTGCTTTTTCCTGCTTGCAGGTCAATCGAGCCAGCCAAGCGGTAATAAACGCATAGGTCAGCGGGCCCTAAATATCATAGGCATGTCTGAGTAAAGTCATGGGATGATGGGTGACCGGTCCATTTTCTGCAAGATTGTTAATATGGGTGGCGGCCATAGGGCAGTCGCTTACCAGGTGTTGAGTGTTGGCCGCATTGACCTGCCTTACTATGGGTCGCGCAATTTTCAAGGACTTCGCCCGAGTTTCTTTTTTAACGGCATAGGTGCCATCGTGGCCGGAACATCGTTCGATGGTCTGGACTTCGGTGCCTGGAACCAGATTCAGTATATCGCGAGTCTTGTAGCCTATTTTTTGAACTCTTAAATGGCAGGCCACCTGGTAGCTGATATCACCCAGTGCGTGTTTAAAGTCGGTGTTAAATTCGCCTTCTTTATGTCTCAGGTAGAGATATTCAAAGGGATCGAAAAAGGCTTTCTGGACCTTTAGTACCTCCGGATCCTCCGGATACATGAGCGGTAATTCTTGCTTGTACATGAGGACGCAGGAAGGAATGGGAGCAATCAGGTCAAATCCCTCATCGACCATATTTGCAAGAATAGGGATGTTTTTTTCTTTCAGGGCATTGACCGACTCTAGGTCCCCGAGTTCGAGTTTGGGCATGCCACAACAGGCTTCTTTATGGACTAGATCGATACTGATCCCGTTGTGCTGAAAGACTTTAATGAAGTCTTCGCCGAGATCCGGAGTATGGTAATTGCCGTAGCAGGTGGCATAAAAAGCGACTTTTCCGGTGGTTGCCCCGACGGGCTTAGCCTCTAATTTGGCAGCGCTGAATTTTTTCCTAAGGGTATGACGGTGATAGGAAGGAAGAGGTGCGTGCTTATGGACGCCTAAAGTTGAGTCGAGTACGTTGCGAAATAATGTGTTTTTGTTTAATGCGTTCACCGTCACATCAACCAGGGGAATGGACGTGATGGTTTTTGCCAGGGCGTCGGTACTGGTGAGCATCCTGTCTCGCCTGCGTGCTTTGCCCGCTTTGAAATTCTGGGCTTTTCCCCGCAGCATAAGATGAGGGAAGTCAACGTTCCACTCGTGTGGCGGGACATAAGGGCATTTGGTCAGATAGCACAAGTCGCAGAGATAACACTGGTCAACTACCTTGTTGTAATCTTTTTTATCTACGCCATCTACTTCCAGGGTTTCAGAGTCATCGACCAGGTCAAACAAGGTTGGGAAGGCATCGCAGAGACTCACGCAACGGCGACAGCCGTGGCATATGTCAAAAACTCTTGCTAATTCTTCATTAAGCTCATCTGGCTGCCAGAAGCTATCCTCTTTCCAGTTCAGAGGGTGCCGTGTAGGCGCCTGAAGACTGCCTTCGCCCTGTGCTTTCATTTTATTTCCGACTTTTGGTGACTTGATGGTTAAACTTCAGAGAGTTTATTCGGTGTTGACTCAGAGCTCTAATAAATATTTTTGTTCATGTCGATCAACGTATTTGATCATTAACGCTCGGCCAGGGAAGGGTTCAGGTAGGAGAGTTTCTAAAATGGCCACACATTGCCCTGTGTAGCGTGACTTTGAACCCGCCTTTATAGGGTAACGCCATCATTGATTGACTTGCCTGGAGGTAAGGTCACTACCCGGTAAGTTCAGGTTTTTCTTTTGGATGAGCGGTTGTGGAAGCGGTGACGGGTTTGGCGTGCTTAATCGACTTTTTTGATGTTGCGTCCTTCGGCGATGGATCGTTGCATTGAGGGGAGTGGGTTTTTCGAGCCGGGTGAAAAGGGGGGCATTGGATGGATTGATGGTAGCTAAATGGAATTAGAACGCATTTCAAGCTGCGATCGAATTAACTGATGTGCTTGCTTGTCTAGCGGATAACGAATTAAGGGAATAACTGCCAGGAGCAGACCCAGAGCGGTGCCAATAGAGTAAGTCAGCAGAAGTCCATCAAGCGCTGCCTGGGGGTTTTCTTTCCCGGGTATGAAATTGAAAGCCAATTCTAGAATAGCAAAGCTGGTGCCAACGGCAATGGCCGCCCCTAGTTTATTGGTGGTTGTTAACAGGGCAAAAAACACACCGGATCGTTTTTCACCCGAATGCAGTTCATCCTGATCGGTGAGGTCTGCCATCATTGAGCGTAGTAGCGTTGGTGCGGCGCCGAAAGCGACGCCAAAAGTCAGCGTGAATCCCCACAGAATAGCGATGCTACCTTCTTCAGCAAGTGGTATCAGGAGTAGATTAACGGTTGCTGCATAAGCCAGGGCGATCTTGAGTGCCACATCCTTACCGATTTTATAGGCCAGCTTTAACCACATAGGCATTGCCAGGAAGCTGGCCAGGAAATAGAACAGCAGGGCGATGCTGGCATGCTCTGGTAGTTTGAAGTAGGCACTGGCTATAAAGATGTAAAGTGCGCCACTGACTGCTGTGCCGAAACCAGAAGCAAAGTCTGCGGCGAGCAAGCGCCACATCAATTGGTTATTGGCGATCAGGATGAATTGTTTTTTTAGGGATAAGCGGGAGAAAGAAATGGATTGGCTGTCTGGAACCGCCAGCAAAGTAGGAATAGCCAATAAGGGGAACAGAATAAGGCAGAACCACCCCATGCTGGCGACTTTATCCTGTTGATCGCGATAACCATTCAGCTCGAGTGCTGCGGGTATAGCCAGGACGATGGTCATGCCGGCAATAATAAAAATTTCCCGCCAGCCAAATAAACGTGAACGATCATCGTAGCTTTGCGATAACTCGGCCCCCCAGGATTGGTGCGCAATAGCCAGCATGGTATAGCCAATATAAAGCGCCACTAACCAGAACAGCAGATAACCTGCCGAGACCGATTCTTTGGAGGGCATGAAAACCATCCAGACTGACATGAGAAGAATCGGCAGAGAGAGTAATATCCAGTGCTTTCTTCGCCCCCACCGCGTCTGGAAACGATCAATTGCGTATCCCATAATGGGGTCGGTAATGACATCACTTATTCTGGCGATGGTGAATATGGTACCCACCACCACAAGGGACAGCCCCATACCCTCACTATAAAAGCGGGGCAGGTAAACAGCCACAGGCATACCCATGGCTGCCATGGGCAGGGAGATACCGGAGTAGGCGGCTAAAACGGGTGCAGAGAGTCTTTTGATAGGCTGATATCGCTTAGTCATATTACGTTTCAGACATACCCTAACAGATTTCACAGTACTTTTGCTGCACCTTTGCTTGACTAGGAACACAGGTTTGCCATGATCTTGGCAGGTTTGTGAGGGCGAGCGTGGGTTATGGTAAGGTGATGCAATTGTCCGTTCATGGGCAAAGCTCACTTGTTAAAAAGAGGGTGTGAAATAGAACTATGAAAGTTGTTTATTGTGTCAAAGCAGGTACCCACGTGGATCTGGAGTATCAGGATATCGCTGGCCCTGGCGAGCCAGGACCCGGCGAAATTCAGGTCTCTGTCGATGCCAGGGGTATCCAGTTCAGTGATCTGGTTAGGTTTGCGGGCCAGTATCAGGAAAATTCAGCCTATCCGTTTGTTGTCGGTGGTGAAGGTGCCGGGACAGTGATTGCCCAGGGCAGTGATGTAACCGGTGTGGAAGTCGGAGACCAGGTTCTGGTACCAGCCGGGTGTGCGGAGATGGTGAATGTCTCAGGGAAGGCCGCCACGTTGATTCCTGAAGGAGTCGATCTTAAGGTCGCCGCTTCATTCAGGAACAATTACTTGACGGCTTTGGATGGGTTAATTCGAGCTGGTTTGCAGCCTGGAGAAACACTGCTTGTTCACGGCGCAGCTGGAGGCGTTGGCTTGGCGGCAGTTGATATAGGCAAGCTAATGGGTGCCAGGGTGATCGGTACGGCAAGTTCGGATGAAAAACTTGCGGTCGTGACTAAAATGGGGGCTGACCAGGTTATTAACTATAAAGAGGGTTTCCGTGATCAGGTCAAAACATTGACCGCAGGGCTGGGTGCCGATGTTATATATGATCCAGTCGGCGGTGATGTGTTTGATGAATCCATGCGTTGTATTGCTCCATTTGGACGTATATTGATTGTTGGTTTTACCGGGGGTCGACCGGCCTTGGCGAAAACCAACCATTTGTTAGTTAAGGATGCGACTGTGATTGGGTACACGGTTGGTGGTCTGCAGCGACATCGGCCCCAGGTAGCGCGTGCGCATATGCAGGTTTTGATGGGCTGGCTTGCCTCTAAAAGGATACAGCCTTTTATTTCCCACGTGCTGCCCATGGCCGATATCGTAGAAGCCTACCAGCTATTGGTTGACCGTAAGGTCGTAGGCAAGGTCATTATCACCAATCACTAATCGATCGACTCAGGCAGGGGTCTTGCCCGGCTTGAACGCTGCCTACCCTGACTCGGGGTGCCTAAGCTATTGGCCTGGAATATTCCTGGTAAGGTGAGCCAGTGTTCACAAAGCCGGCTTTGCCATTCATTCTTCGTATAGGCTCAAACACGCTTCGCGTAGCAATTTAACCGCCCCAGGATGGGTCGCTTTGGTCAGGTTCTTGATGATACATTGAGCTGCATCACTACCCAATTTTTGCCTGGGATGTTCGTCACTACTGCTTTCAATCCAGTGCCAGTCTTCAGGTCCTCTGCCGGGTGCTTCATGGAGTTTGTCTATCAATATTCTTTCTGCGTGTCCTGAAGATGCTCCCAGTCCGCTTATGAAGTGGAAGTCGTCATCCCCGGTGGCGATCACCTCAATGTCAAGCTGATCGATATTCAAGGGTTCGTTGGATGCGGCCAATGGCTGGTCATGGTCTTTAGATCGTGTAACAAAAACCTTTTTGGTGGTAGACGTATTTGCGTCGCTATCTCCATTGGGTGAATGCTTGATGATCTTGATTTTTGCCCCACTGCCTTGTAGTGCCTGAAGTGTTTCACCATCGAGTTCGACGCCGGCTTCGCTGAGGATTCTGGCAAGCGATTCTTGATCAGAATGACCACTCATTTCTATGGCTATGGTTTTTTTTGATGCTTCGGCTTCCTGGTCAGCCGAAGTCAGAGTCGGTGCCGCGAGCAGCATAATTAGGATTGTAAGTATACCTTGGCGCATATTGGAGAGTCCTTTTGTAGAGGTGAGTCGGCCATTGGTTCGATGTCGCTGCCACAAGCAGATCTGACACAGCCAATGGTTGCCTAAATGATTTTATTGATGGAGAAGTCTAGCTTAATTTCTTGTGAAACCAAGTAGTTGTAAGGTCAACGGTAGGGTGAATGCGATGAAGCGAATTGCAACTTGTCTTTTTGGATCATTTATCGACCGCGCTAATTTTTAAGCGAAACGGCATTCATGTCCTTGGCAGCCTGATGATCTCCATCGCGGATACCACGATAGATGTTTTGTAGTGTGCCAAGGCTCTTTTGGTCTGTGGCTGAGGGTTGGAAATCGCGCTCTCGGCCTGGGTAGACCGTGAGCGTGGTTTGCTCGCCCAGCACTTTATTAGCGATCCAGTCAGTAGTCAAAATAGCATTGGCGCCGGTAACGATTCCGACATCAAACCATGAGCAGGGTAACAGAAATTCAGTTTTGCAGAAGTACAAGCTTTCTACTAATTGACTGGAATGTTCCTCTAGAAATAGGCATGAGGCGGGGACATCATTCTCGATCAAACAATACCTTAGCGCTTCTGCCTGATTTCGGATGGGTTTGATATCAAGGCCTGTTTCATAACCGCCTGACAACAAAATCTGTGCTGCTCTGCCTTGATGAAATAGGTCTGCTGCGAGACGGCATCTCTCCTTGACGTTAGGGTCGTCAGTCTGGTGGCCACAACCGAGAACGATCAGTACGTCATGATAAACCGGGTGGGTCAGGGGCACTATGATTCTCCATTTTAGCTAGGGTGGCATGTTGGAACTGTTGGCACGCCCATTTGGGTCAGGGTTCTAACCCGTATTTTTGTCGCTAGCGCAGGCGCTTGTTGCAATTGGCCGGCTGGGCTAGAGATGGCGGGTCAGTAATTGACGCTTCAAGTTTACGGGATACAGGGGCTGCTACCTAGTCCGCTAATGGCATTTACCCGGACATCTCGAAGCCTCGGTAATTATTCGCGGCGACGTCAGCACAGATTTCTGCATAAGCCGGGAACCCCCCTACGAACGGCATAAAAATCCTGGGTTTGCCGGGCACATTGGCCCCCAGATACCATGAGTTACACGTTGGGAATAGTGTTTCATTGGAGATTTCATTTGTTAGATCCACCCAATCGTTTTCCGCTTTTTCCAGGGCCTCGATTGTGCTTAACCTGTTGTCTCGTAAGTGTGTCATGCAGTCGATTATCCAGTTTACATGCTGTTCGATGGTGATAATCATGTTTGACAGGACTGACGGGCTACCCGGGCCGGAAACGGTGAATAAGTTGGGGAAGCCATGAGTGGCGAGGCCCAGATAAGTTCTTGGCCCAGCCTGCCACTTTTCTTGAAGTGAAAGACCGGATTTCCCCATGATATCAATTTTCAGAAGGCTGCCTGTCATGGCATCAAAACCGGTAGCGTAGATAATCATATCGAATTTATAATGCTGGCCGTTCTGGATCAGGCCGTCGGACGTAATCGTCTCGACAGGATGTTCCTTGACGTTAACCAGTTTCACATGGGGTTCGTTAAAAGTCTCAAAGTAATGGCTGTCTACACAGACCCGTTTGCACCCCAGCACCTGGTCAGGGCAGAGCAATTCGGCGATTTCACTCTCTTTTACGATCGCCCTGATTTTGTTACGAACGAACTCGGCGGCAAGGTCATTGGCTTGCTTATCGGCCCCGGTATCCCCGAAGGCGCTGGTGAAGCCCAGTCCGCCTTCCTGCCATTTCTTTTCAAAGCGAGCCTGGCGAACCTCTTCGTCGACGTCAAAAATGGAATCCTCCCAGCGAGACTGGTGTGCGCCAAAAGCAGCAAACATCTCGCGGTTTTCGGCTCGGAAAGCGGGATAATCGTTTTTGATCGAGTTGGCATACTGACTATCTAGAGGCTCATTGTGCGCGGGAATCGAATAATTAGCAGTGCGCTGGAAAACCGTCAGGTGCGCACAACTCTCGGCAATCACGGGGATTGATTGTATGGCAGAGGAGCCGGTACCAATGATTCCGACCCGTTTCGATTTGAAATCGACCGGTGTATGAGGCCAAAGGCCAGTATGAAACGATTCGCCTTCAAATGAGTCTATACCTTCGAATTTGGGTAGATTTGTCGATGAAAGGCAACCCGTCGCCATGATGCAAAACTGGGTTCGATAGGTCTGGTTCTGATCTGTTTTTACCACCCATTCCTGAAGATTTTCATCATAGCGGGCAGCTAGAACGCGAGTATTAAAGTGGATGTGTTTACGAAGATCAAACCGGTCGGCAACATAGTTTGCATAGCGGAGAATTTCAGGTTGTGGAGCGTATTTTTCTGACCAGTTCCAATCCTGCTGGAGATCTTCATCAAAGGTATAGGAATACTCCATGCTCTGGATGTCACAACGAGCGCCGGGATAGCGGTTCCAGTACCAGGTTCCACCGACATCATCTCCAGTTTCGAAGACAATCGGCTGGTAGTTTTCTTTAATCAGGCGATGCAAGGCATACATTCCTGCAAAACCAGCTCCGACGATAACGGCATCAACGCGCTGTTCAGACATAAAACTGTGTTCCTCTTTCTTGAAGCTGAATTGTTCCACGTCTTATCCATGGACACAAACAGTCAATGTGCGCATACTCTGTGGCCACAATGATTGACCGCCAGTAGCCAAAGAGAAAGCCTATGCATCCGACTTTGATAGTATTGACCCTAGCACAGTGCCTGGCTCAAACGGGAGCGCCTATGGTGGTCTTATTAGGCGGTATTATAGGGGCGGGACTCGCACCCTCCGTAGGCTTGGCGACTTTACCACTGGCTTTAATGATTGTGGGTACAGCCAGTACCACAATACCGGCAGCTCTGCTGATGCGCCGGTTTGGTCGAAAACCGGGATTTATCTTTGCAGCAGCCTATGCCAGTTTAGGCGGTTTACTTGCGGCTTATGCTGTCAATGAAGAACATTTTGTCTTGTTTTGTTGTGCCACGTTTTTGATAGGCAGCCATAACGCCTTCATTCAACAGTATCGGTTTGCATTGGCGGAGGTCATTCCCGCTGAGAAACTGGGTCGCTATTTGTCGATCCTGATGCTGGCAGGTGTGGTTGCAGCCTACATCGGGCCGGAATTGGCAACCCGACTCAAACAAGTCAGTGGAATGGCGCTGTATGCGGGTTCTTTTATTGGTTTAAGCTTTTTCATGTTGGCGGCGATGATGGTGCTTTTCTTTTATCAGCCCGGGAAGATGGCGTTATCAGCAAAAGGTGAGCATAGTGGCCGAGCGCTGACGGAAATTGCTCAGCAGATTAATTTCAAACTTGCCCTGGGTGCTGCAGTGGCTGCCTGGAGTATCATGAGTTTACTCATGACGGCAACACCGTTGAGTATGCATAATCTGGATTTAATTAATCTGGAAGATACCGCGTGGGTTATTCAGAGCCATATTATGGCTATGTTTTTGCCCTCTTTATTCAGTGGAATACTGGTGGACCGCTTTGGCGCGCTCAAAATCATTGCTGCGGGTGCGATTCTATTGCTGGCTTGTCTCATCGTTGCATGGGGAGACCGATTGTTGCTTCATTATTGGTGGTCGATGGTGTTACTGGGCGTTGGTTGGAATTTCATGTTTCTCGGGGGCACAACGCTGCTCACAACCACCTATCGGCAGGCAGAACAATTTAAGGTACAGGCGACCAACGATTTTGTCGTTTTTTCTCTGCAAGGTCTGGCTGCATTGAGTTCCGGGTTTCTCTTAATGAATTGGGGTTGGGAATTTTTAGTGTACCTAAGCCTACCCTTCCTTTTGATACCGATTATTTTAATAGTTCGTTATCGGGCCGATTTCGCTGCGTCAGCTGCGGATTAACTGGAGGTGAAAGCATGGCTGAATTTGTTATAAAACCCGCTGATGTAGTGACCTTGCCGGTGCGGGAACGGGACGGTCAGTTCCCGGTAGCGCAGATCTACTGTGTTGGTCGGAACTACGCAGATCACGCCATTGAAATGGGCCATAATCCTGATCGAGAGGAGCCCTTTTTCTTTATGAAGCCTGGGTATGCCGTGTTGAGTGAAGGCGGTTTTTTCAGGTACCCGAATTTAACCCAGGATCTCCATCACGAAGTAGAACTGGTTGTTGCGCTTGCCGATGGCGGGGAAAATATCAAGGTCAGTGATGCGCCTGGTTTAATTTATGGTTTTGCTGTTGGCATCGATCTGACTCGCCGAGATATTCAGGCCCAGGCCAAAAAATTAGGTCGCCCCTGGGATTCGGGCAAAACCTTTCTACATGCAGCACCCGTCTCGGAAGTGATCCCCATTGCATCGATGAATGGCCTTGATCAGGCGAAGATCAGGTTGGCCGTTAATGGCGAAATCAGGCAGTCGGGAAATCTCAACCAAATGATTTGGAAGGTCCCGGAAATCATCTCCAGGTTGTCGGACTGTTTTCCTTTGCAGGCAGGAGATTTGATTTTTACGGGTACACCCGCAGGGGTTGGGCCTGTTTCAGTAGGTGATGAACTCCACGCGGATATTGAAGGCATAGGGTCACTTCAGGTTAAGGTCGTGGACTGACGCAATGATTTGACTGGAGGCTGAGAGCAAAAGAATTTCCTGGTTGATTTTTCCATTGCAGTCGTTAAATGATCATCCGGAAAAGGTATAATAGGGCCCATGACCATGCCATCTTCAATCCTCTGCCGTGCCAGCAACCTGCTCTGTGAAAGGAACAGTCGGACACTATTTTCCAGTCTCAGTTTTGACCTTGAACAGGGCCAGTTGCTACATCTTAAAGGGCCCAATGGCTCGGGTAAAACCACATTACTGAAGATCCTTGCGGGATTGTTCCTAGACTATGAGGGAGAGATTCGCTGGCAGCAAAGTCGTCGGCTTATCTACTCTGGTCATCTGTTTGCAGTGCAGGGTCAATTGACACCCCAGGAGAATCTCAGTTTTTTGCTGGGTCTTCAGGGCGTGGTTGCCAGTCGTGATGAGATTGATAACGCACTCGCTGATTTTGGTCTGGAAGAGACTCGGTTCAGCCTGTGCAGCGAGCTATCAGAGGGCCAGAGGAAAAGAGTGACCTTGTGTCGGCTGAAGTTAATCAAGCAGGCTGTTTGGTTACTGGATGAGCCCTACAGCGCCCTCGACGAAGCAGGTTCATCTTTATTGAGTCGGCTCTGTGAAACGCATCTTGAAAACGGCGGCGGTTTGGTAATGACCAGTCACCAGGCTATTCCAATCCCTCGATCGATTCATACCCTGGAATTACAGCCGTCGTTTTAGCTGTTCTCCAGCGAGAGTTGCGTATGGCGGCAAGAAACCCAGGCGAGTGGCTTCAACCGCTGTTTTTTTTACTGGTCGTGATGACATTGTTTCCCCTCGGCGTCGGGCCGTCGCCAGTACTACTCGCCTCACTGGCACCGGCACTCATCTGGATCACCGCGCTCCTGGCCGTATTATTGTCTGTTGACCGATTGTTTCCGGATGATTTTGAGGACGGTACCCTAGAACAATGGCTGCTGGGTTCTGGCCCTGTCTGGTTAAATAGCCTGGCTAAGGTCGCTGCGCATTGGCTGCTTACCGGATTGCCGATTGTCTGTCTGAGCCCGCTTCTGTGTGTCATGCTGAATTTGGGGCAGCAATGGATACCGTCAGTTACACTATCACTCTTATTGGGAACGCCTATCCTGAGTCTGCTAGCAGCGCTAGGCGGTGCATTGACCGTGGGGTTAAGGCAGAGTAGTGCGCTACTACCCATTATTATTATGCCGTTGATGGTGCCGGTTTTGATTTTAGCGACCCAGGCAATCGGTTCCAGCATGAATGGAAGCGGCTTTTTTTTATGGCTTGCAGCGCTATTAAGTTTTTCATTGACGTTTCTACCGCTGGCGATCGCCATCAGTTTGAAAGCGGCAGTGAGTCGTTAAAAGGTCTGTTCGATCAAGTTTGGTGTTAAAATCTAATCTGCGAGGGTAGGGCTTCAGTAACATGACAAGGTGTAAAAAACAGGGGTCATTATCTAAAATTTTTAATGTCCTGGTAAGGCAATTGATATGAATAATAAGCTGTGGAACTGGATTCACATGCTGGGCTCGGCAAAGCACTTTTATCGCATCAGCAGTCTGATTCTGCCGACGCTATGGATAGGTTCGGTATTAATCCTGTTGCTCGGGTTGTACGGGGGTCTGGTTCTGGCCCCTGCTGATTATCAGCAGGGTGATTCTTTTCGCATCATGTATATTCATGTGCCCGCTGCTATACTGTCGCAGGCCGTTTACGTCATGATGGCGACTATGGGTGCTTTGTTCCTTATTTGGAAGATAAAGCTCGCTGATGTGGCCATGCGGACGGTGGCACCCATTGGCGCTGCGCTGACTTTTATCGCGTTGTTGACCGGTGCAATCTGGGGTAAACCGACCTGGGGAACCTGGTGGGTGTGGGATGCGAGACTGACATCAACACTGATTCTGATGTTTTTGTACCTGGGTGTTTTGGCCATTAGAAATGCAGCGGGTAACGGTCCCGCCGCCGGTAGAATGGCAGCGATACTGTCGATTATCGGGGTTGTCAATCTTCCAATTATTAAATACTCGGTTGACTGGTGGTTTACTTTGCATCAACCAGCCAGTTTTTCCCTCACTGAAAAGCCCGCCATGCCGATAGAAATGTGGTTGCCATTACTGATGATGACTATCGGGTTTTATGGCTGGTTCTTGGCCTTGTGGATGCAGCGTATACGGACTGAAGTGCTGCAGACGGATGCGAATAAGGATTGGGTAAATCAATTGGTGCAGCAGAGATGAGTCAGGCTTCTTTTTTTGAGTTTCTGCACATGGGTGGTTACGCAGAATATGTATGGAGTGCCTATGGCCTTGCCATGATGGTGATGGTTTTAATGACGCTACATGCGGTGCTGAAGTCCTCGAGAGTATGGCGGAAACTTAAGTTTGAGCATGATCTTCAAACCAGGAAGGGGAGGAAACAGTGAAATTTGGGCGGATGAAAACCCATCGTCGGAACCAGTTGCTGCTGGTCTTGCTGTTGGTTGTGGGTGCCGGTTCTACGCTGGCGCTGGTGCTGCAGGCACTGAATGAAAACATCAATTTATTTTATTCTCCAGCTCAGGTGATGGGTGGTGAAGCGCCGACGCATAAACGTATCAGAGCCGGCGGTATGGTTCTGATGGATAGTGTTCAGCGTCCGGAGAATTCTTTGCAGGTGAAGTTTCTGGTAGGTGACTTGAAGTCGGCCCAGTTCCCGGTGGTTTTTGAAGGGATCCTGCCGGACCTGTTTCGCGAAGGCCAGGGTGTGGTTGCCGAAGGACACCTGGATCAGGCCGGTACTTTCGTCGCAGATACAGTCTTGGCCAAACATGATGAAAATTATATGCCTCCCGAAGTTGCCCAGGTCATGGCATCGGGTAAGGTCAGTAATGTGCCGTGATTATTGAATTAGGCCATCTATCTCTTATCCTTGCCTTTGCTCTCAGTTGTTGTCTGGCAGTATTGCCAGGGCTGGGTGTTTATCTAAGAAACCCTGTTCTGATGCGCAGTGGTGGCTCCCTGGCTGCAGGGATGTTTGTTTTCACCCTGGCCAGCTTCATCTGTCTGGCCTTGGCGTTTGTCAGTGATGATTTCTCGGTTGACTATGTGGCCAGGAATTCCAATAGTGCATTGCCTGTTTACTATAAAATTTCTGCGGTCTGGGGTGCTCATGAAGGCTCCTTCTTGCTCTGGTGTCTGGTTATGTCGAGCTGGACACTGGCGGTAAGTCAGTTCAGTAAACAGTTAAATGAAGATATGCGAGCCCGGGTATTGGCAGTGCTGGGTAGCCTCAGTATCGGGTTTTTCCTGTTTCTGATATTTATGTCTAATCCGTTCGATCGCACTTTGCCGTTTTTCCCGGCGGAAGGTGCTGATCTGAATCCCTTGTTACAGGATTTCGGCCTGATTGTTCATCCACCGGTTCTGTACTTTGGTTATGTGGGTTTATCCGTGCCTTTTGCTTTTGCTATTGCCAGTCTGACTTCGGGACAACTTGATGCCGCCTGGGCCAGATGGTCAAGGCCCTGGACGAATGCCGCCTGGGCTTTCCTGACCATCGGTATCACCTTGGGTAGCTGGTGGGCTTATTATGAATTGGGTTGGGGCGGATGGTGGTTCTGGGATGCCGTGGAGAATGCTTCTTTTATGCCTTGGTTGCTTTCCACTGCCTTGATACATTCCCTGGCCGCAACTGAAAAACGCGGCGTGTTCAGGTCCTGGACGGTATTATTAGCCATTTCTGCATTCTCTTTCAGCCTGCTCGGTGCTTTTCTGGTTCGCTCAGGCGTATTGACCTCTGTCCATGCCTTTGCGGTAGACCCTGAGAGAGGCGTTTTCATTCTGTACTATCTGGTGATTGTCATTGGCAGCTCGTTACTTCTTTATGGCATCAGGGCAGGTAAAATGAGTGTCACGGTCGGCTTTGGTTGGTTGAGTCGTGAGGGTTTTATTCTTGCTAATAACCTGATCCTGACCGTGTCCGTGATCACGGTCTTACTCGGGACGATTTATCCGCTGATTTATGAGTGGTTTATGTCGGGTCAAAAAATCTCAGTTGGGCCACCGTATTTTAATATCGTGTTTGTGCCGCTGATGTTGCCTCTGATTGTATTGATGGCCATGAGTTGCGCTTCGAGATGGCGCAAGACTACAGCAGGCATACTTTTACGCGACCAGCCCGTAAGACTGCTGATTAGCTTGGTGATGACGCTCGCGTGCGGCTTTCTGGCGTCGACCTGGAACCTCTGGTTCTTGGTCGTATCGTTAGTATGTTTCTGGTTAATCACAAATTTGCTGGCGGATGCAAGATATCGCGCCGGCAATCGATGGCCTGCTGGTTTATTAAAGCAGACACCCTCTTACTATGGTATGTGGATGGCACACATCGGTATTGCCTTAAGCGCACTGGGAATTGTGACGACCGTGACCCTGAGTGAGGAAATTGATGTATTGATGTCACCTGGGGATAACCAGGAGGTCGCGGGGTATGAAATCACCTTCCAGGGAGTGAATAGGGTGATGGGCCCTAATTACAGTGCTGACAGAGGTGTTATAGAGATTAGAAAGCAAGGCAAGCTGATTGACATACTGTATCCTGAGAAAAGGCTATATACGCCTTCTCAGAACGTGATGACAGAAGCTGATATCAGTGTTAACCCGTGGCGAGATGTCTATGTTGCCCTGGGAGAGTTTATTGGTAACCAGGCCTGGTCTGTGCGGGTCCATATTAAGCCGTTAGTTAGATGGATTTGGTTGGGCGGTGTGCTGATCGCGCTGGGTGGTTTTGTCACGGTTCTGGATAGGCGTTATCGCGCTCGGCAAGTTGCTCGGATAGAAAAGGCGAACGCCATTCATGCCCAGCACCTGAGTACAGTGTGATGATGTCACAACGGTTTCTCTTACCTTTGGCTGTGTTTCTGGTGCTAGTCGCAATTTTAGCCGCGGGGTTCAGGCTGGAAGACCCGCATTTGTTGCCATCGCAGATGCTGGACAGGCCGCTGCCCGCTTTCAGTTTGCCTCGTTTGAGCGATGCTTCGAAAACATGGAGTGAGCAAGATCTTCGCGGCAAGGTAACCATTTTGAATGTCTGGGCAACCTGGTGTCCCAGTTGCGTCCAAGAGCACCCGGAACTGATGCGGATTAGTCGAGAGGAGGATGTCTCGGTATTCGGTATTAATTACAATGATGACCGCGAAAAGGCACTTGCCTGGTTGCAACATTATGGTGATCCCTTTGATCTTAATATCTCGGACCATGATGGTCAGCTGGCGATTGACCTGGGTGTCTATGGTGCACCGGAGACCTTTCTAGTTGACGCCAATGGGATCATACGGTATCGACATGTGGGTGTCCTCGACCAGCAGGTCTGGATGGAGATACTGGCCCCGATGGTCGCTGAATTAAATCGATCAGACCGGGAGGGCTAAATGCGAGTGATACGATGCATGGTTGTTTATTTCCTGATGAGTTCCACCATAGGCTATGCAGCGATAGATGCTTATGTGTTCCCCAATGGAGAATTACGAGCCCGGTACTATGATTTGATCGCCCAATTACGATGTCCACAGTGCCTGAATACCAATTTGGCGGGTTCGGATGCGATGATTGCCCAAGACCTGAGGCGCGAAGTTCATCGGATGCTATTGGAAGGTCAGACAGATGCAGAAATTCTGGAATTCATGCATCATCGATATGGTGATTTTGTTCTTTATAAGCCTCGCTTTAATGCGTCAACCTGGATCCTGTGGTTAGCACCCGCTTTTGTTTTAGTGGTCGCTCTGGGCGGGTGTTTCATCATGGTTCGTCACAGGCAGGGTGACGCCCAGGCCAGGCTGAGTGATCTGGACCGAGAACGACTTGAACAACTGTTGAAGGATGAAGCGTGATTGCTTTTTGGTGCGCAGCGGTTTTGTTGCTGTTGTCGGCCATGGCCTTTGTAATATATCCCCTCTATTTTGTGAGACCGCAAGCCGGGGTAGATCGAACCGAGTTCAACCTGGCGTTATTTCGTGACCGGAAAGCTTTTCTGGAGCAGCAGCTAGCAGAGAATTTGATAGAGCCTGCTGACTTAGAGATCCAACTGATTGATTTGCAGCGCAACCTGCTCAGTGATATTCCTAGCCTGGACGATAGCGCCCCACAGAACCTGGATGCGGCTAAAAAAATCGGCTCCAGAGTGATTCTGAATTGGCAGGTGGTGGCATTTGCCGCACTTCTGTTTGTGCCACTGTGCGCACTATTGGTTTATACGGATCTGGGTTTGTCTAAAGGTGCGATATCAGACGTCATTGCGACTGAGCGAATCAGTGAAATTGATCCCAATGATGAAGCGAGTGTCACGGCAATGGTTGCGAACCTGGAACAGATGCTGGCGAGAAATCCGGGAAATGACAGCGTCCGATTTATGCTTGCTCGTTCTTATATGCGCCTGTCTCGGTTTGCTGAGGCTGCATCCGCGTTTTCGGAATTGCGTTTGTCTTATCCTAATGATGAGAGTATTGCCG
>CAZGCW010000080.1:0-9017 GCA_964524295.1 uncultured Pseudomonadales bacterium
GCGAATTTTGACGCTAATAGCGGTGTTTTCCGGCTTTATTCTTATCGAGACCCGGAGCTCGAGAGAACCTTCGAGATCTTTGATCATGCGATTCATTGGGCAAGGCATAACCAGGTAGACAGTGCTGCAGTTGAAGAAGCTATCCTGGGTATCATTAGTGCCTTGGATGCACCGGGTTCTCCCGCAGGGGAAGCGCGCCAGTCATTCCACCTGGCACTACATGGCCGCAATGCGGGCTGGAGGGAAGCGCAGAGACGACAGATACTGACGGTGACAACCGATGACGTGCAGCGGGTGGCCGAACACTATTTGCAAGGAGATATCGCCCGTTCAATTGTCAGTGGGGTAACAGAAAATCATGACTTTTTAGCTGGATTCAAATGCCATCGGCTATGAATGCAGTCACCGCTGGACTAGGCTCAGTTGATCAGTCGACTGGTTTGAACGACTGGCCCCGGTTGCGGGTTGACATAGCGAGTATAAAAAGGCACCAGGGCAGCAACATCCTGCCGCTGCCTAACAAGAGCCTGACGCATTGAAATTCTACAAAGATAGGAGATAATTTATGGCCAATAGAATAGTCCAGTTGACCAGTTCAGATCAGCATCAATTCAGTGGTTACCTGGCGGAGCCAACCGAACGGCCTAACGGTGCAGTGGTCGTGATTCAGGAAATATTTGGTGTCAATGCCCATATCAGGGAAGTTTGTGACCACTACGCAGAGGCGGGTTACCGAGCTCTTGCACCGGCACTGTTTGATCGTGTCGAGGCCGGCATTGAATTAGGATATGGTGGTACAGACATGATGCAGGGGGTTGAAATTGCCCGGGGGAAGCTCAGACTTGAAGAGACATTGCTCGACCTGCAGGCGGCCATAGACTACCTCGGTTTTACTCAGAAAACAGGTGTGGTCGGCTATTGTTTCGGTGGATTGATGGCCTGGCTGGCAGCCTGTGAGCTTGAAGGTATTGCTTGTGCTGTTAGCTACTACGGCGGCGGGGTTAGTGGAGAGATGAACCGATCCGCAAAAGTGCCTGTAATTTTTCATTTTGGCAAGCTGGATTCACACATTCCCATGGACCAGGTTGATGCGGTAAAACAGGCCTGCCCGGACGCCGATGTCCATGTTTACGATGCAGACCATGGCTTCAACTGCAACCATCGGGCTAGCTTCGATGCAGCGGCTGCCGATCTAGCGCGACTTCGCAGCCTGGAATTTTTTGCCTCACATTTACCGTGACAGGAGTGACCGGTGGCCTATGATTTTTATTTTTGGCCGACGCCAAACGGATATAAGATATCTATTGCCCTGAAGGAACTCGGTCAGGCTTATAATATAGTGCCTGTTAATATTACCAGGGGAGAGCAGCATTACGATGATTTTGTTGCTCTCTCTCCTTCGCACAAAATTCCTGCTCTGGTAGATCATCAACCGATAGGAAACCAGACAAAGACAACGCTGTTCGAATCAGGGGCGATCCTCATGTACCTTGCCGAAAAGCATCAGCGTTTGATCCCGCGGCAGGCAGAGGCCAGGCTGGTTTGTCTGCAGTGGTTGTTTTGGCAGGTCGGCGGACTTGGACCCATGGCAGGACAGGCTCACCACTTTCGGATGTACGCTGAAGACAAACACGAATATGCGATTCAACGTTATAAGGCTGAATGTGAACGCTTGTACGCGGTGCTGAATGTCCAGCTGAGACAACGTCAGTATCTGGCAGGAGACTATAGTATTGCCGATATTGCCTGTTTGGCCTGGGTATACAGGCATGAACGGCATGGCATTTCCCTGCAAAACTACCCAGATGTTGAGCGCTGGTACCAGGACTTGTTAACCCGGCCAGCTGTTGAGGCAGGGTTTGCAGAGGGAGCCTCTCTCATAGCCTCAGGAGATTTCAAGAGTAGGCTGGCTCAGCGAGAGTTGTTTGGTTTGAAAGATGAGTCTTAACCGGCTTAAAAAACCTCAGGTTTAGCGCACATTGTGTTAATCGCAATGAAATTGGTATTATTTCCATCAGTTTTAGCACTTAAGTGCATATCCTTAGACTGTTTGCTTGACAAACAATCGATGCTTCTACATTCTTCGTCTGTGCGTTTTGTAAGGGATGCCACTTAGGGCGTATAGCTCATAAAAACAGGTCCATAAGAGTAATAATCCGAATAGGTAAGATCATGAAACAACTGCAATCCAGTTCAGGGCTGCTAGCAGCACTGCTACTCTTTGTGTCATTGGTATCGATAAATCCGGTGCTGGCACAAAGTCTTGATGAAGTATTGGGTGTTCGAGAAGCTACGACATTAGATGGAAAGAATTCTCAGATTAAAATAGATGAGATAAAAGACGATACACGCGATCTGCTTTCCCAGTATAAGCGGGTGATGAAAGTGGTTGATGGCTTAAAAGTGTACAACCTCCAGCAAGAAAGGTTGATCAGAAACCAGAATGCAGAACTGGCAGAGCTGGCAAAATCAATTGATAGTGTTACCGTGATTGAAAGGCAGATTGGACCATTGATCGAAAGGATGATCGATAATTTGGCCAAATTTGTAGAACTGGATGTTCCTTTCTTAATGAATGAGCGTGAGGAAAGAATCGCGTTTCTTCAGGAAACCCTTGATCGCGCCGATGTCAGTGTTGCTGAGAAGTTCAGTCAGGTGATGCAGGCCTATCAGGTAGAAAATGCCTACGGGTCAACTATTGAAGCCTATACAGATATGATTGATGTGGGTGGCAGCAAAACCTCGGTTGATATGCTCAAGTGGGGTCGTGTTTCGCTTGTTTTTCAGACGTTAAATGGTGAAACCACCGGCGTCTGGGATAATGAAAAGCGGGAATGGGTAATTTTAGGGGATGAATTCAGGACAGGGGTAAGAGATGCATTGCGTATCGCGCGCAAGACGCAGACCGCCGACCTTGTGAAATTGCCAGTCAGAGCGGCAGGGGAGTAGAGAATGAAATTATTAATAAAAAATCTGGCAGTATTGCTGCTGATTGTTGGTTTTAGTGCTCAAGCAGCGGATGACGATGTGCAGGCAAGCACGCTCTCTGAGCTCCTAAACCTGGTGAAAGAAGGCAAGGTGGTTAACGGCCGGATTAATGAGCGTCGCGAAAGAGAGTTCCTGGCGGATAAATCCAAGCAGCAACAGGCAGTGAGAAGTGCTGAAAGGCAACAACGTAACGAAGAAGCTCGCTCAGAACGGCTTGAAGCCCAGTTCGAAAAGAACGAGCAGAACATCGCCGCCCAGCAGGAGATCCTGGCGAAGCGCCTGGGCTCATTACGTGAGTTGTTTGGCGTATTGCAGCAGGTCAGCGGCGATACGCAAGGTGTATTCGAAGGGTCGATTATCAGCTCTGAATTACCAAACCGAGGAGACTGGCTGGGAGAATTTGCCAAATCCATGGGCAAGAGTTCCAAATTGGCAACCATTGAAGAGATTGAAAGGCTATGGTTCCTGATGCAAGAGGAGATGACCGAATCAGCAAAAGTCAGCCGTTTCATGGCTAATGTCATCAAATTAGATGGTGAAGAAAAGCAACAGGAAGTGATTCGTGTTGGTGCGTTCAACCTGATCAGTGATGGTGCTTATGTCGCCTATGATATTGAAAATCAGATTATTGCTGAGCTTCCCAAGCAGCCCGCCGATCGATTTGTTGATTCCGCTGCGCAGTTGGGCAGTTCCACCTCTGGCTTTGTGCCATTTGGGTTAGATCCGACTCGGGGACAGCTTCTGGCTCTGCAGGTGCAGGTGCCTACCTTGGAGGAAAGAGTTCATCAGGGTGGAACACCGGGTTATGTGATTATTTTCCTGGGTGCCATCGCTCTGGCAATTGCTATTTATAAGTTCACAGCCCTGTCATTTGTTGGCATGAGCGTTAACAAACAGGCGAAGAATCCAGGCGCTGCGAGCATGAAGAACCCGCTCGGGCGGATTCTGGCGATCTATGAAGAAAATAAGGAAGTGGATTCAGATACTTTAATGCTGAAAATTGATGAAGGGATACTCAAAGAGCAGCCGAGTATTAACCGCTTTATTGGTTTCATCAAGATCATTTCCATGGTGGCACCGCTTCTAGGTCTACTGGGTACGGTTATCGGTATGATCGTGACCTTCCAGGCGATTACCCTGTTTGGTACCGGCGATCCAAAGACGATGGCGGGTGGTATTTCTCAGGCGTTGATAACCACGGTGCTGGGTTTGACCGTGGCGATACCGACAGTCCTGCTGCATTATTTCGTAAATACTCGAGCGCAAGGTATCATGCAGATATTAAATGAGCAGAGCGGTGGCTTAATTGCTGAGCATGCGGAAAAAACAGGCGGCTAACTGTGGAAGAAATCATAGTCGCAATTAGAACTTTCATGGAAGCAGGCGGTCAGGTCCTCTACCTGATTGCCGCCGCGACCTTTTTTATGTGGGCTGTCATCTGTGAACGGTTCTGGTTTATCCGAACTGAGCACAGGAAGGATGTCAGTGCAGCACTAACCTATTGGGAAGGCCGGCCGGAGCGTAAATCCTGGACCGCAAGCCTGATAAGGGAACGGCTTATTTCAGAGGTAAATGAACGACTCAGGGCTAATATGGGTATTATTAAGACCTTGATTGCATTGCTGCCGTTGCTCGGCCTGCTGGGTACGGTGACAGGGATGGTCTCTGTTTTTGAAGCCATGACCTATTCAGGCGGGAATGCTCGTTCTATGGCTGCCGGCGTATCTATGGCAACGATCCCGACCATGTCAGGAATGGTTGCAACCCTTTCGGGCGTGTTGGCCAATACGTTTCTTGTTAGTAAGGTAGAATCAGAGTCAAATTTTCTAGAAGACACGCTAACAGCGGATCACTGATTCTGTTACGAATATAATGGACAAGTAGAATGCGAAAATTAAAAGCCCAAGCAGAAGAAAAGGTTGCTGACTTAACGCCAATGCTCGATGTCGTATTTATTATGTTGATTTTTTTCATCGTTACAGCCACGTTTATCAAAGAAACTGGGGTAGAGGTCAATCGCCCCGATACTAAAACGGCAGAGATGAAGAAAACCGTCTCTCTTCTAGTCGGTGTTGGTGCCGACAGTGGTATCTGGATTGATAAGAAAAAGGTTGATATCAGGAATGTTCGACCGATCATGGAACGACTGCATGCTGAAAACCCCAAGGGTGGACTGGTTATCCAGGCAGACAGTGTTTCTAAGGTCGAAAAGGTCCTCGCAATTATGGATTCTGCCAGGCAGATCGGAATCACTCAGGTGGCGATCGCCTCCGAAGAGATATGAAGGAATAAGGCATGATAATTAGGTTCAGTATTTCGGCCATTATAGGTGTGTTTGTCACACTTGCATTGTTCTATCTGATGCAGTACCTCATCCAGGGTGCAGAAAGTGCGCTGACGGATGATAAGATCGGTAATCTGGTTGATTTTGTTCGCGTCAAACAGGAACAGGAGGTACAGACCAAGCAACGTAAGCCGAAGAAACCACCTCCCCCGGACGAGCCACCACCGGATATACCGCCTCAGAATTTTAATGTTGCGGTTGATAATGCCGGTTTCTCTATGTCCAATGTTGATTTAAATGTCAATGTAGACGTCGGTGGCGGAGGCTTTGGTATCAGTGATGGTGAGTACCTGCCCATCGTTAAAGTATCACCTCAGTATCCTCGTCGAGCTTTGTCACGAGGCATGGCAGGTTGGGTTATCGTCGAGTTCATCGTAACTGAGCAGGGCACCGTTCGTGATCCTTTTGTCGTGTCCAATTGTGGCTATATCCCGAATGTTCGAAACCCAGAAGAATGTGTCGATAGTCCTAATACCGTTTTTAATAATGCAGCTTTAAAAGCGGCGGTGAAGTTTAAATACAAGCCAAAAGTGATTGATGGCCAGCCGGTTGAAACAGCGGGCGTGCAGAATAGAATTATTTTTGAATTAGCGGATTCGTAACCTGGAGCTTTAGTATGAAGCAGTTTATTCAGCTGATGACATTGATCACCTTAGGGGTCTTTACCCTGGCAGTCTCTGACGTCCCGGTTTTTAATGCATCTCATGCCGCAGAAACGGAAAAAAAGAAAAAACCGCGTAGAGTGCCGGCGATCAGCCAGAGTTTCTATAAGAAGATGTCTGAAGCCCAGATAATGATTGATCCTGAATCAATGCCGAGGGAAGAGGGAGAACCCGCGCCTATTCCGAAGGGCACGCCTCAGGATGGCATCGACCAACTGCTGGAGATGACTAAAAAGAGACGAATCAATTCCAATGAGCTTTCTCAGCTCTGGAATATGCTCGCTTTCGGTTACTACACGTTAGGTGATATCACCAATACGATTCGCGCCTATGAGCAGGTATTGAAGGCAGGGGAACAAGGTATTATTACTGAGGCCCTGGAAAAAAACTCGCTACGGGCATTGTTCCAGCTCTATTATTCGCGAGAAAATTACACTAAGTCTCTGCAGTTCATCAAACGCTGGGAAGTCATCAACGGTAAACCTGATTCGCAGGTCACTTACTTGAAAGCAACGGCCTATTATCAACTTGAAGAATTTAGGGAAGCCTTGAAGTGGGCCCTGGAGCTTGAAAAATTAGTTGCTCTGGAAGGCCGGGAACTGAAAGAAAACTGGATTTACCTGCAAGTTATTTTGTATAACGAGCTCGAGGATATTGATAATGTAATCAATGTCTTGGAAAGAATGGTTGTTATGTTTCCTAAGAAGATGTATTGGATGCATTTAGCAGGTATGTATAGCGAAAAGGAATGGGAAGACCGCGCGTTATCAGCCTATTATGCGATATACCTACAGGGTCTTTTAGTTAAAGATTCTGAAGTGGTCATGCTTGCCCAGCGTCTGCTCAACGCTGATGTCTCATTCGAGGCGGCTATGGTCCTCGAAAAAGGGTTTAAAGACAAAATAATCGAACCTGATGAAAAGAACCTGCGTTTGTTGGCCACGTGTTATACCGTGGCACAGGAAATGTCTAAAGCCATTCAAGCCTGGAGACGAGCATCAGAGTATGCAGAAGATGGTGAAATCCATTATCGATTGGCCCAGGCTCTGGCTCAACAAGACAGGCACAAGGAAGCAGTTGTCGCCTACGAAGCAGCCTTAGACGATGAAGAATTGGATCAGCGTAGCGACACATTCTTCTGGATGGCCATCTCTCATATGTCGCTGGAAAACTGGAATCAGGCCTCCAAAGCATTTCGCCAGGCAGGTAAGCTAGACAAGAGGCTGGCCAAGCAAACCCGGCAATACATACGCTATATCAGCGGTGAGAAGCGGCGCCAGGCTGCCCTACAAGATATGCTGAATGGTTAAATTTTCGATTTAATTGAACTGGCGTTTGATTATGGATGCGGGCCCTAGCTGATTTCCATTGGGCAATTAATCTCCGCGGTTTTTGCCCAAGTCTAATCTCTGATGACGATCGTCGACTGTGCTGACTGAACGGCTAAGCAATATAGGCTACTAGCTTTTGGTACTGAGTTAGCCTGAATTGAGGTAATCTCCCCGCTTCAACTGCCGCCTTTACATTGCACAGTGGTTCCTGGGTATGTAAGCAGTCCGAGTACTTGCAGTCGGCTGATAAGGCAACAATATCTCCATAGAATTCCTCGAGCGCTTCGTGTTCTGCCCATAGTTGCGCCTGGCGCATTCCAGGAGTGTCAACCAGGAGTCCTTGATTATCAGGCAGTTTGCATAGCTCCCGATGCGTGGTCGTATGGCGACCCTTGTCATCGAATTCCCGTACAGCTTTGGTTTCCATATGAATTTCCTCCATCAAATGATTAACCAAGGTAGACTTTCCTACGCCCGATGAGCCTACTAAGGCCGCGCTCTTACCGGTACCCAGATAAGAGGTAACGGTATCTATTGCGGTTCCTCTCAGTGCGCTGATTGGATGGACCGGCGTACCGGATAGGATGGGTTCCAGCGCGCTTAACTGGGCGACAGGATTCGGAAATAGATCTGCCTTATTCAGTAGCAAAACTGCCGGAAGGCCACTACTCCAAGCCATCATCAGGAACCGCTCGATTCGATTGACATTAAAATTCTGGTCAAGTCCACTGATGACAAAGACCAAATCAATATTCGCGGCAAGTACCTGTTTATCCTTTACGTCGCCAGTTGCCTGTCGGCAGAGTGATGACTTCCTAGGGTATTGATAGACGATCTCAGCTAGTCCATCCGGGTCCATGCTCATTTTGATACCTATCCAGTCACCGACAGCAGGCAGATCAGCTTTGCTAGAGGTTCGGTTTCTGGCTTTGCCAGGAAGTCGGGCGCGTTTGGATCCGGTATAAGTTTCGACTGTAAAGTACTGCCTGTCCTGCCTTAAAATCCTGCCGATGAGGAAAGCGTCCTGAGATTGTGGCATGGCTTTGTCCTGGTAGGGCCAGCCAAGATCATTCAACCAGGTTTTAGCGGACATGGTATTTAGCCAGAGTCGGTAAGAGGCGTCTGATCAATGGAGCTATCAGTACTATTGCAATGAGTATTAACAGCGCCTGAGAGCTTGGCCTTTGCCACAGGAAACTAAGCTCTCCTTGGCTTATTGTCATGGTTCGACGCAGGTTGTCCTCGAGCATCCCGCCTAAAATAAATCCAAGTAATAGTGGTGCCATGGGGAATCCAGTTTGTCGAAGGAAAACAGCCGCTACCGTAAACAGTACCATTAGATACAGGTCGAAGGTATTAAAGGAAACCAGATAAACGCCGGTCAGAGAGAAAAATAGGATCAATGGCACAAGCAAGGTCCTGGGGATTAACAGGAGTTTTGCTATATAGGGAATCAAGGGAAGGTTAAGTAACAACAGGATCAGGTTTCCGAAATACATGGATATCACAACAGACCAGAATAGGGTCGGCTCGTCAAGATAAAGCCTTGGTCCTGGTTGGATACCATAGGATACCAATGCCCCCAGAAGAATTGCAGTCGTTCCAGAGCCGGGGATTCCCAGTGTGAGTAAAGGAACAAATGAACCTGAGCAGGCTGCGTTGTTGGCAGCCTCGGGTGCAGCAAGTCCCTTG
>CAZGCW010000080.1:9027-12770 GCA_964524295.1 uncultured Pseudomonadales bacterium
CGAAAGGTTTGTCCTGTTCTCCAGCCAGTGAGCGTTCTGCACCATAGGCGAGGAAAGAGGCGATGGTTGCGCCAGCGCCTGGAAGGACACCGACCAGGAAGCCCAGTAAGGAAGTCCTGGTAATGACAGGAGCAATTTCCTTCACTTCCTGTTGTGTCAACTTGAGGCCGCTAGATTCGAGTCTGGGAAGCGCTTTTTCTTCCTGATCTTTTTTCAGAACCATGAGAAAAGCTTCCGTCAGAGCAAAAGTTGCCATAGCAACAAGGAGGAAGCTAATACCGTCTATCAGGTCGGCTCGTCCGAATGTAAACCTTTCTACCCCGGAGGCAAGGTCGGTACCCACTGTCGCAACGCTTAAGCCGAGACAAGTCATAATGACCGCTTTGCCATAACTGCCTTTTTCCGCAAATGCGGTTACCAGGCTCAACCCCAATAACATCAGTAGGAAATAGTCGGCAGACTGGAAGCTCAGGGAGAGGTCTGCAAGGTAAGGAACGCTGATCATGAGTAGAAGAATTGCCAGGGTTCCACCTGCAAATGAAGCATATGCAGCACTCGCTAGCGCTTTACCGGCTTGTCCGCTCACAGCAAGGGGGTAACCATCAAAAGCGGTGGCCACCGTCCCTGCAACACCGGGTGCATTGATAAGGATGGAAGAGGTAGATCCACCAAATATCGCACCGTAATAAACACCGGATAATAGGATCATGCCGCTGGCGGCATCCAGGTTATAACTGATAGGAATCATTAACGCGATAGCAGAAATCGGCCCCAGCCCAGGTAACATTCCGATCAGGCTGCCTGCCATACACCCACAGGCAATCAGTAACAGGTTGTGAACCGTCAGTATTGAATCAAGTCCTAATAGAATGCCTTCTATCATGGACTGAGTCCCTGGATAGTCAGGCCCCAGTTTCCAGGGGGTAAGTAGATCCCTAAAAAGGTCAGGATTGCCCAAAGTGACACGGGAACCAGGATGGCGGTCGAGACAATTAACCCGATTCTGCGTTCACCCAGAAAATAGGCAGATAGGGCGAGTAACAGTAGGCTGCTTGGAATAAAACCAAGAGATTCAAGTAGGCTTATGTATAGAACTACGCCTGCGATAAGCCAAAAAGCGCGGTTGTCCACTGCCGAGATTATGCCGGTGGAGATGTGTTTCTGGCGAGTCAGGTTCCAAAGCAAACCAATTACGTAGAGTAAACCGACTGAACCTATCAGGTAAGGTATTGTTCTGGCATTGAATATTTCGTCGCTTTCCCAGAAATCTAGATAGATAGTGCCAGTCAGGAACAGGTAACTCCCAAAATAAATCAGAAGTGAAACAGTCACCCACTTCTCTAGCTTCATGTTACCCGATTCATCCAGTTACCTCCTTGGTCTAAGATAGCCTACTGTACTCATTAAATTGGTGATCTGTACTTCCTGTTGTTCCAGGAAGGAGTAAAATTGACTTCTTTTTCGATATAGCCTGGCCCAGCTATTTCTTGCTCGAATGCGTTCAAATTCGGGGCTGTCGACCAACTTATCGAGCATGGCTTCCATCTCGTCATATTGACCCCGGTCAAGACCTTTGGCTGCAAAAAAGCCTCTCCAGTTTGCAAATTCCAGTTCAATTCCCTGGCTCTTGAGTGTCGGCAGGGCAGGCGCGTCGATCAGTGGTTCGGGTGCCGTCACTGCCAGAATGCGTATCAGGCCATTTCGCTGTAATTGGATCGCTTCGCTAAGGCCAGTCGAGAGTACCGAGGCTTCCCCTGAGAGAAGGCCCGCCATTGCCCTGCCGCCCCCATCGTAAGAAAGATAACTCACTGCTTTGGGATCACCGCCAGCCAGTTGTAAGGCCCTGGCGATAATGAAATGATCGGTATTTCCTCTTACCGATCCACCAGCGACGATAATTGAAGCAGGTGCCGAAATGAACTGATTTGATAAATCTTTGAATGTTTCCAATTTAGAATCTTTACGAACCGCAAAACAGCTGTAGTCGGCAATAACGGATGCGATAGGGACTAAATCCCTGAAACTTTGAGGGAAGATGCCCTGTAGGGATCGGACAATGATGGGCGTTGAATTAATGAGCAGCGTATTTTGTTGCCGCTGTGCAGTTTCTATCAGTTTCGCAATGGCTCTACCGCCGCCGCCGCCAGAAAGGTTTTCATAGGAGACCGTGTCTACTAGCCCTGATTCGGTGAGTGCAGTACCAATGCCGCGAGCGGTTCCATCCCAGCCGCCACCGGGTCCTGCCGGAATCAGGAAGTGAACTTTTGTCATGCCTGCAGCCGAGGCAGCCGAGCACGGTAGTGGCAATGCTAACAGGCAAACCAGGCCTAGCGCAATAATGTTAGCTAGGTAAGTTATCATTACCAGGTGCTTCAGCCTGTGACCTGCCAGGCCCAGTCAAGCCACTCAGTCAGGCATTCAAGATCATTGGCTTGGACCGTTGCACCACCCCAGATCCTGAGGCCTGGTGGCGCATCTCGGTAGGCCGCGATGTCATAGGCTACCTTATTCGATTCCAGTCGTTCAGTGATGGATTTGATTCGAGCGCGCTGTTCATTTTCGCTCAGTCGACTGTAATCGGCGTCAATAATTTTCAGGCATATGGAGGTGCTAGAGCGGGTAGCTGCTTGGGTAGCGAGGAAGTCTACCCAGGCGGTTCGGTTGACCCAATGGTTGATGACAGCTAGATTTTCTTCGCTTCGCTGTATCAGACTATCTAAGCCACCGATTGATTTTGCCCATTGTAGACCCATTAGGTGGTCTTCTGCAGCCAGCATGGACGGTGTATTAATGGTTGCGCCTTGAAACAATCCCTCGATGAGTTTGCCAGATTTTGTCAGGCGAAATATTTTTGGGAGAGGCCAGCTGGGTTGGTAGCTTTCCAGTCTTGAAACAGCCCTGGGTGATAAAGCCAGCATGCCATGAGCGCCTTCACCGCCCATCACTTTCTGCCAGGACCAGGTAACGACATCTAGTTTAGGCCAGGGTAGATGCATGGCGAAAGCGGCTGAGGTGGCGTCACAGAAGGTCAGTCCTTGCCTGGTTGAATTGATCCAGTCACCATTGGCAACTTTAACGCCTGAGGTAGTGCCATTCCAGGTGAATACAATATCCCTGTTCGTACTGTCTGTTAAAGCCAGATCCGGTAAGGATCCATATTCCGCTGAGTAGTAATTGACGTCGCTCAGGCCCAGTTGCTTTTGGATGTCTGTTTGCCAGCCCTGGCCAAAACTTTCCCAGCTCAGCACATCGATACCCCTTTGTCCGAGCATGGTCCACATGGCCATTTCGAATGCACCAGTGTCAGATGCGGGTACGATACCAAGGCGATAGTCCTCGGGAATTCCCAGGATTTCCTTGCTGTCTTCAATGATCTTTCGGAGTTGGCTTTTCGGGTTAGTGGCGCGATGGGACCTGCCCAGATTAGCTGTGCCTAACTCAGCCAGGCTCCAGCCAGGATATTTGGATGTTGGGCCAGATGAAAAGCAGGGATTTTCAGGTTTTGTAATCGGTTTTATCATTTCTTGCATCTTAAACTATACAGCGGTCAGGGATGTGCAGTATAAGGTATACGCAGGCTTCTGTCGCAGCCAAGCAGGTTCAAACACGACTAATTTCAGTTAAGTGGGCAATTTCAAATGATAAAGGTAGGCAAGGATATACAACTCGCCATTATGATGGCTGCTTCAGCCATGTTCACTCTGACTGGTTACGAATTTATGCGATCTGCGTCGACTGTGTTG
>CAZGCW010000080.1:12780-16048 GCA_964524295.1 uncultured Pseudomonadales bacterium
GCTCTTGTTTGAAGCCCATTTGTTCAAAAATGCCTACGGCGCCGAAAATCTTCCTCTGTTAATGGTGGCGATGCCGCTGGTTGTATTGGCTGGTGTGGCTGTCTACGGTTGGTTGCTTAGCAGACTTGGCCCAAGGCGTACGCTGATGGTGACCAGTTACGGCTCGGCATTACTCATATTCGCCGGTTACCTCGCTGTAAGACAGGGCAGTCAGGCAGTAACGCCTTTGCTATTCTTGTTGAAAGAATTTTATGTGGTATTGCTGATAGAGCAATACTGGAGCTACATTAACTCTTCATTGACCGAACAGACCGCCAAAAAAGTAAACGGCCCGATTACCGGTATCGCCGGGCTTGGTAGTGTCCTGGGGGCCTACCTGGTCTCGGTCAGTGCGGTTCCACTGGGAACTGAAACGCTTATTCTGCTGGGGGCGCTTGCTATCCTCCCTGCCGGATTCATTGCTAACAAGGCTTACCTTGATTTCGGGGAACCTATCCTGCCTGCGGCCACCAAGAAGGGATCTGGATTTATCAATATGGGATGGTCAGTGTTGGTGGGGAACCCTAAACTAGTGAGTCTTTTACTGATTATCGTTTCTGCCCAGGTGATCGCAGCGGTATTGGATTTTAAGTTTCAGGCCTTGTTGTCAGCAGACTTTGTCGGTCAGACAGACGCTGAAACAGCCTTTCAAGGTGATTTCTGGTTCTACCTGAATTCCGTCGCAGTGGCTTCTCAGTTTCTGTTAACGCCGGTGTTCCTGACCTTGTTTGCATTGCGGGTCGTCCACCTACTGATGCCTCTGATTCATATCTGTGTGATTGGTTATGCGCTCTGGTCGCCGAGTTTACTGTCGGTAGGGATGGCCTTTTTCGTTTTTAAAGTGTTTGACTATTCCCTGTTTCGAGGCGCGAAAGAATTAATCTATATGCCGCTGGATTTTGATTCAAGGTATCGTGCTAAAGAACTCATTGATGTGTTCGGTTATCGGTCGGCCAAAGGAGGCTCTGGATTGGCGGTGGTGTTTTTACAAAAATTGGGTGTGGTAATGTCCAGTTATTATCTTCTAATAGGGCTCTTAGTCAGTTTTTTTTGGCTGGCATTAGTGTTCCCGCTAACACGTCGCGATGAAGCTTCAAAGAAGACTTGATTAATTGCACCACCTATTTAGCCGGCGTTTGGGGCTCGTATTTGCCAATCCAGGTTTTCCTTAATCAATACCATGTCGGCCTGTGCAATCAGGTTATTTCTATGGGTGGCCACCACCAGGGTCCGGCCCGATTGCCGCAAATTGGCGATTAACTGCTGTTCGAGATGCGCGTCTAGGTTCGCTGTGGATTCGTCCAACAGTAAAAGAGTTGGGTTATGGTATATAGCCCTGGCAATCAGCAGTCTTTGCATCTGGCCCAGGGAAAATGGCCCGCTCGAAGTTGAAATGAGGGTGTCATAACCTAGTGGTAATGCGAGTATATCGTCGTGCAGGTGCGCGATCCTAGCGGCTGCTACGAGTTGGTCTGGTTTCCCCCCCGGTTGGTGCATTCTGATATTGCTGGCGATGCTGCCGTTGTGGAGCCGATCCGCATCGAGCACGCTACCCACCTGCTGTGGAGACCACTTATGGGTCCCAGCAGTAAGACTTTGGGATCCCCATGAAAGCAAGCCTGAACTAATGGGTAAGATACCTGCTATCGCTTCAATAAGCGTTGATTTACCACAGCCCGATGGTCCTTGGATTACGAGTAATTGACCCGGTTTGACTTTTAGTCTGAAGGGGTAGGATAGCTCTCGCCCTTGTCTGGTTACCCGTAGATCCCGGAGGTTGAGCGTGGCTTTTTCAATGCGGGTGGGGTGAGTAATCGGGTTAGATGGCTCATAGATATAGAAATCGGAGATTCTTTCCAGGTGGAGGCGCAGTGTGAGTAGGCCAAGCAGGTCATAGCTGAGGCCCTTGATTGACTCGGTAAGAAAATGTCGGTAAGACAAAATAAGGTAACAAGTCCCTAAACTGATGTTATTGGCCAGGACCTGGCCGCAGAGAACGTAGATAAGAATAATGTGGCTCAGGTGCAAAATCAGACCTTGCGTTGTGTTGAGCCCCAATTCAATGCCCGCGCCCTTGTTTTCGACCATGAGTGCGGTTTCTTGTTTTTCTTCTAGTTTAATCGTCGCAAATGATTCAACCTGATACCTTTGGATGGAAGCGATATTGAGGAAACTATCGATCGCTTCTGACTGAAAAGAGGTGTTTTTAATGAGCGCCATTTCGCCAGTACGTTTGAGTCTGGACAATGTCAGGCTGTACAACAAAAAAAGCAACAGTAAAGTAGCCGCGAGTATAACACCGGCTGTGGGTACCAGGTTACTGATGACAATTAAGCATAAAGTCAACATGGTGGTGTTGAGGGTCGTTTTGATTAAGCCTTGAGATAGGAACTGCTGGATTGGTTTAATTGATGCAAGCCGTGAGAGTAGACTGGCTGGGTTTCTGCTTTGAAAGTAATGCGGTGGGAGTCGTAATACTCTGTCCAAAATCGCTTTTGACAGATCGAACTGCATCTGCAGAGACAGGTTAAGGGCTAGTTTACCCTGGAGCCAGTAGATAAATTGTGCGCTGACACCCAGGAGGGCAAACCCACTGGCAAGGGTGAGCAGCAGATTGTGATCCTGGCGTACGAGGACCTCGTCTACGACTAGTTTTAAAAACAGCGGTAAGCTGAGTGCAAGAATGTAGAACAATCCCATGGTTAAAAACAATAGCCCAATCGGCATCACTTTCAGGTTGGCTTTGGATAATATGTCTCTGACCCTGAGCGGTTCAATTCCAGATTTAGGTCTAGCTGTGATCATCGGCAGCTTGGAAAATTGTATTGCGATACCGGTGTACATTCTGGCTATCTCAGATCGGTCCAGCGATAGCTGGCCCTCAGCTGGGTCATGGACAATATAATAATCTGAGGTTGCTTTTGTCAGCACAACCCAGTGATCCAGGCGCCAGTGAAGAATCGCAGGGAATATCAACTGTGGAAGTTCCGTGAGTTCACATTGAACGGGCCGGCCAGCAAGATGGAGTGTTTTTGCGCAGTCAACCAATTCCTTAATTGATAGCTCCTGATGGCGTGAACCAACCATCTCACGGAATTCATTGAGATGCGTCTTTCCGCCCAGGCTTCGGTGAATCATGATCAGGCAGGCCAGACCGCACTCATATGATTCTGCCTGGTATACGGTGTGTATCTGGTTCATTTTGATTCTTCGTGCAGACTGCCCAGGA
>CAZGCW010000081.1:0-5258 GCA_964524295.1 uncultured Pseudomonadales bacterium
GAAAGTATTAAAAGTCTCGTAATTGCAGATCAAATTCATAAGAGTATTTCATCAAAAAATGTTCAATTGCTCTCGTAAACCAATACATTACATCGACTGTTTAATTACTCGCAACTAAACAGTTGTACTGAATTTTCTGAGCAATACCCAGGCATCAACCCTGTATCTGCTCACTGATGATGAAAATCATCAGACCTCACTGAGCGACTTGAACCTCTATCCTAATCCACTGGGACAGCTGATGCAGATGACTAATATCAACCACCACCCGTTCGAATTCTATCTCAAGCTAGGCTTTTGTCTTACCGGTGTTATTCCGGATGCCAACGGCCCAGGCAAACCGGATATTCTCATGAGCAGACCTATTATCAAGCCCCTCGCAACCCATGGCTCATCCGCTGCAAGTTAGCAAGATATCGACCTCAATTGATACCTGGATTTAAACCCGCGTTACCTGGACTCTATCTCACAGACTTTGGGTTCAAGATCCAGTACAGCGAGCAACCTGCCAACACCGATAAACTGGCCGATCATCATCCCCAGTTCCAGAATCTGGGTATCAGAAAATTCAACATGTAATCGGTTGAACAATTCATCATCAATACGATGATGATCCAGAGCCATACGTTCCGCATACTCGATGGCCAGATTTTCCCTTGCGCTAAAATGATTGACCTCAGTATCAAGTTCGCTGATTTTGTCTTCAGTTAATTTTTCTGCTTTTTCTGTTCCCGACAGAAATCTCATATTAAGTCAGGTATAACAATCATTGAGCCGGGCTATCTTTAAGCGTACCAATTCAATCAGTTCTTCTTCAACAGAATCGCCCTTCCTGGCAGGCACATACCATTGATTAAAACCGGAAAATAACGTTTCAATATGGGCCAGGCCCCGTAAGCTGGAACTGTCTCCCCCGGCTGCTTCAATTGCCTGTACTCTTGACAGTGTTTGCGCCGAAAGCTCGTGGTCTTCCTTTAATCTAACTCTGGCCATTCATAACCTCTCTGTTTCAGTCTTCAGGATTCATCCTTTTATCGCCTATGCTTTACTCAGTTTATAGCGAGACGATGGTGTTGATCCATCATGGTGATGATCCATCATAGTACACCTTCCCACCAATCGATACTGCTGAAAATGTTGGCCGTGATTCGCATCCTAATTGCCAATGAACTGAAAACATGGTTTAGTCTCTGTCTTGTTAAACAGCGTAAAAAAGCCTTGTAGATTGCTGTGTCACCCTGCCCTTTAAATTCAGTTGTGGAGAACCTGATGAGTATTGAAATTATCGGTGCCGGTTTCGGCAGAACAGGAACCCTGTCTCTTAAATACGGGCTGGAGATGCTGGGTTACAAGCAGTGTTATCACATGATGGAACTGATGAAGCACCGTGATCATACTGAACTCTGGTCACAGGCACATCAAGGTCTCCCCGTTGATTGGGCAGGTCTCTATGAAGGTTATAGGGCCACGGTCGACTGGCCTTCCTGCAACCTGTGGCGAACATTGATGGTCCAATACCCACAAGCGAAAGTGATCCTAACCCTCCGTGATCCCGACCCGTGGTACGACAGCATTATGGCCACCATTTATAAATCCAGCCGATTAAACCTGCAGTCGGATGACCCCAAGAAGCAACGTTCAGGACGATGGGCCATGGATATTATCTGGGGGCGGTTATTCGATGGCCGCATGGATGATCGGGCCCATGTCATCCGCGTTTTTCAACGACACAATGAAGCGGTCCGCAGCACGGTACCCGCTGACCGGTTGTTGGTTTTTGAAGCGCGACAGGGCTGGGAGCCGCTATGTGAATTTCTTCACCAGAATGTGCCCGATGAACCTTATCCCAGAGTCAATTCAACGGAAGATTTCAGTAAGTTTTTCCCCTCCTGAGACTAAAAAGTTCGTGGAAATAGGCTCATCAAGGTAATTCCTGGCTGCAAGGGCTGGCCTACCATTCTCCATGATCAGGGTTTAACTGACTGGGTTAATGAATCTAGCTCACTGAAACCGCTAGGTGGCCGCCGGTGCAATGTTGCTTGTTCATAAGCATAGACCAGAGGCAGAATATCAGGCTCCGAAAAAAGCCGACCTACAAACTGCAGTCCTGCAGGTAAACCCCCAACGTAACCCATGGGCACGGTAACCGCGGGTAATCCTGTGTGTGGAGCGATGATTTGATTATTATCGCCTTTATAATCTTCTGGGTGGCCGATACGACCGGGTGGATAATTCCAGCTCGGGTAAACCATCGCGGTCACGCCCGCTTCGTCCATTGCCGCTACCACCGCATTACGAAAAGCAACGCGACGCTCGTCTTGATACAGATCCCCACACGGCGGGGACGTTTTTGCAGGATCCACAACAGCAGCATTGGCCTTAAGATCGTCGGCTATATAATCAGAAAACAACCCAGAATCAACAACTTCCTGAAGATTCCTACGAGGAGATTGATGCTTGTTTTTTTGCAAAAACTGATTCAAATCATGCTTGAACATCCGACACCAGTGATTCGCACTCACTGCTTCAAAATCATTAACCACGAGAGGGTCGACGATAATCGCACCCTGTTTCTCCAGTTCCCTGAGCGCTGCTTCAAACAACTGCAGCACCTGATCATGATGATCTCTGTCACTGAGATGCCTCATAACTCCTATCCTTACACCACGCAGCGCCTCAGGATCTAGCAATCCAAGGAAGTCGGCTGGATACCGGCCCTTTGAAAAGGCGGTAATTGGATCATCCGGATCCGGTCCGGCAATCACCTGCAGTATTCGAACCGCATCCATAACCGTCCTTGCCATAGGCCCACCCACATCATTTCGCAGAAACAACGGAACAATTCCACTACGACTGGTGAGCCCCATGGTTGACCTTATACCGACAAGGGCTGCGTGCGAGGAGGGACCGCGAATAGAATTTCCAGTGTCCGTGCCTAACCCAGCCAGTCCCAGGTTTGCGGCCACGGAAGCGGCCGTTCCCCCACTCGATCCAGCCGGAACATAAGCCAGGTTATAAGGATTCCGGGTTTCTCCGGAAACAGAACTAATGGTGACACGTGGACTGAATGCCCACTCAGCCATATTCGACTTGGCTAGGATAAGCGCGCCAGCAGCTTTGATTCGAGCTATTTGCCAGGCGTCTTCTTCTGGCATAAAGCCAAGCATTGCACGCGAACCTGCTGTCGTTTGCAGACCCTTAACATTGTAATTGTCTTTGATGATCATGGGCACGCAATGCAACGCTCTCAGCTTGCCTGTGGCCCTAAATTCATTATCGAGCTTGTCAGCCTGAGCCATGGCACCAGGATTAATACCAATAATACTATTAAGCCCGCTCGTCTGGTCAAACGCAGCGATCCTGCCTAAGTAAGATTGAGTGAGGTGAGCACAGTTCAACGAACCCGCGCGTATCGCTTGGTGTACATCGGCAACCGACGTTTCTACCACGTTGAATGTAGAAGCAAACGCAGCTGATACCACCAACGAACTCAGCCCTATCAGGCTTAACACTCTCATAACCATAAAAAACACCCCAGAAATCAACTTTAAGACTAAACGGAAATCGACTCGCTCGCGCCTACACTCTGCCATCTGATAATCCGTTCGCATCAGGACAAGCCACTCTAGCACACGCCTGATAATCCCTAATTGAATCGGTCAATCAGCAGTGGCTGCGCCATCGATAGGCAGCGAGACGCCGGTAATGAACCCAGCCGCCTCCGAGGCCAGGAAACACGCAGCCTGGGCTACATCATCTGGGCTGGCTATACGCCCCATGGGGTTAGCCGCTGCCGATTTTTGCAAGCCGGCTTCACTATCCAGGCCCTGGTCAGCATAATCACGGTGCATCATTGGCGTATCTGTGTCCGTTGGGCACAGCACATTAATTCGTATGTTATCCCTGGCATGATCCATTGCCATCGCCTTGGTCATCATCACTAGCGCGCCTTTACTGGCGCAATAGGCCACCGCTTGTTTGCTACCAACCAGACCCAGATCCGATGCTATATTGATAATACTGCCGCTACCCTGCTTAAGCATCTGCCGCAATGCAGCGCGAGCGGTAAAAAACGATCCATCAAGATTCGTTGCCAGGGTTTCACGCCACAAATCATCGCTAGTATCAATTGACGAGGCAGACTGCCAGATCCCGGCACTGTTAACCAGCACATCAAGACGGCCAAATTCCCTGACAGTCAGGTCGATGAGTTCATCGCAATAATGGCTATTTTTTATATCACCGGCATAAAATCGAGCCTGACGCCCGGTCGTATTGAGTTGGTCACAAAGATGGCTTCCCCTGGACTGATCCCGACCCGTCAATACCAGTGAAGCCCCCTCGCGCGCAAACAATCGCGCACAGGCTTCACCTATGCCGGAAGTTGCGCCCGTGATCAGCACGATGCTGTGGCCAAATCTACCACTCATAACTAACTCCAGGCCGGCTGAGGTGTGATTAATATTAACTGGGGTATGAGAAATCGTTTCGCTATGAGCTTGTTCTTAACACCAGCGACCCACCCAGCTTTCATCACGTTCTTAAAATCGATTGGCAATCAAGTCCGAGATATAGGATGCTATTGACCAAACTGCCACCATTCAACTACTTAAAACCCTCGCTTTACAACAAGGTAACATAAGCCATGACTTCCGTTAAAGACCCGTCATTGATCGATGCTCTGATCCCAGTCATCTCTCTTATCCTTCTTCTCTCGGTATCAGTGAGCTTATTTGGAGATAGCTCATCTGCCGGCCCCAATCAGATTGTCTTAATTACCTGTGCTGCGATTGCCTCTGGCCTGGCTATCAGAAATGGCCATCGCTGGGATGACCTGCAGACCGCCATGGTCGCGGGAATTGGCACTGCCATGGGTGCAATCATGATTCTCTTGGCAGTTGGCGCGCTCATCGGTACCTGGATGATGGCTGGAACCGTACCTTCTATGATTTATTATGGTCTCCAGTTAATGAGCCCACAGTATTTTTTTGCTGCCAGCTGCCTCATCTGTGCCATTACATCCGTCAGTATCGGGAGTTCATGGACCGTTGCTGGCACGCTGGGTGTGGGTTTAATTGGCGTATCCATGGGCTTAGGCGTATCCCCTGCCATTACCGCCGGCGCAATCATCTCTGGTGCCTACTTTGGGGATAAAATGTCACCCCTGTCAGATACAACCAATCTGGCTGCCGCCGTGGTAGAGCCTGATTTATTTCATCTTCAGTATTGAACACATGGGTTGAAGCCCGAACACAAGC
>CAZGCW010000081.1:5268-9389 GCA_964524295.1 uncultured Pseudomonadales bacterium
GTGGTAGAGACTGATTTATTTGATCATATCAGGCATATGATCTGGACGACCGGGCCTTCTTTTCTCATCGCGCTTGTCATCTTCATCCTGATTGGTATTGGAACTGAAGTCAGTCACAATAATGAAACGCTGGCCCAAACTATGGCTATACTGCAGCAATCGTTCAACATTACACCCTGGACCCTGATCCCACTTGTTATCGTGTTCTTTATGGCCATGCGCAGGCTACCGCCCCTACCCACCATTTTATTCGGTGCGCTATTGGGGGGCCTGGTCGCCATCATTTTACAACCTGAAGTGGTCCTGAGTTTTGCTGGATCGCCGGAAGCAGGTTCGTTGGTCGGTTATACACGCGGCGTATGGCTGGCCCTGGCAGACGGCTTTATATCGACAACTGGCAATGCGGAAGTTGATAACTTACTCAGTCGAGGCGGCATGAGCAGCATGCTAACGACCATCTGGCTGATAATTTCTGCACTGGCATTTGGCGCCGTACTTGAACATGCCGGGATGCTGAGTCGCCTCATTAATACCGCCCTGAAAGCGGCAAAATCAACAGGTTCACTGATAGCAACGGTCGTGGGCTCGTGTATTGGCGTCAACGTGATTGCCGGAGAGCAGTACATGGCTGTGGTTCTTCCTGGCAAAATGTTCAAAGCAGAATTTACCCGTCGCAACCTCGATTCACGTAATCTATCTCGGGTCATCGAAGATTCAGGCACCCTAACCTCGCCCCTGGTCCCATGGAATACCTGCGGTGCATATATGGCGGCGACTTTAGGCGTGGCAACATTCGCTTATCTGCCGTTTGCTTTTTTTAACCTTATTAATCCACTGATATCCATTTACTATGGTTATAGTGGCATCGCCATCAAGCATCTGGATGAAGCCGAGTTATCAGCAGCTTATGGGGCAATCAGAAATTCCAGTGAATGAGCTCGCCACTGTCGATTAGACTGAACCCTTGAGTGAAGACTGTAGCCCGCGGACTTCAGGCGCACAAACAGCGTTTGTTAGGCTCGGAGCGTTTATTTTACGAAAAAATCGGCGGGCTTCGTCGATGCTCGTTCGGTTGCTTTATCTCTGTCAGCCAGTATCTGGTTCTTGACCCCAATTACAATTTCAAATTCTGCATCTGAGAGGAGTTCCAGTTCTTTCATCTGTTTCTGTCGCTTCGTCGTGGAATCTATCTGACTATGAGGGTTATAAATGTCTTCAAGCAACCAGGCCGGGGAAACACCGAAGAAATTGGCGAGTGCGGCAATAGTTTGTCTTTTTGGCAAGTGCAAAGCGTCACCGCTTGGTTGCTGCTCCCAACGGGAGATACCGGTATGGCTGATATTGACACCTCGCTCTTGCAGGGCTGCAGCCATCGCTCGTAGTGATAGGCTTCTTTCAAGCCGCAATTCCCTCACTTTTTCGTAAAACCCGGTGCCTGACAACACATTCACCTTTCATACAAATTTTATCTAATTGACAGGATATACAGTATTACCATGATAACGCAATCTATATTTGAGGATATACAAATAATCTTGGCTAAAAATACAAGATGGACCATCGGCGACCATTAAAAGTAAAGGGCATTCACTCTCACAATTTTAAAATGATTTAAACCATCGCTACCCGTACACGATCATGCTGACAATGCACTGCAATTCTGAACAAGAGGATTAGGTATATAACAAAGGCACCATCGAATCCAAATAGGTGCGATCACGCTCCAGCAAACTATTTCCCACTTCGCCGGATTCAACCGCCCACTAAGACCCAGAGCCGCCATCTGCAGACGCGACGAGTCAATCCAAAAAATAATCTCTTGTCACAGCAGACAACCACACCGAACAACCGAGAGGACTTCATTGCCGAATTTTTTCAACGTTGTCGTTCACTTTGACGGGCTTGCAACCTCAAAGTGGTGTGCTCAGTTAGCTAGCTAGGGTCGGCCTGATTCGCAAACCCACAAATACAGTCTGCCGAGGCGGCTTGCACGCATCAACCGATGACACCTTTGTCACGCAATTTAGCCTGCTCGGCATCGCTGTAGCCTAAGTCGGTCAGAATAAGGCCATTATGTTGGCCCAGGCTGGGCGCAGGATGCCGTATCGTTGTCGGCGTTCTGGAAAACTTCGCTGCTGGCCCCTCTAATGGTACGGTGGAGCCATCACTCAACTGGGTCGATATCAACATATCCCGGGCGTGTATATGCGGCTCTTGAGCAATTTCTGCTGGCGTATTCACGCGCGTTGCCGGCAGCCCCAATTCAGCGAACCGATTCACAATATCATCAACTTTACGGATCAGGCAGTAATCTGCCAACAAGGCATCTAAGGAATCACGTTGTTCCAAGCGTTGCGCGCCGGAGAGACCCTGCAGTTGCTCCTGGTCTAATTCTTTTGCAAGTTGTTGCCAGTGACTATCCAATAAGACACCGGCGAAGACAGTGCCATCAGCACACACATAATTATTAATCGGCGCCGCAATTGCGAACTGGTTACCCATCCGGGGTGTTGGCAGCCCCATCGCACCCAGACTCGCCATGCCATTACTCTGAAACATAATACTGTCAACTAAGGACACATCAACCTGCTGACCTTCTCCCGTTTGATCTCGATGCCTTAGCGCTGCCATCGCTGCCAAAGCACCATGGAGGCCACCCAGGTCATCGGCAAGAAAAGTCGGGGCCTTAACAGGACCACCCTCAGGATCACCGTTGAGTGCAGCCCAGCCAGTGTAATTCTGGGCCAACGGATCATAACCGACCCGTTCACTTAAGGGACCAAACTGCCCGAAACCACTGACGCTGACATACACCAGATCCGGTTTATAACGTTGGAGGTTAGCAAAACCCAGACCCCAATCATTTAATGTGCCTGGACGAAAATTTTCTATAAACAAATCAGCCTTTTCTATCAATCTGAACACAACCTCCTTGCCCTGTCCTGATCGCAGATCAACACTCAAGGATTCTTTATTGCGGTTAACGGTTTCGTTAAAAATCGACAACTGCGATTCTGGCACCATGGGCGGAATGTTGCGGGCGACTTCGCCAGAAGGATGTTCTAATTTGATCACTCGGGCGCCAAAATCAGCCAGTATGCACGCCGTCATGGGGCCAGCCCAGGTCGTCGTTGCCTCAATAACGAGAACGCCACTCAGCGGCCCTGGTAAATCCTGGCGAACATCTTTAAAAAATTCTTCCTTTTTCATGGCTGCCTCATTTGCTCCGATTATTCCTATCAAACCATAAACTGCCTGCACCCCACAAAATCAGATCAAACCGAATCCGCCTGGAGTAAAGGATGGTCAGGAGAATCGCAGCAAGGTTTCACGGATTATTTTACCGACAACTCTATCCTGGCCTTCATCCATCACCGTCGCTGACAACTGGATTCTCCCCCCTGAAAATCGCAGCAGACGTATTTCGACTGACGGATTATGGTTGCGTAATTCTTCTATAAAAGCCTCACGGCTCAATTTAATAATCTCGGTGTCCCAATCAATATCCAGATAGAGTTCGTTGGTGATACTTTTCGATTCAAAAACCCGGGTGGTGATACCTCGAATATTCGATATCTGTTCCGTAATCGTGGCAAATCGTTGTCGTTTATATAAAAAATCTTCTTCTTCCGAGACATTAAGGCTCGCCTCCAGTGCCACTAACATGCCAAGGTATTCCTCAGATGAAACTTTCATACCTCGACCGATAGACAAATCGTTTGGGGCGCTTTGCCTCCTCGCGTAGCGGATCAAATCTTTTTTTCCTAACAGCAGACCCGCACTATACGGCCCCCGTAATCCCTTTCCTCCGGAGTAGCAGATAAGATCAAACCCTTCTTTGACCCCTTTCAAAATATTTTTAGCCGGCGGCGTAGTAGTGGCTGCATCGCAGAAACAAGGAATCCTCAGCTCTCGAGCCAACGAAATATAATGCTGTGCGGTGATATCGTCTCCCTGCTGGGTTGGTTTTAAGAAAAACATCATTGCGGTACGATCATTCACCTGGCTCCGAACATCTTGTTCTGATTCAACCTCAATCAATTTCGCGCCGGCGACAGTCAATGCTCTGTCATAGGTGTAGCGATGCCTTTTCTGAATAATAATCTCATTCTTCATCTGGC
>CAZGCW010000081.1:9399-15789 GCA_964524295.1 uncultured Pseudomonadales bacterium
GGTAGCTGCCTCATTTTATCTTCATCATCCAATGTCATGCAGGCAGCTACTCCCAGGACAATAGAGGCCGTCGCACCTGAGGTCACCATGGCAGCTTCAGAGCCAACCAAAGTCGCGATTTTCTTGCCAACAACATCATGCAACTCGTTTATTTTCACCTTACGAGTGGCGGCATAGCGCATGGCTTCAACCACTTGCGGACGCATTCTCGCTCCTCCATAGGCTGAGTAGGCGCCAGCTGCATTGATAAAGGGAGTCACGCCCAACTCCTTGAAGTAATCTCGATTACGAACTCGCAAGGGCTTGCCCGGCTGCTGCTTTTCCCCGGCCGAAAGACGGCTAAACAACGGTAAAGGCAAGACCCCAGCCAGGCTTTTTAAAAGGGTACGCCTAAAGGTCACGTTCGCTCACGCCTTGATAACGGACTGCCTGCACTTTCGTTCAGGATTTCTTTGATTCGATTAACGACCAAAGGAGCCTGGTATTCTTCCATCATCGAGCCAGTCAAGTGCAGCTTCCCCCCGGAAAGAAACAGCGCCCTGACTTCGATCGAAGGCGTTCCATCTCGTAATAACTGTTTCACACCGCCAGGGGATATCTCATATCGCTCATCCCACTCAATTTCGATGTAAGGCTCCCGCGCTTCCGCCCTTGGCACCTGAGTCAACACGGACACCCCGGGCAACTTCGCGAGCTCACTCGCCATGCTATTCACCAGATTGAGTTGCCTTTGATACTCCTTTTTCTCATCATAATTCAGGCTGGTTTCTACAGCTACCAGCATGCCGAGATATTCTTCCGGCGCTACCTTCATGCTCCTTCCATAGGCTCGGTGATTCGGTGAGGCATGTTGTCGTGCATAACCAATCAAATCCTTTCTTCCAAGTAGGAGCCCGGCACTATAGGGCCCACGCAAGCCTTTACCACCTGAATAACAGACCAGGTCAAACCCTAACTTCACCGTTTCGAAGATTTTTTGAATCGGCGGGACTGTGGTGGCCGCATCGCAAAGGATCGGGATACCGTGCTGCTTAGCAGTTTTAATGTAGTGCCTTACATCAATGTGGGTCCCACTAGAGCGATTCAGCAGGAAAAAAAACAGGGCCGTTTTATCACTGATAGCGGCTCTAGCCTGGTCTGTGTTTTCGATTTCGACCAATTTGGCACCGGGCGCACGGATTGACCGATCGTACAGATAGCGCTGGCTTTTGAGAATAACGACCTCATTGGCCATAGTCGTTGTATCCGGGAGCCGCTCATTTTTTTCTGGGTCTCCCAGAGTCATGCAAGCCGCAGTACCCAGCATGAGCGCACCGGTCGCACCAGAGGTGACCATGGCAGCGTCGGCACTGAGCAGTTCGGCTATACGTTGGCCCACCGCATCGTGAATATCTTTCATTCTGGCTTTGTTTTTAATTGCATAGGTCATCGCATCGATGACCTCAGGCCACATTCTGGCACCCCCCAAGGAGGAGTAAGGCCCAACCGCATTAATAAAGGATTCCAGACCCAGTTCAGCAAAATAATCGGGATTAGGCCTGGGTTCGTGGTTGTTAGCGGCGGATCTCGAGGAAAACAGGTTTAAAGAAGGTAGGGCTGCAAATCCGCTGAGAAACTGTCGTCTGCTTGTCTTCATTTAGAATTTACCCGGGTATCTTCAAGGCACCAGTGATTCATTCATTCGTTAAACCGCTTACTGTACATCATAAAGCGTGATTGTGCTTATAGCACCCTGATTAGCCGTCATTATCAGACAGACGCTACAGGGACCCGTTCACTGGACTTCGTTGCGAAGCAAATACAGTAGATCAAATCGAGCCATTCGAAGCTGCGCCCCAAGGCAGACACAGTGCCGTCTTGAACAGATTATTAACCGGGAAATTGGCTTATAGCCTGGGGATAAGCACCCGAGGAAATCTTCCAGCTCCGCTTGAGTTGTCCGCAGGCAAGGGATGGAAAACGGGCGCTGCCGGCTGACAATGGGTATCCGAGCGATGCCGTGCACTGGATACCGGTTACCTAACCCGTATTCCTGGATAGTCTATTTCCTAAACATAAGATGTAGATGATCACTCTGGGAGAGCAGGCATCTGGCCCACCCGCTTCTATTGCCTACTTAGCATCAATAAATTTGTGTCAATTAGCGGGATAACTGCTTTAGGTAAGGAAAATCCTGCAGGTATCAACGCTTTTTTTGAGCGGCCAAATTGACAATGGAGGGAATGCTCACCTCGTGACGTTTGTAAGCCATAGCCCAGTCCGCATAATTTTTTTTCAGAGAGCAGGGTATAAAAGACAGGTACACCTCATCGTCATAAATAAATCTTAAAAGATAGTTGGTCGTGCATAAATCGACCATACATCTCTTCTTGTGGTACCCTTTGCGCCCTTCAAGAACTGATAATGACAGATTCTTTTTCGAATCAATCTCAGTAAACTGATATCGATCCCTGATATAGGCGGCAAAATTAATGGTCGTGTCTCTGGTACCCTGTTCCTCACAGGTCTGCCAGGCAGGACAATTCAAAGAGGGAATAAAATGGTAGGTAGTCTGATCTAGGTTATAGCTAAACAGATAATCGCCTTGGATGCTCTGATCGATAAAATTTTCGCAATATCGCATCGAATCTGGTTGTAATTCCACTTCGGTCATAACCAATACATCGCCATTAGTTGAATTTCGTATTCTGCTGGCCGCTAATCCAAATTTGGTTGCGGGTATCTTGTTTCTGCGCTCGCCTGAAACGACATGCATTACACTCAGATTATCTCAAAAAATTCGCTTTTCTCCAACCCATTCATGCTTCAACTTAGCCCCGGTTTATTCCTCCTCCAAGTTCTTTTATTTGCTGTTTCCTGTTTCCTGTTTCCTGTTTCCTGTTCTCAGTTTTCGCAAACCCTGTTCATCTGTGTTCCACACCTGATTCGTGCCCCTGGGTTCGATTGAACTACAGCTGCTGGAATGATCCAGTCTATGCGCAGATGCACTGGCGCACAACGCTCATTATAGTTAACAGACCATGACCTTCTTAAGCTTTCATACCGCGCGCCGGCTCAATGGAACAGGTCGCCATGATCAGCTTCCTGTCCAATTAGGCGCTCTCTTTTCTGCAAAGGCCTTGGGTCCTTCCTTAGCATCATTAGAGGCGAACACCGTCTGCTGCAACGGTATCTGCATCTTCCACAGTGACGCCTCATCAATGCCACTAGCCGCAGCTCGGACAAGGGTCTTCGATGCAGCCACGGCAAGCGGAGCATTTTCTGCAATGCGTTCCGCCAGCGCAACAGCCGCATCGAGTGCGGCACCGGCTTCGGTCAGTTCGGTCAACATACCTGCTTCCATAGCAGCCTCTGCCAGAATGGGTTCACCCGTCAGTGCCATTTCCATTGCCTTGGCATAACCGACTCGTGCAGGCAGACGGAAAACGCCGCCTGCTGCCGCAAACAAGCCCACCTTCACTTCTCGGATTCCAATTTTGGCACCTTTACTAGCGACCAATAAATCACAAGTTAACGCAATCTCGCATCCCCCTGCCAGAGCAAACCCTTCGATAGCCGCGATCAGGGGCTTGCTGGCGCCCTCCTGAATGAAAGTCGAAAGCGGACCGATATCCTCTCCTCGAGCAAATGCCTTTAGATCCATCCCAGAACAGAAGCCACGCCCATTACCAGTGATAACACCGGCTGTCAGGGAATCGTCGGCATCCAGTTCATGGGCCGCGTCCAGCAGTCCCTGTGATAGTGCACCATTAATTGCATTCATGGCTTCGGGGCGGTTCAAGGTAATCACCAGCACCCTTCCTCTGCGCTCAGTCAGGACCGCTTGTGTTATAGTCTCACTCATCGTCTGTTTTCTCCTGTTTAATTGTATTCGCGCCTAGCTAGATGCCCCCTTCTTGTCGTTTTCATAAAGTTTCGAAACCGCAACTCCAATCAAAACGAGGATAGCAAGGCCACCTGACAGTTTTATACTATCACTATCTCTGATCCCTACAGCGTCTTCCACAATATCACTAACGCAGGCCATCTGCAGACACAAAGGCACATGGAGTAATACATCCTATACCAGGAAATAGATAAGGCCCCATTCCACACCCAAATAACAACATTAGGCTTAGAAACCTGTCCCAGAAATCAGGAAACTCAGGAATCTCGTGTTGAAGCATCAAAAAGACGCATTGACCATGACCCTCTTCTCGAAAGCAACCATTTACCTTTCTCTTGCGAGCCAAACTGGAGTCAATGCTGAACCGAATCTAAACCAGCAAACAAGTCTTGCTCCAGGGGTTGCTCGATCTATTTCACCCATCGCTCTGGCATAAAAATGCCTGCGCAAATCCTTCATGTTGAAGATGATTTACCACCTGTTCAAGGTGGATTGCTTCGGGTTAGACTTGAGGCGACACGGCCGAGAATACCTCGATGCGACTCAAAGCTTTATTTTATATCGCCCAAGACTATGCCTTCGCTATTTTGCGTCCCCTGCAAGCCGAAATCATCGCCAATGGCGGGTCTGTGGCCTGGTTACTGGTAGGTAACGATATTAACCACACGCTCCTGGCACCGCAGGAACACCAGCTATTGGATGTGGACGCTGCCATCACGTTCAATGCGGATGCCGTGTTTGCACCCGGCGACCGAGTACCTGGCACTATTCCCGGCCTGAAAGTACAGGTTTTCCATGGTCTTAACGAATACAAAAGGGGTAATCAGTATCCGGAACGGGGTCTCTTTGACCTTTACTGCACCGAAGGCCCAAGTCGAACCGCCATGCTTGAACCGCTCGCTCGAAAACGAGGTTACTTCCAGGTCAGAGAAACCGGTTGGCTGAAGTTAGACAGCCTTTTTCAGCCACAAGATCCCACGGAAACCGAAAGGGATCCAGCCTCAAGCCGGCCAAGAATTGCCTTTGCCTCCACGTTCACAGCAAGACTCTCTGGTGCCGAGGCCTTATTTGATGAAATCAAGGCCCTTATAAAGAGCCAGGCCTGGGATTGGCTGATCACACTACATCCAAAAATGGACCCGAATACGGTTGAAAAATACCGTGGGCTGGAGCAAGAAAACGTTAAATTCTATGGCACCCATGAGGTCATTTCTCTATTGCATAAAAGTGACATCATGGTGTGTGATAATTCATCAATTCTTCAGGAATTTCTGCTGCTCGAAAAACCCGTGGTCACCTTTAGAAACAGAGCACCGCTGCCTTGCATGATCGATATCCGATCACCCGTCGAACTCGCCTCAGCCATTGATAAAGCACTGCAACCCAGCGAAGACTTAAAACAAGCCATTACCGCTTATGGGCCTTCAGTCACCCCTTATTTAGACGGCCGCTCTGCAAGCCGAGTCTTGCAGGCAACCATATCGCTTTTAGATTCAGGCTGGCAGGACCGAAAACCAAGGAACTGGTGGCGAAACCTCCGAATGCAACACAACTTGAGGTTCTAAGCAAGAGAACCGCCAATCTTTACCTCCTGTTTGGCTTTACGACAGGCGCCATCACAGCGCAGCCAGCTTACAGAAATTTCCACCCCGTACCATAGATAGGATTGCTGTTCAGCAGTCGGATGTTTCCATAAGATACGAATTCAAATCAGCCGGATAGGATCCGCAATATTGATTAATCGGTAGATTGAAGATAAGGCGAAGACCGCCATAACAAAACGGTTAAGTCGGATAATTACTGTTGATCATTCAATACGGGCTGCCAGGACACTATACGGCTTTAACTGGTTCATAACCGGAGTGGCGCTGATCTTCAAATTTCCCGAAGCTGCCTGAACTACTCAAACAGGTACAGATATCTCTTTACCCGCATTCCCCAACAATCCAGAGTTTAGTTCGTTCCCGAACAACTAAGTCTGGTACTCAGCCGCAAAAAAGGCTAGATTCAGTTAACTCAGGCAAACAGATTTCATACAGGCTTGCAGAGCGCTGATGTCAATAGAAATCACCGCCCGAGCCTGCAATTTAAACGCAAGAATTGGATTCGAAAATACCAGCCGGATAGCCCGCAAAAACCAGTAAGGCAGCCCATTGCCCCTACAAATATCTGTTCTAGCCGTACTTCTGATGAGCTATGCCACGTTAAGCTCTGCAGCCGCACCGAGACCAGAAGGATTGATGCTAAGGGGCTTTGAATCGGCCGCTTTAACCAACCGCCGAGGTTACGCAGCCGTCGAAAATGGCGTTTTAACCACCATCAGACTCGATGCCACCAGCGAGATCGATTCGACTCGAACAGCCGCAGATATTGCCCCAGACATTGCCTGGTATCGCAGCAGAGACCAGAAATATCTGGCTTATACCCATTTTGGGAAAATCACGCCCTATTTTGAAGGTGGTACTGTGCCGTAGGCGGCCTTACGGGTTAACGTCGAAGGCGCT
>CAZGCW010000082.1:0-13101 GCA_964524295.1 uncultured Pseudomonadales bacterium
TTCAGCTTCAACCCGCTGGGCGAAAGTCTCCGCTCCCAGTGCTTTGACTAGTATCTTGATTCTTGCTTTATATTTATTGTCTCTTCGGCCCAGGCGGTTGTAGACACGTAGTATTGCCGTCAGATAGGTCAACAGATGCTCTTTCGCGAGGAAAGGCTTTATTTCTGATGCAATGATAGGCGTCCTGCCTAGCCCGCCACCAACCCAAACCTGGAAACCGGTGTTATTGCCTTCGCTGACCAGTTTCAAGCCAATATCATGAACTTTGACGGCGGCCCTGTCGTGATCGCTGCCGCTGACAGCAATCTTGAATTTTCTTGGTAACCAGTTAAATTCAGGATGCAATGTAGACCACTGCCGTATCATTTCAGCCCACGGTCTAGGGTCTTCCAGTTCATCTCCTGCGACGCCAGCAAATTGGTCTGCAGTCACATTCCGGATGCAACTACCACTGGTCTGAATGGCATGCATTTGTACACTCGAGAGTTGCTCGAGTATCTCCGGTACCTGCTCCAGTTTTGGCCAGTTGAATTGCATATTCTGTCGAGTGGTCAGATGACCGTAACCTTTATCATATTGCTCAGAAATAGCAGCCAGTTTACGTAACTGATCTGATGACAGCATGCCGTAGGGGATGGCGACCCGCAGCATCGGTGCTAATTTCTGCAGGTAGAGACCATTTCTAAGACGATGCTGCTGGAACTCTTCTGACTCCATATCGCCATCAAGGAACCGCTGAGTTTGGTTTCTGAACTGGGCGGCACGTTCCTCGACCAGCGTTTGATCGGACTGACTGTATTGGTACATGTTCTGCTATAGGAAGAAATGTAGGCGCGAATTTAGCAGTTTTAAAACAAGACTTGAATTAACTTATTCTTCTATCGTTATAGCTAAAAACCAGCCCTGTCAGTGGGTTGTATCAACCCAGGAAAGTAGAGTTTTCCGAGTTAAACCATTGGCGGGATGATTTTGGCTGATACGCCACCAGTTTGGCTGGGTTTAGGCAGCTCATTAGGCTTAGAAGAAGCAGAATCAGGTTAGAGATAGCCTAACGATGGCCGTAACCAGCGCACTGCTGTTGCCTGGTCCCAGCGTTTTCTTTGTGCGTAATCTTCCACCTGATCTTTATCGATTTTTCCTAGGCCAAAGTATCGGGATTCAGGATGGGAAAAGTAAAAACCACAGACTGATGCGGCCGGGCTCATGGCAAAATTTTCTGTCAGCTTCATGCCGATCTGTTTTTCTGCATCGAGCAAGTTAAACAGGGTTTGTTTCTCTGTGTGCTCCGGGCAGGCAGGATAGCCTGGTGCGGGGCGGATCCCGGAATAGTTTTCCTTGATGAGTTGCTCAGCAGAAAACGTCTCGTTTTTGTTGTAGCCCCAGTAGCGTGTGCGCACCTGCTCATGCATGAATTCAGCCAGTGCCTCCGCCAGACGGTCGGCGATGGCACTGACTAATATGGCCGTGTAATCATCCTGGGCTTGTTTGAGTTTATTGACCCTATGCTCCAGCCCAATGCCTGATGTAACTGCAAAGCCCCCGATAAAGTCGTTGATACCCTGGTTAGCGGGTGCGATAAAATCACTGAGGCAGAAATTGGGTTGATTGTTGGGTTTATCTGTCTGCTGTCTGAGATGGTGCAGCCGGGCGATTATTTTGCTTCGTGATTCGTCTGAATAAACGGCGATATCATCTTCGTTGATGGTATTGGCTGGCCATATTCCCAGAACTGCGGAGGCACTGATCGTTTTGTCCTGTTCAAGTTGATCGAGTAAGTCCTGGGCATCTTCAAAGAGCTCGCGGGCGGATGAACCTATTACTTCATCAGATAAAATAGCTGGGAACTTACCGGCTAGTTCCCAAGTGATGAAAAAAGGCGTCCAGTCTATATAGGCTCTTAAATCAGCGATTGAAATATCAGGTATCGTTTTGTTACCGATCAATTGGGGTTTGGGTGGAGTGTAGTTCTGCCAATCTATCAGGTACTTGTGTTTGCGAGCTTGAGGCAGTGACAGCAACTCACGTTTCACTGTTTTATTCAGAATACGCGTTCTGATCTTGTTATATTCTTCACGAAGGTCTTCTTTCAGTCGGGGTTTTTCCTGACTGGACAGCAAGCGACTGGCAATTCCGACGGCCCTCGATGCGTCAGAGACATAGACAGTGATATCGTGTTGGTAGCAAGGTTCAATTTTGACGGACGTGTGGGCCTTCGAAGTGGTCGCGCCGCCGATCATGAGCGGGATTGAAATGTTGCGGCGCTGCATTTCAGAGGCAATCGTCACCATCTCATCGAGGGAGGGGGTTATCAGACCACTCAGGCCTATGATATCGACATTTTGCTCCAACGCGGTTTGTAATATCTTGTCCACGGGCACCATCACACCGAGGTCGATGACCTCGTAGTTATTGCACTGCAATACGACAGCAACGATATTTTTGCCAATATCATGGACATCACCTTTGACGGTGGCCATGAGAATTTTTCCCTTGCTCTGAATAACCCCATGTTTTTCTGCTTCAATGAAAGGCACAAGGTGAGAAACAGCTTGTTTCATGACGCGAGCACTTTTTACCACCTGAGGCAGGAACATTTTTCCTGCGCCAAAAAGATCGCCTACTTGATTCATGCCAACCATCAGCGGACCTTCAATGACCTCAATGGGTTTGTCGGCTGCGAGTCGTGCCTCTTCTGTATCCGAAAGGATGAATTGGTTGTTGCCTTTTACCAGGGCATAGGCAATACGATCATGGAGTGGCAGACTGCGCCAGGTTAGATCTTCCGTTTGATGTTTCGGCTTTTGGCCTGAGAAATCTTCAGCCACTTCGATTAATCGCTCAGTGCTGTCGCTTCGACGATTAAAAATGGCATCTTCTATGCGCTTTCTCAGTTCCGGAGGGATTTGCTCGTAGATAGCGAGTTGCCCCGCATTAACAATGCCCATGGTCAGGCCGGCCTGGATCGCGTGATAGAGGAACACAGCATGAATTGCTTCACGGATGGCATTGTTCCCTCTGAAGGAAAACGAAATGTTACTGATGCCGCCTGAAACCATCACCCCTGGGAGGTTGTCCTTGATGTATTTACAGGCATCAAGGAAGTCTTTACCGTACAGGTTGTGTTCTTGAATGCCAGTCGCAATCGCAAATATATTCGGGTCAAAAATGATATCGCCAGCAGGAAATCCGACTTCTTCAACCAGAATTTGATAACTGCGCTTGCAAATTGATGTTTTCCTGGCGAGTGTATCGGCTTGGCCCTGTTCATCAAAGGCCATGACCACAACAGCAGCCCCGTATTTCAGGCAGAGTCGAGCCTGCTCCTTGAACTGTTTTTCACCCTCCTTAAGGCTAATTGAATTAACTATAGATTTGCCTTGAATGGATTTCAGTCCTGCCTCAATAATGTCCCATTTTGAAGAGTCAATCATGATAGGAACACGACAGATATCCGGTTCTGAGGCGATTAGGTTAAGAAACCGGACCATGACGGCTTTCGAATCGAGCATGCCTTCGTCCATATTAATATCGATTACCTGAGCACCATTGTTGACTTGCTGCTGGGCAACTTGAAGCGCCTCAGGGTAGTTTTCGTTTCTGATCAGCTTGGCAAATTTTGCTGATCCAGTGACATTGGTTCGCTCTCCTATATTGATGAAGAGTGAATCTTGATTGATACGGAAAGCTTCTAGTCCACTCAGCAAGCAATGATCTGAATTAGCTTTAGGAATACGGGGCGTATAGTCGGTAACCAGTTGTTTAAAGGCGGATATATGGGCAGGAGTTGTCCCGCAGCAACCCCCTATCAGGTTGATCAGGCCCTGATCCAGGTATTCTTTTACTGCCGAGACCATGGCCTCGATCGATTCGTCATATTCACCAAATGAATTTGGGAGCCCCCTGTTAGGGTAGGCACTTATGGCACAGTTGGCGAATCCACTGAGTTCTTTAACATGAGTTTGCAAGGCAGCGGCACCCAATGCACAGTTAAAGCCGACACTTAAGGGTTGGGCGTGGCGGATAGAAGCCCAGAACGCCTCGACTGTCTGGCCGGATAGCAAACGTCCACTGGCATCGGTAATGGTTCCCGATATCATGATGGGTAGCTCCTGGCCGGTTTCCTCGAATAGGGTCAGCGTTGCAAATATAGCCGCTTTGGCATTAAGCACATCAAAGATGGTTTCAATGAGAATGAGATCGCAGCCACCATCGATCAGTCCGCGTAATGCTGTGGTGTAATCGATAACGAGCTCATCGAAGCTGATATTACGAAAACCCGGGTCATTCACATCCGGGGATAGGCTCGCAGAGCGAGTCGTTGGCCCGATGGCACCGGCCACGAAGCGGGGCAGGTTGTTGTCTTCAGGTAGTTCGGAGATGGCATTTCTGGCCAATGTCGCTGCCTGGAGGTTCAACTCATAGACGAGTTCCTCAGTGCCATAATCTGCCTGCGAGATAGCGTTGGCGGTGAAGGTATTGGTTGCGATGATATCTGCACCACTGAGCAGAAACGCTCTGTGGATCGCTTTAATGCAGTCAGGCTGGGTTAGAGTGAGTATCTCGTTGTTTCCCTTCAGGTCCATGGCGTGATTTTTAAAGCGGTCACCACGAAAATCAGTTTCAGAGAGCGATTGCGCCTGAATCATGGTGCCCATGGCACCATCAAGAACTAGAATTCTTTGCTGTAAGAGGGTGGTTATAGGGCAAGGATCAGCGATTGTTTTCATTCGTTCTGGCAAGTCGAGAAGGTTTGCCTATAGTAGCAATTATCTTCACTATCCTTTGGGAAATGGATTCGTGCTGATGATGAGATTGACTCATTTTGGGTGGGCTTTTAGGCCCTTGTTTGTTTCTCCTCTGGCCCTCAACCGGGTAAAAGTCAGTACAGGCTTGGTGAATACGCTGGCCTGAAGTAAACTAGCCCCAAAGTTCATTGGCGAAACTCAAAATGGTTGAAATTACCGCATCAGCACAATCTTATCTGCAGGACCTACTGTCAAAGCAGGAAGGCAGTGACGTTGGCATCAGGGTCTTTATTACCGATCCGGGAACGCCGATGGCAGAAACCTGTATCGCCTACTGTCGAGCCGGCGAAGAGCAAGATGATGACATCATGGTTGACTACCCGCACTTTACAGCCTGGATCGATGCTAACAGTGAACGCTTTCTCGAGGATGCGTTGGTTGATTATGCAGAGGATCGTATGGGCGGCCAATTAACGATTAAGGCCCCCAATGCTAAATTGCCAAAAGTCTCGGATGATAGCCCGATAGAAGACCGTATTAACTATTTGCTGCACAGTCAGGTAAACCCCTCTCTGGCCAGTCATGGAGGAATGGTCAGTTTAGTTGAGGTGGTAGAAGACAGCGTCGCTGTACTTCAGTTTGGTGGTGGTTGCCAGGGTTGCGGGATGGTGGATATGACCCTAAAGGATGGGGTTGAAAAGACGTTACTTGAGCAACTTCCAGAATTAACTGCGGTAAGAGATGTGACCGATCACTCGGTCACAGAAAACGCTTACTACTAGATTCTTTCAGATTATGCCGATAACTGTGACGAGAGTTCAGTTGGAAGTCGCTTTAGCAGGGCGGGTTGCACCGCATCATTTAAATTGAGCAACATCTGCTCAGTTGATTGCCAATCGACACACGCATCAGTAATAGAGACACCATACTGCAAATCCGCTAGATTTTTGGGAATGGCCTGATTACCCTCGTTTAAGTGACTTTCCACCATCAGGCCAACAATCGATCGATTGCCGAGTGCAATTTGGTCACTCACATTGTGCATCACTGCGGTCTGTCGATTATGGTCTTTTGCGGAGTTTGCGTGGCTGCAGTCAATCATGATATTGCTGGGTACATTGGCAGAGATAAGTTGTTGCTCGCAAGTCGCCACCATACCCGATTCATAATTAGGCCCATCTGAACCGCCTCTGAGGACGATATGAGCGTGACGGTTACCCCTTGTTTGAATGATAGCAACCTCGCCACTGTGGTTGATACCCAGGAAGCGGTGTGGTGCAGATACTGATTTCAGGGCATTGATGGCGACATCCAGACTACCATCGGTACCGTTTTTGAATCCAACGGCGGAGGATAATCCGCTGGCCATTTCCCGGTGAGTTTGTGACTCGGCGGTTCGGGCTCCAATCGCACTCCAGCAGATGAGATCCTGGAGGTATTGGGGGGAGACTGGGTCCAAGGCTTCAGTTGCAGTTGGAAGACCCATCTCCGTCAGGTCAATCAACAATTGACGGCCTAGTGCCAGGCCGTCGGCAATATTGAATGAGTCGTCCATTTTTGGATCATTTAAAAAACCTTTCCAGCCAACCGTGGTTCGCGGTTTTTCAAAGTAAACGCGCATGACCAGTAAAAGGTTTTCAGAAACCCGGTCAGCTAAATTTTTTAATCGAGTGGCATATTCGATAGCGGATTTGTAATCATGAATAGAGCAGGGGCCGACCACAATCATGAGTCGATGGTCTGTCCTGTTTAAGATTGCCTTAATTGCCTTCCGACCCTCAGCCACTGTTTGCAAGGCTTTTTGGGATGCAATCACTTGCTTTTTTAGGTTGTTAGGACTGATCAAGGGTTCCTCGTTTAACACATTCAAGTCATCAAGTTTCATATCGCTCATGATTTTTGTTTCCATTGCTTAGAGGCTGACAGTAGATCTCGCGGCTGATTTGCCTTACAAGGTTTGAAGGCCGAAGGTTCGCCCGAAGGCCGTTCGTGCACTAAAATTAAAAATAGATGGCCGATATCGAGCAGGCAGGGCCTGCGTTAATGTGATGGCGACAAGAGATCATGCGTCTGTTCTAAGGTGTTAGTCTGGCGTAAGGCAGCAATCATAGCCTTGCATTGCAGAAACGCAAGTTCTTTTTCTTTAAATGGACAGAAGCAGGTAATATGCAAGGCTATAGGATCCTATTATGAAGAAGCTGTATTTACTGTCGGGTTTGATGCTGGCGATGAGTCTGTCTGGTGGGCAGGCTGCACCTTGGCAGGTTGAAAAGTACTATGCCGTCAATTTTGATTCGGTTTCAGAAATGAGCGGTATGGTACAGAGTAAGCGATTTGCTGATGTGTATTGGCTTCATAATGATAGCGGCGATTCGGCCCGGTTGTTCGCCGTGAACGGGCAAGGTGAGATTTTGTTTCCTTCATACCTGCCTGTTCATGGCCAGAAATCAAGGCTAGGTAGAACACCCTGGCCCGGCCACGTTATCAATCTTGCCGTTAATTATGACTGGGAGGATATAGCGATAGATCAGGACTGGATCTATATAGCGGATACGGGTAACAATGGAAATGCCAGGCGGGACCTGGGTATCTATGTTGTTCCAGATTTTAATCCAGAGGTCATCGAGAGCTCCAGATCAATACGTTTTTATCCTTTTAGGTATCCCGAACAGCAGCACTTTCCGGCAAAGAAATGGCACTATGATAGTGAAGCGCTATTTGTGCTGAATAACCGTATCTATCTGTTAACCAAGCACAGGGTGGCTGGCAGAATTAGTCGGTTTGAAAAAGGTGCGAACCTCTATCGATTGGATAATCCTGCATCAGAAGTGATGAATAAAGCCGTCTTGGTCGATAGTCATCCTGATTTATTCGCAGTAACAGCGGCAGATCTATCGCCGGACGCAAGCCAGTTAGCGGTGCTTGGATATCGAGCGTTATCGCTTTTCCCAGCACCTGAATCTGGAGATAAGTGGCTGTCAGGTCAATCTAGAACGCTTGATCTGACGGGTTTTGGAATGGGGCAGATAGAATCCGTCAGTTGGCGTAATGTCAATAGCTTGCTGATCGGAAATGAAGCCGGCGAGGTCTACCTGGTAACACTGCCAGAGTAAGGAGCGCGCGCGCTAGCCAGCCCATGGGTTGGCTTGGCGCCGGTGCGAGGTAGGAGCCCGTGGAACCCTAGTGGGTCTAGAAGCTCTGGTAATTCGCGAATATTTTGCTTCAATTGTCATTGATTTTCATTTTCCGACGTCTAGAATTGCGCGTTCAGATAGGAGTACGGGTATTGGAAGCTATTTTTTGGTTTGGGATGTTGATTTTCGCCGGTTTTTTTGGCGGTATAGTGAATACCCTGGCGGGAGGTGGATCGATGTTGACGCTCCCAGCACTGATGTTACTGGGGTTGCCAGCGGATATTGCCAATGGAACTAATCGGGTCGGTATTTTGTTGCAATCAGCCGCAGCCGTAAAAGGGTTTGATTCTGCGAATAAACTGGATCGTAAAGCGGTGTTACCGATTCTTGTTCCCACCTTACTTGGAGCGGTGGTGGGCGCTTTCCTTGCTTCAATTTTGCCGAATGTCTACTTGAAACCATTACTATTAGGTGTAATGGTGCTGATGGCCCTGCTTATGGTGCTGAAACCGGAGGCCATCGTTGCAGAAAATGTAGCGCCCAGTCGGCTGAAAGAAGTGCCATTGGCATGGTTGGGACTGTTTTTCACTGGACTTTATGGTGGATTCGCCCAAGCGGGTGTTGGCTTTTTGTTAATTGCCACTTTGGCTGGAATGCTCCGATATGATTTAGTGCGGACGAATGCATTGAAACTGGTTTGTACGGGCACGTTAAGCCTGGTAGCGCTGGTGATATTTGCGATTAGCGATCAAGTCCACTGGATTCCAGGCCTGGTTCTCGCTGTCGGTATGGTTGCAGGAGCAATGGTTAGTGTTCGATTTGCGATTTCGGTTAGTCAGGCCACGTTGAAGTGGGTTATGTTTATAATGGTGACGTTATGTTGTGCAGCAGCAGCTGTGTTTTAGGTGATGTATGAGTGTTGATTCGGAACGATATCCTTCGAATTTTATTAGCAGTATTATCGAAGGAGATTTGAAAGCAGGTAAAAATGGTGGCCGGGTTGCGACCCGTTTCCCGCCTGAACCCAACGGCTTTTTGCACATTGGCCATGCTAAGGCAATTTGTTTGAATTTTGGTATGGCAAGAGATTATCAGGGTACGACTAATCTTCGCTTTGATGATACTAATCCGCTTAAAGAAAATGCTGATTTCATGAACACCATGCGCGAGGATATCAGTTGGTTGGGCTTTCAGTGGTCAGAGGAAAGAAAGGCCTCGGATTATTTCGAGCAGTTATTCGATTTTGCTGTAGATTTAATCCACCTGGGTAAGGCTTATGTCGACTCTCTGTCTGCTGAGGATATCAGGCTGTATCGAGGTACCCTGACGCGACCCGGGAAGAATAGTCCGTTCCGGGATAGAAATGTCGAAGAGAACCTGCAGATGTTCAAAGATATGCGTGCCGGCCGGTTTGCCGATGGTGCTCACGTCTTACGACTTAAAATCGATATGCATTCCCCAAATATGAATATGAGGGATCCCGCCATTTACCGTATACGGCACGTCGAACATCATCAGACCGGTAATCAATGGTGTATCTATCCGCTGTATGATTACACGCATTGTATTTCCGATGCATTGGAAGGTATTACCCATTCTTTGTGTGACATCGGTTTTGAAGATCATCGACCCTTATATGATTGGGTGTTAGATCAATTGGACTTACCCATTCATCCGCAGCAGATAGAGTTCTCGCGATTGAATCTGAAATATACCGTTATGAGTAAGCGGAAGATGAAGAAGCTCATTGATCAGGAACTGGTAGAAGGCTGGGATGACCCACGCCTGCCCACGCTGGCAGGGTTAAGGAGACGGGGATACGCACCCGCCGCCATAAGAGATTTCTGTAGGCGAATTGGCGTTGCAAAAAGCGAAAACAATGTTGAATTGGCATTACTTGAAAGTTGTCTTCGAGAAAACCTAGAGACCCATGCTCCAAGGGCAATGGCTGTGCTTGACCCGGTGAAAGTCGTTATTACCAATATGCCAGAGGACCAGGTTGAGACGCTGATGATTGCAAATCACCCAAAGAATGAAGCAATGGGTCAGCGTTCAGTGCCTTTTACGCGGGAATTGTATATTGAAAGAGAGGATTTCCGAGTTGAAGCTAACCGGAAGTACAAGCGGTTGGTGCTGGGAGGAGAGGTGCGTTTGCGGGGTGGTTATGTGATCCGCGCTGATGATGTGAAGACAGATGCACAGGGCGAAATATCTGAGCTTTATTGTAGTTATGATGCAGAGACATTGGGAGTGAACCCACCGGATCGAAAGGTCAGGGGAGTGATTCACTGGGTATCGAGCATGAATGCCGCGGCAGTCACTTTTCGTCGGTTCCAGCCCTTGTTTTCGGTTGCTTATCCAGATGCAAGCGATGCTGAATACACGGATCTGATCAACCCGGATTCACTACTAGAGTCTTCTGGTTATGTTGAAAACTGGTTGTTAGAAACACAACCCGGAGATCAGTATCAGTTTGAAAGAGTGGGCTATTTTACCCGGGACAAGCAACAGCGGATGGATAACGTCCCTGTATTTAATGAGGTGGTTGGGTTGCGGGATTCCTGGGCTAAGATAAAGGGTTAAACGTGTTTACAAAAAACTAAGGGAGCTATCATGAAATACGGTCTGATTCCGATCAATTTGGGTGTGTCATCAATGGAGCAGATGGTTGGACTGGCCCAGAAAGCTGAAAATTTGGGCTATGAATCGGTTTGGACATTTGAACATGTTATCGTTCCGCTGGAATATCAATCCAAGTATCCTTATAGCGCCTCTGGCAAGATGGGCGGGAGCCCGGAAGTCAACTTCATTGATCCCTTGATTGCCTTGAGTGTGATCGCTGCAAGCACCCAGGAGATAAGGCTTGGCACGGGTGTGAATATCCTGTCGCAAGCGAATCCCATGTATGTCGCTAAACAAAGCGCCAGCCTTGACTTGCTTTCAAATGGTCGGGTTATGCTCGGCGTGGGTATTGGCTGGCTGGAAGAAGAATTTGCAGCCCTCGGCGTGCCCTTTGAGAGACGTGGTGCCCGATTTGACGATTATCTAAAGGGCATGCGGAAGGTCTGGTCTGGGGAAGTGGTCGAGCACCAGAGTGATTTCTTAAACTGGAGTGGTTTTAAGAGCTATCCTGTGCCGATTCAAAAGCCGCTGCCGGTGATTATGGGGGGGGCCAAAGGTAAGATACATGAGCGCATTGCTTTATATGGGAATGGATGGTTTGCGCCAACCAGTGACCTGGCCGAACTGGCGGTTCACCTGGACAAAATCCGCAAGCAATGTGATCTCATTGACAGGGATTATAACGAAATTGAAATCTCCATCATGTGGTCAGGACAGACTCAGCAGGAACAAATAGAGGCTTACCATGACCTGGGGGTAAAGCGTATGGTCGTACCTTTATTTGCACTAGGTGGAGATCCGCTTGCTGGGATGTCTGAATTGGCCGAAAAACTGATTCACTAATTGTGATTGGCTTATCTGAGGTTGAGGCAGCAGCGCATAGAATTCGACCGTACTGCCATGTGACGCCGGTGATGACCAGCGAAAGTATTAATCAGCTTACAGGTTGTCAGGTCTTTTTTAAGTGTGATCATCTTCAGAAAGCGGGTGCATTCAAAAGTAGAGGTGCTGTGAATGCGGTGTTTTCTCATTCTCAGGAACAACTCAACAGGGGTGTGTGCACACATTCATCAGGGAATCACGGTGCCGCGCTTGCCAGAGCGGCGGGGCTACGACAGATTCCATCATTTATTGTTGTGCCGAAATCCGCTAATCCACTAAAAAAGGAAGCCATCGTCCACTATGGTGGAAAACTCGTCACCTGCGATAATACGCTTGCTGCCAGGGCGACCAAGCTTGAGGAAGTTCGCTTGCAGACTGGCGCGGTGGAAGTACCCCCTTATGACGATCCCTATATTATTGCCGGTCAAGGTACCGCTGGGCTTGAATTGCTGGCTCAGGTGCCTGAGCTGAATTCGATTATGGTCCCAGTGGGTGGGGGTGGCCTGCTGGCAGGAGCTATCCTGGCGGCCAATGCCAGAGTTAAGGTTTATGGTGCAGAACCTGAAAAGGCCGATGATGCGCATCGTTCATTGCGCACAGGTATTCGGGTGCTAGAGCACCAACCCGATACCCTGTGTGACGGGTTGTTGACCACCCTGGGTGATATGAATTTTGAGATTATCAAGCAGGGTGCTGAAGATATCTTGCTGGTCAGTGAGGATCAGATCATTACTGCGATGGAATTTATCTGGCGGTACCTCAAGCAACTGGTTGAACCCAGTAGTGCTGTCGTCTTGGCTGCGATCATGGCCCATAGAGACGTTTTTGCCGGCAAGAAAATAGGCGTCGTGTTGACGGGAGGCAATGTTGATTATCGGAATTTACCCTTTACCGCCTCGACTTAGTCGGGCCTTGACGAGTGAGAAGAAGCCGGCAGTGGAGCCGCCAGGTTGGCTAGTCGGGTAATTTCAAAACCTGCTTTGCGATTACGTTTAATTGCACTTCGCTGGTGCCTCCTTCTATAGAATTGGCTCTTGAGCGCAACCATTCTCGAGCGACACTCAGTTCACGCTCGGTAAACGAATCTCCTTCCCAGCCAGTCCCTTGGGTACCCAGTATTTTCATTAATAGGTCATATCTCAATTTGTTTTGTTCAGTGCCGTAGAGTTTGAACATGGATGAAGTCGGGGATACACCGCCGCTGCTCTTTGATTCGGCAGAAGCACGCTTCAGGGTTAATCCAAAGGCCTGGCTATTAAGGTTAAATTGAGTGATCTGGTCACGCAGATGACGGTCCGCTATTCTGTCATTGTGTTCGCCCACATAGTGTTTGGCTTGATTGGCGAGAGAATGCGCGGGGTTACTTCGTTCCCGTGGTCCCATACCACTGATCATATTGCGCTCATGTTGCAGAAGCTTTTTAGCAATGGTCCAGCCTGCGTTAGCTTCGCCAACTAGATTTGCTGTGGGTACAGCCACATTGTCAAAAAAGGTTTCGCAGAATATAGAAGCTCCTGATATCAGTTTAATCGGCTTCGCACTGACACCTTCACTTTCCATATCGAACAAGATAAAGCTGATGCCCATGTGTTTTGATGCCGTAGGGTCTGTCCTTACCAGACAAAAAATCCAGTCAGCCTTGTCCGCAAATGAAGTCCAGATTTTGGATCCGTTTATGAGGTAGTGATCGCCCTCCAGTACGGCTCGAGTTTGCAGGC
>CAZGCW010000082.1:13111-15733 GCA_964524295.1 uncultured Pseudomonadales bacterium
TAGGTCTGAACCAGACCCTGGCTCGGAGTAACCCTGACACCAGCGAATTTCTCCTCTGACAATCTTAGGAAGATGCTCCATTTTTTGTTGTTCACTACCATATTCCAGTAGGACTGGACCCAACATACTGATACCGAAGGAAGTCAACGGCGTGCGCGCATTCAGGCGGGCCAATTCCTGCTGAAGAATGCTGTTTTCTTCCCTTGATAGACCGCCACCACCATATTGGGTCGGCCAGGTTGGGCAGGTCCAACCCTTGGAAGCCATGGCATCCAGCCAGGTTTTTGCTTCTGGATTAGGGTATTTCGCGCGTCGTCCCCCCCAGACCGTTTCATCTTCATTTTTTTGCCGGCGACGCATCGTTGGCGGACAGTTCTGTTCAAGCCAGGCCCGGGTGCTTTGCCTAAATGGTGTTGACTCGGTCATCTGCTCGTTTACTCCCCTTTAATGTCATCTGCGTCTACCCAAACGTGGGTTCTGCCTCTATCGATTGATTGATGGGCACCTGGCCGCGGTTATAGCGGGCATTTAGGTGCCTCGCCCTGTTAATTTCCTTTCAGGATGGCGGGTCTAGTGTTTCCTCAATCAGAATGTCAGAAGCTTGGGTTTCCTTCTGCATCTGTCGTGCGATCGTCTCGGCTTGAGATAATACGCGTAAGATGTTTTCACCAGCGATCTTAGCCAGGTCTTCATCGCTATAACCTCGAATCAATAGCTCCTTTAATAGTGCGGGATAAGTAGATACATCTTCGAGTCCAACCGGTCCTGGTGGCATGCCATCGTAATCTGCACCCAGACCAATGTGATCTATGCCGGCAATGTGGTGAATGTGGTCTATATGGTCGGCCACATCCGACAGCGTGACTTCAGGTGCCGGGTTATCCTTTTCCCAACGATTCATGGCAGCCTCTAATTGATCTGCTGAGAGATCGGCGGACCTTGTTTCACGGTGGTGCTCGTATTCAATTCGGTGTAGCCGTCGAGCTTCTGATACAAAGGAGGTCAGATAATTCACCATGACAATACCCTGATTTCCGGCGACGCTTCTTAATACATCATCGGGTACATTTCGATCATGTTGGGTGATGGAATAGGCAGAAGAGTGGGAAAATATGATCGGGGCGCGTGAGATTCTCAGGGCATCTCTCATGGCGTCAGCTGAAACATGGGACAGGTCGACTAGCATGCCTAATCGGTTCATTTCCATGACGACTTGTTCGCCAAATGTCGTTAGCCCATTGTGTCGGGTCTGGTCTGTTGCTGAGTCTGCCCAGAGCAGCCCCTTGGAATGGGTCAACGTCATGTATCGAGCACCGAGGTCATACAGCATGCGCAGAGTAGCCAATGAATTGTGGATAGCATGCCCACCTTCCATTCCGATCAAGGAGGCGATTTTTCCCCGGCTGTGTATTTCCCGGATGTCAGTCGCGGTGTAGGCCATTTCAAAGTCGTTGCTATACTTCCCAACCAGTCGTTTGACTAAATCGATCTGCTCGATTACCAATTGGACATCCTGAGCAGTTCCGCCATACTCCGCGATCGGTACATACACCGACCAGAACAAACCGCCGACCAGACCTTGTCTTAGCCGGCGGATATCCGTATGAGTGGGTTTTTGCAGTTTGGTCAAATCTGCAGCCAGATCAAGCCGATCTAAATGGTTTTGAACTCTGACTCGATATTGCCAGGGAATGTCATTGTGACCATCGATCAACGGGGTGTCTTTAAGTACGTTGGATACTCGCTCGGATAATTCATCTGCCTGGCCTTGGAATAGCACGATGGCTAACAGTAAAGGTAGGGATTTTATGGCCATATTCATTTGCATTCTCCTCTGAGTGTCCATTGCCAGCAAACCCCCTAGCGCTTATCCGGATTGAGTTGGTCAATTTTGGCGAGTATTTCCGTTAAGACGGGGAATCGGTGTCGTTGTTTTTTGGAAAAAATCAGCTTATCTCCATAGGATACTTCAAAAACCCCACCCGCGCCGGCTTCAAGGTGACTGGGAATGCCTCGGTCGTGTTCAATTTGTTCGGCCAGACTGACCGCTTCAGGTAAATAGTTTCACTGTGCACAGTATTCGATATTGATTTTCATCGTTTTAGCTTCCTGATGGTCATTGTAATGAAATGGATAGTGGATCAAATTTTCTTTGTTTAGTTCAGATTGACTTCGATTGATTGCAAGGGACCTTAACAAACTTAGGTATCGTCTAGCCAGCGATTAAAGGTGGGCGTGCGCTTTTCGCGAAACGAATTACCGCCTTCCTTGGCATCGGCATGGTGATCTGTAATGGCTGTTCTGGAAGCGATGTCTTCACAGGCCTGTTCAAAGGTCATTGAGGTGGCCTGATAGAGCGAGCGCTTCAACATCCGCATGGCCACTTGCGGGCCTTGGCTTAGTTCCGTAGCCAGTTCAGCGACTCTTTGCCTAAGCTGAGCCTCCGGGATGACCTCATTCACCAGTCCTAGTTCAAGCGCTTCGGTGGCATTAGCGATGGTTTTCTGCATTAGAAATTGCATTGTTTTAGCCTGTCCCAGGTGTTCCAGGAGCAGATAATGACCACCTTCATCCGGTAGCAGTCCAAATCTTAAGGTTGCAGACCCCAGTCGAGCTGTATCA
>CAZGCW010000083.1:0-15672 GCA_964524295.1 uncultured Pseudomonadales bacterium
TTCATTAGAGACCATCTGCACCAAACCTGCGTCGCCTGGGTCGATTTTAGAGCCCTGCAAGGTCGCTATTCGGCCCAGGGCGTGTTTTGCAGCGCTGTGAATATGAACCGGTGTCCAGTGCCTTAAGGGGGTGGATTCACCTTTGAGCACCTGAACCCGCACATCAATGCGATGCGAACCGATCAGAGATGGATTACTGGTCAGCCAGTCTCCGCGGTGAATATCCTGCCGCGACAGATTAACCGAGGCAAGGTTGAGCGCACATCGATCGCCGGCCTGGGCGTGATCGGTGTTGATGTTCTGGCGGTGAATTTGGCGGACCCTGACGGTCTTCCCCTGAGGTAACAATGTGAGTTCATCACCGCTGGCTACCTTGCCACTGATAATGGCCCCGGTTACGACCAGGCCTGCTCCCTTGACGGTAAAAACCCGGTCAATGGCCAGTCGGAAGTGCCCGGGCTCGAGTTCTGATTGTAGGGTGGCAGCCGTTTCAGTCAGGTGCGTCTTTAATGCTTCTATCCCTTGGAGATTGACACCCGAGCAGGGCAGGATCGCTGCTTGAGAGAGAAATGTGCCAGAGGTCAGGTCCTTCACCTGCTGTTTGACTTCTGCAAACCGGTCTTGGGAAACCCGGTCAATTTTTGTCAGCACTATGGCACCATGACGGATACCTAACTCGTTTATGATGGCCAGATGTTCGAGGGTCTGTGGCATGGGTCCGTCGTCAGCGGCGATGACCAGAAGGACAAAATCGACGGCTCCAACACCCGCAAGCATGTTGTGGATAAAGCGTATATGGCCAGGAACATCTACAAAGCCAAGCCGATGCTGACCAAAATTTGTATAGGCGAATCCCAGTTCTATCGTCAGGCCCCTGTTTATTTCTTCCGTTAGCTTATCTGTGCTAACGCCGGTCAGGGCTTTGACCAGAAGCGTTTTGCCGTGGTCAACATGACCCGCAGTGGCGATGATCATAAATCTAGGAAGCCTAGCTGCTGGCAGAGCTCCGTGGGGTCAAATAGGGTCCTAAGGTCAAATAGTAATCGCCCATGATGGATTCTTCCTAAAACAGGAATGGGTAGGCGGCGAAAAGCATCAGCGAGCCGGCGTAGCTTTTGGTCTGAGCCTTTGTCTGTGCCTGTGGTGATGCTAAGGCCCCAGCTAGCCAGCAGGTCCAGCGGCATAGAACCACTGCCAATCTGGCTTTTTAGTTCTAGTTTACTGACCTGATATTGACCTTTCTCGAGATGCTGACTGAATTCGGGCAGTAGCCTGTCTGCCATTGACTCAATGTCATCGGCGCTTCTGGCGAGTAGGTGCAGTGTGGGTAGCGTCAGGCTCAATTGGTCGGGATTGCGATACAGCTTGAGCACTTCACACAAGGCCGCAAGGGTCATTTTATCAACCCGCAGGGCACGTTTCATTGGATTGGCCTTGATTTTATTGATAAACGCCTGACGTCCTATAATGAGGCCTGCCTGGGGTCCGCCGAGTAATTTATCACCGCTGAAGGTGATGATATCGGCTCCACTGGAGATGGCTTCCTGTACTGTAGGCTCATATGGCAGATTATATTTCCTGAGGTCGACCAGTGTGCCACTACCCAGATCACTCATTAATGGGATGTTATTGGTCGTAGCCAATTTGGCCAGTTCCTTTTCAGGGACACTCTTGGTGAAACCCTGAATTTGGTAGTTGCTGGTATGCACTTTCATGAGCAGGGCTGTTTCAGGGCCGATCACATTTTCAAAGTCGCGGCGATGAGTTCGATTGGTGGAACCGACCTCAACCAGGCTGCAGCCTGATTGTGCCATGATTTCTGGCACTCTGAAGGATCCCCCGATTTCAACGAGCTCACCCCTGGACACAGGCACCTGTTTGCCATAGGCCAGTGTGTTAAGAACGAGCATGACGGCTGCAGCGTTATTATTGACCACCGTTGCGGCCTCCGCTCCGGTGATTTCAGTGATCAGTGATTCGATGTGGTGATCACGGTCACCTCGCTGCCCGGTTTCAAGGTCGTATTCGAGGTCGGTAGGATTGCCAGCGACCGTTAACATGGCTTGGATTGCGGTTTCTGGTAATGCTGATCTGCCCAGGTTGGTATGAATCACTGTGCCGGTCAAGTTGATCAGTCGTTTCATACCTAGATCATGCTGGTTAAGGTGATCCGCTGCTTGTTTAAGAATAAGGGTATGAGTGGGGGCTTGTCGCGCCAGGTCTTTACTATTGCGACGCCATTGTTCCAGCACATGTCGGATGGCCTTGGTTGAGGCGGTTCGACCGAAGGTGTTGATCAGTTCAGCCGCTTCGGTTTGTTGTAATACTTGATCGACCCCGGGGAGTTTCCGGGCAGGATGCGCTTTAGCCAATTTATTCTGCAGGTCCTATCGGTTGCATTGAATTCTGTAGCGACCCGACTGTTCTTATCCAAGGCTCAACCTCGTCGCCATATTTGCTAGTCCAGTCTGTTTTCATGTCCTGAGCCTTTTCATATGAACTGAAGGTATCAAGAATGAGTACAAATAATGAATTGGCGTAGACTTCAATTTGCAGAATGGTTGGGTCGGATAAATCTACCCGCTTCGCGAATGCCTTGATCGCGTTCATTGTTTTGCTGGCCAGCAGTTGAATCGCGAAATCTCCACTAGGTAAATCCATGAAACGATCGTAAGTTTGGTCTCCTGTTGAGGTTCCTTGTGTTTCTCTGCTGGCTGTACTTGAGACAGAGGTCACTACTTCACCCGTGTTTGCTTGCGCGTTGCCTACTGAAAGTGCTGCTCGTTTTGAAGGCGGGGCTGCAGGGTTAGGTAAGCCAAATAGGGGCTGGGTCTCGGTTTCAGGTTCGGGTGGGGCAGGCTGCTGCACGGCTAGTTCAATCTCAGTTTTCGCACCAGTTGAGCTGATTACAGCTTGCTCGGCTGGGTTAGTTGCAGTGTCTGGGCTGATGATTTTGTCAGTCTTTACCGGCATTGGCATAGCAGGTTCATCCATGGCCCTTGCAGCTACCACACTGGACCAGGCTTCCTTTTTCTGCTTTGGTTGTGGTGCTGTGGAAGGCTGGAAGGTATTTTTGGTGAGTAGTTTAGCGGTGGGTAATTTCAGGATTTCAGCATAGGGGCGCTCATGGCTGCATGACCAAGCTCGCGATTCAAAATCACCTGCGCAATACCACCTTGCTTGCTGCGAGTAGACTTGGCTTGCGACCGGTGCATTGCAGGCAGGGTCTTGGCCAGGATCGCAGGATCCACCGCCAAACCAGCTGCAGCCCGAAATGGACATAACACTGACAATGAAAATAGAATATTTTAAGCTTTTCATAAAACATACCTCATAGCGCTGTCTATTCAATCATAAATCAGACCTGGGATGAATCAGGTCCGGTGAAGGAGGCTCTGTGCGGGAATAGACCATAAACTCCACCTGTATGCAGGAACACGATATCGCTGCTCTTGTTTAGTTGCCCCCTGCGGATACCTTCCAGCATGCCATGAAATGCCTTGCCTGTGTAGACCGGGTCCAGAATGAGACCTTCCAGCTTTGCTACCTGGTCTATACACTCATACACTTCGGGTCCAGCACGCCCATAGCCTGGTCCAACATAACCTTCTCTTATTTCGATGGAAAGGAGGGGTAGTTCAAGCTCAAACCGGCGACTCCAGTCCTCAATATCGGATGATATCTTTGTGCGAAAGAAATCTCCATCATCAGCTACATTGAATCCGGCAATCTTTCCAGGCAGCTGGGTCAGTTGCTGACCGACGATCAGCCCGGCCAGGGTTCCTCCTGAGCCTGTCGCTGAAAATAGATAGTCTGGTTCAATCTGCCGGTCGAGGAAATCGGCTTTGAGTTCTTTGGCCGCATTAATATAACCCCACATGCCAAGGGCATTGCTCGCACCGATCGGGATACTGTAAGTGCTTAAACCTTTGTTCAGGTAAAAACGTTCAATTCGGTTGTAAAGTTTATCAAGGTCTGCGAATTCGGCTGCCGTAGCATAAGAAATGGTTGCACCCAGCAGGTGATCGAGAAGCAAATTTCCATCGAGGGCCGAGGGTGGTTGGCCACGAAGGATCAGATGGCATGAAATGCCTAATTTCGCGGCTGCTAAGGCGGTTGCACGACAATGATTCGACTGAATTCCACCGCTGGTAATGACGACAGATGCGCCACTTCGCATGGCTTCGGCCATGACGAATTCGAGCTTTCGGATTTTGTTTCCTGAACCGATTGATCCTGTCAGATCATCCCTTTTAACCCAGATTCGAGGGCCGCTCAGATTTTCCGATAATCGATCCAGAGGTTCTAATGGGGTGGGTAGTCTAGCCAGGTTTAACCTGTCAGGGGTTTCCATTGGTTATTGCTTCCATTGAATCAGTTTGGTTGATTATTATCGCTGAATTGTCATCTTCTTTCTAATGACTCATTATCTTGTGGCCGGCTGATGAGAACGAGAACCTTGAGTCGAGTTAATGCCTCTGGACACTGATATCTTGATGAAGGCACAAAGAGGAGAACGCTTGCTGGCTTCGGCATGATTTGGGCAGGATATTCATAGCGCCATCAGGCTTAGGGTGAGCATTTATGCGAGTGCGTTACGTTGAGGAACTAGTTCATACGATGGATGAGACGCTTTTTATGCCCTTGCTTAGTTTGATGCTTGTATTGGCGCTGACAGGCTGTGAGTACCCGCCGTCGCAGGTCCGATTTGCAGGAACGACCATGGGTACAACTTATTCGGTTGTGCTAAGACCATCCTTGTCCGGCCAAAAGATTAATCGAGAAGGATTGCAGGCTGAGGTGGATAGCGAATTGGCGCGGATCAACAAGCTAATGTCCACCTATGACGCATCGTCACAGCTTTCTGAATTGAATACGCATCCTGTGGGGGAGTATTTGCGGGTTCATCCCGATCTTTACCATGTGCTCCAGACCAGCCAGGAGCTTTCGCGACTCAGTGAGGGCGCGTTGGATGTGACCGTGGGCAGTCTGGTCAATCTGTGGGGCTTTGGTCCCGTTTATCCAGCTAGCACGCTACCTTCCGAGTCAGAAATCAGGCTGGCCAGGATAAATGTAGGTTATCAGTTCCTTGATGTTGATACTGACGCTTATCGGGTTCGAAGGAAAATGCCATTTCATGTCGATCTCTCGTCCATCGCCAAGGGTTTTGCCGTAGACCAGATAAGTCAATTGTTGCGCCAACGGGGTTATCGGGATTTTCTGGTGGAAATTGGCGGTGAGCTGTTTGCTTCAGGCCGAATCACAGCCGAGCGGCCATGGCAGATCGCCATTGAGACGCCGGAGGCGGCTAAGCGATCAATTCATGCCACCTTACCCTTGCAGGATAGGGGAATGGCGACGTCAGGCGACTATCGAAACTTTTTTGAGCGGAATGGCAAACGGTACTCACATACCCTAGATCCGAGGACCGGCTATCCGGTCGACCATAAACTGGTTTCTGTAACCGTTATCGCTGGTTCAGCCATGTATGCTGATGGTTGGGCTACCGCCATTTCAGTCCTGGGGCTGAGCAAAGGCATGCAACTCGCAAATACCCATCAACTGGCTTTGCTCGCGATTATCGAGACAGACTCAGGATTTCAGACAGTTAGGTCAGAAAGCCTGGATAAATACCTGCGCAGATGAAAACCGCTTAGGGTGACCAGGTGGTAATTCTACTTTTGTAAAACTCATGGCATGCAGCCATATCATCGAGAAACCGAGGTAATTCGTCCATCAGCATGGCTTGAGGACCGTCAACCAGCGCCGCGCTCGGCTCTGGGTGGAAATCGACTAAAACCATATTAGCGCCGGCAACAATACCTTGGGCGGCTGCGTGCACACATTCGAGAATACCATCCGGCGCCCGTCCGCGACCGCCGACGGAATGAGAAGGATCTACGCACACGGGCATTCGGGTCAGTCTTTTGATGAGCGGCACCTGGGCGAAATCAACTAGATTCCGGTGCGGCGCACCGCCTTCTCCCTTCATCCCTCGCAAACAGAAAACGACACTGGAGTTACCTTCACTGGCCAGGTATTCGGCGGCATTAAGCGATTCATTTAAGCTAACACCGAAGCCGCGTTTAAACAGCACGGGTAATTCAGTCTGCCTGCCCACGGCTTTAAGCAGTTCGAAATTCTGGGTGTTACGGGTGCCGATCTGAAGCATAACCCCGGTGGGATGACCGGTTTCTTCAAGGGCCGTCTGGATCTCATTAATCTGCTCTTCATGGGTGATTTCCATGGCAATCACTTTAATACCATATTGGCCAGCTAATTCGAACACCCAAGGTAAGCATTCTTTACCATGTCCTTGAAAAGAATAAGGATTTGTCCTTGGTTTGTATGCGCCCATCCGAGTGCAGGTCTGGCCGTGTGACTGTAGGGCTCGCAGGGTGGTTTCTACATTTTTTCGGTTGTCCACCGCGCACAGGCCAGCAAACACATGGCAATTATCCTGGGAAAAGTTGATGCCGTTATATGAAAAGCCAGCGAGTCTTTGCTTGTCTTGATGACGACCGAGAATACGATATTCTTCCGATATGCGTATCACACGGTCAACCCCTTCCAGGCCGGATATTTCCTCCTGGTCCAGTTGTTTGGTATTGCCAAGCAGGTACAGTTCAGTCAATTTTTGTTGGTGGCCTTGGACTTGATGGGTTTGAATTTGAACTTCCGCGAAACGGTCCAGGTAAGCAGTGATTTGCTGATAGCCGGTTGAACTTGATTCTATATTAGGCTTTAACACGATGATCATGATTCTTTACTCGCTTTTCTGGGTGAACTATCCGCATTGTTGTGTAGTTGATGACGCCGTGCTTCGGATTGCTGACGCAGGATATGGCGGGCGACAATCTTTCTATCAATGGGAGGTAGATCGATAAATTCAACTCCCGTTCGATAGGTGTCGCTATCTTCTTCTTTCTGGCAGTTTCTGACCTCGGCATAACAAAAAATACCCAGCATGGCATCAGTGAAAATCAGCCTTAGCGCAAGCTGTGTCCCATCTGCAAGGTATTGGTGGTCTTTAAATGACGCGCCGCCTTCACTGATATCAATTATATTAGGTGATAAGGCATTTGCATCCCAATAATCATTGAGTATTACTTTCTGGCTGATTAGGTCGACGCGCTGGCTGATGTTTGCCAGGAATTTTCCTAATAAGTGATTCTGGCTGTCCAGTTCCCGAAGAATTTCCTGGTTTTCCATGTCCAGAGCATATAATTCCTTAAAGACGCTCAGTTCGGCCGCATCTGCAAAGTGCGCATCGGCCTTCTTAGAGCTAACCTGGTCTGGCGATATCAGCTTATACTGAGCATCAATCTTGTCAGATAGGCGAAAATAGTCTCGATTGTCGATATTATTCATTATAGTTTTCCTATGTCGGCCCATTGTAACTCAACCATTGCCTCAGCGCAGAACCTTGTTGGATCCGTTGGGTATTTGAATTAGGCTCAATTATATAAGCAGTCTGGGTTTGTTTAACAAGGATGTGGATCAAGGTATAAACCAGGTGGAGCTTGGCGATGTTATTAGATTGGCGGTTTTCGGTTGCGCTCCGCTATAGTTTCCAGAACGGTTCCAGGCGTCTACCGCCTTTTAACGCACTGTTATCTTTACTCGGGCTGTCTCTTGGGGTGGCAGTGCTGGTCTTGGTGTTATCAGTTATTAACGGGTTTGACCAAGCCATGCGTGAAAGAGTCCTGTCTCTGGTCCCCCATGCCGTTGTTTTCCAGAATCAGCAGTCAATTGACAATGACTTGGTTAACTTGATTCGTCGTCATTCCTCTGTTTTAGGGGTGGCCCCACTATTGGAAGGGAATGGGTTGTTGCAGTCAGGGAACGCAATTGAAGGTGTACAGATATCCGCAATAGATCCCGTCGCAGAGCAGGAGGTTAGTGCAATAGGTTCCTACTTAGTGAGTGGTGATTTCAGCGCGTTACGAGCAGGGTCATTTCGGATTGCGCTCGGCACGGGCCTCGCAGATTCATTGGCAGTTGGCGTTGGCGATTCTGTCACCCTGGTATTACCGCAGATGCGAATGACGCTGGCTGGAGCCAGTCCTAGATTAAAGCGTTTTACCGTAGCTGTGGTGTTTGAAACGCATGCCGATATTGATCAGTCCATGGTTTACCTGCATCTTGAAGACGCCCGCCGCCTGTTTGGAGCCGGCCACCCGATTGGCCTTAGGCTGCGATTGAATGATCTGTTTCGGGCGCCTGAAGTTCTCCAGGAACTCTATTACATGCAACCGGACGCCGGCCTGATGGGCTACAGTTGGACTTATCGCCAGGGCAATTTATATGATGCTATCGCTTTACAGAAAAAAACCATGTTCCTGTTACTTTCTATGTTAATAGCGGTCGCTGCATTTAATGTCATGTCGGGTCTGGTCATTTCTGTTGAGGAAAAACGAGCTGATATCGCCATATTGAGGACGCTCGGCTGCACACCTGGACATATCCATGTTATTTTTGTTTTCTGCGGTGGCTTGATGGGTAGTATTGGTGTCGTTTTGGGGCTCATTCTGGGAATGCTGTTTGCTTACCTTATTCAACCCTTGTATGAGACCTTAGATCGTCAATTTGAACTCAACCTGTTACAGGAATATTTTGTTCAGTATCTGCCTGTCCAGATACTGCCAGCAGATATAGCTTCTGTTGGGCTCAGTTCCTTCCTGATTTGTCTCCTCACTGGGATTTATCCAGCTAGAAGGGCCAGTCTCATTCATCCAGTGGAGGCTTTAGATGTCGACTGACAATTTGTTTCTCCGTGCATCGAATTTGCACAAGCAGTATGGTGCCGAAGCTAAGGGGCAGCATCCGGTCAGAGTCTTAACGGATGTCAGCATTCGGATCGATTCAGGGGAAACCGTGGCTATAACCGGGGCATCCGGCAGTGGAAAGAGTACATTGCTGCATCTGTTGGCCGGACTCGATGGCGCAGATGCCGGCAGCGTCATGGTTGATGGTTTTTCAATGTTTGATCTTGATGAAACGCAACGCTGTAGGATACGTAATCAGAAACTTGGGTTTATTTACCAGTTTCATCATCTCTTAAAAGAGTTCAATGCAGTGGAAAATGTCGCTTTGCCGCTAAGGGTTGCCGGATTGAATGCGTCGCAAGCCCAAGAGGCAGCGGATAAGATGCTGGCATCGGTGGGTCTGGCTGACAGAGCCAGGCACTATCCCAGCCAACTTTCTGGCGGCGAGCGACAGAGAGTGGCCATAGCCAGGGCCCTGGTTCATTTGCCGCGGTACGTGCTGGCGGATGAACCCACGGGCAATCTTGATGAAGCGACCGCGGAGGAGATCAGTGAACTATTATTTGAGCTAAGTGAAAGACATGGTATTGCACTGGTTTTAGTGACGCATAATCGCGATCTGGCTAAACGAGCCAGTCGCCAATTAACCCTTAGCAATGGTTTATTATCATGACTGGGACGAATTCCCTGGCGACGATGATTGGTTTGCGTTTTCTAGCGGCTGGTATTTTCAGGAAGGGGCATAACCGATACCTCAGATTTATCGCGGTTTCCTCGGTATTAGGTATGGCGCTGGGTATTACAGCACTGACCGTAGTGGTATCCGTGATGAATGGATTTGACCGGGAACTACAGTCTCGCCTATTAAGTGTGATTCCACATTTAGTCCTGCCTATCGAAACAAACCTGGAGGAGATTAGCGAGCTTAGCGATGTCCGTAGCGTTCTAGGTCCAGAGGCGGTCGTTGCGGCCGAGGCATTTGTTGAAAAAACAGGCCTGCTGGTGGTGGGTCAGGGTAGTCAACTGCTCAGTCTTCAGGGCATTCAGGCGCCTAAGCATAGTGACAATCCGTTTTTGTTCGAGAGCCTGGTATCTGGAACCTGGCAGCAATTGGCTTTAAACGAAACCGGAATCATTGTTGGGCAGCGACTGGCTGACGCAAAGGGGTTGCGCCTTGGCGACCCGCTTCTCCTGGTTATTCCTGAAATCCAAGCGGGCACAGGGCAGCTACTTCCGAGTGCATTATGGTTTACGCTTACCGGCACCTTTGAACTAGGTGCTGAACCTGATTACCTTATGGCTTTTACTGACGTCAGCGCTCTTAAAAAGAGGCTGGACCTGCCACACGTGTTCACGCGGTTGATTTTGAGGAAGCCGTTAATCGCAAAAAACGTGCAGATCATGCTGGAAAATAAACTGGGGATCACGATTGATAGTTGGACGGATACCCATGGGGATTTCTTCACAGCAGTGCAAATGGAAAAAGTGCTGATGTTTCTGTTGTTATCCATGATCGTGGTGATTGCTTCATTGAGTCTAGTGGCGAGCATGGGGATCATGATTCGAGAAAAGAAGACTGCCCTAGCATTACTTTTGGCGGTTGGTATGGCACGTCATCAGGTGACGATTATTTTCCTGTTTCAGGGGCTTGTATTGAGTCTTTCAGGTATTTTGCTAGGCGTGATGCTGGGAATCCCGCTGACATTATATTTGCCAGAGGTGATGGGTTTTATCGAATCGGTATTCGGGTTTAATTTTCTGGCAGGTAGTTATTTCACCGTAGTGCCAACCGAGCTTCGGCTCTTTGATCTAGTCGTGATTTCTATTGGCGCTGTGGTTGTCAGTGCGAGTGCGATATTGCCTCAAGCCATACAGGCAGGTAAAAGCGCTTCTGCACGTGTTCTCAGTTAGCTGGAGGACGTATCAGCATTAGACTGCGGTAACTCCGTAGGCAAGCAAAACATCATTTGCCTGCCTCAGTTAGGTTTTGTTCGCCTTAGTTGCCGGGTTCGCTTATAGCGATTGATTTTCACTCGCCAGTATATCCTGACTAACATGAAACCAGTTAAGCCCATGGTTAAACCGCAGATTAAACAGCCCAGTATCAAAGGTTGCCAAATTTCGGCCAAGCGTAGTCCAAGCCAGTGAAAGCTCAGTTCAATTGTCCCCAGATTAATGCCCGACCCGGTAAGCCAGGCACCGAGTTGATAGGCGAAATACATCATCGGGGCCATGGTGATTGGATTACTGATCCATACGATAGCGATCGCAACCGGAATATTGCATTTCCGATGGGCGCACAAAATTGCGCAGGGAATCATCTGAAAAGGCATGGGTAGGAAGCAACAGATAGACCCGATTAAAACACCGTGAGAAACCGAATAGCGGTTCATGTGCCAAAGATTGGGTTCAAATACGATTTTACCCAGGATACGGAGTATTCGAGACTGTTTCAGTTTTGATTTATCGGGTAAATACTTTTGCAACCACATGTCAGACCCTCATTGGGATGCATATTATCTATATCTTTGTACTGGAATCAAACAGACAATAACCAAATAGGTTTCAACTGACCTTGACTTGGGATTATGGCTTATAGCGGGGAAGAGGGCGCATTGCAACAATGAACCATGCTCAGATTTGCTATGGTCGCATTATTCATTGACCTCAGCGTCCTATCCCTGCCTGTGTTGCCACAGTGGCCGTGGTTGGTGGCGGGGCTTCCGATGGGATTGTTTCTTCTGTCCTCGAAAAAGCGATGGTTACTTGGAGCCGGGTTTATTTCAGTTGTTTACTTCGTGGCTTATGCCGACCGGGCGGCTCAAGCACTCCTGCCTGCAGCCCTGTTTGGATCAACTGTTTCTCTATCAGGTAGCGTGGTCGACTTACCTGTGAATACGCCAAGCTATGCTGGTTTCGTTTTCAAAATAGATACACCGATGGTCACTGCCTCGAAAACTCGGTTGCTCAGGGTCCATTGGTACCGTCCGACAGCGAACCTATCCGCGGGTGATTACCTTCAGTTGGATGTTGTCTTTAAACCGCCTAAAGCCAGTGTTAACACAGGGCTTGGTAACTATGAAAACCGGTTGTTTTTTAGGGGCATTCAAGCCACCGCGGTGGTGAGCAGGGTTCAATCTATTGAAAACCGCTGTTCCTGGCATCTGACCGATTGCTATCGAAGTGATATCAGACGTTGGCTGAGCAGGGCGATTACGGATACTGAACTCCTACCAATGCTGTTAGCGTTGACCATCGGTGATAGCAGTCAGTGGGTTTATAAGCACCGTCGCATCCTGGCGCAGACGGGTACCCAGCACTTGTTTGTGATTTCAGGATTACACATTGGCCTGGTTGCCTGGTTGTGTGCCCGGCTATTTCATTACATCGGTTTAAGTTATCAGCCTCGATTAGTTGCCGCCTTCGGTTGTAGTTTTATGTTTGCGGCATTAGCTGGTTTTAGTTTGTCTGTGCAGCGGGCCTTGTTAATGATCGGTTGCTACATTCTGCTTGCGCTGTGTAGAAGGAGTGCGGCCAGCTATAGCGGATTCAGCGTTGCCCTTGCGCTGGTTCTGGTTATCAATCCGTTAGCGGGTGGCGATCAAGGCTTTTGGTTTTCTTTTGCCGCGGTGGCTGTTCTAGTGTTGTCCCAATATGGCGATGTGCATTGGGCCAATAAGCAGAAATGGTTCGGGCTGCTGGTTACTTTCAGGGTGCAGGCATGCCTATTTATGGGTCTGGCGCCGCTGGTATTGAGTCTGTCAGGTGAACTGCCGGCATTATCCGTCATGGTCAATCTGGTCGCGATTCCCTGGTTGAGTCTACTGGTGGTGCCACTGCTCCTGGCGCTAGTTTCAGCCAGGCTGGCCACCGGAAACCTCGAGCATCCATTGATTACGAGTGGGCTGGGCCATCTTTTGCAGTTGTCCGAGTGGCTGATTGGCATACTGTGGTGGTTGCTTGAGTTTGCAGCGGAGATAAGCCCCGTCCATGCCTTGGGTAGTGCAGACCTGGCAGGCTTCGGTCTGGCAGGATTGGCTATTGTGATGTTTATAGTGCCATTTAGGCTCTCGGCTAACTGGCTACTGGTGTTGAGTGTGCTTCCGCTTGCCAACCTCAGCCCAATTCGCCCTCAGCCGGGAGAGCTCTTTCTCACTGTGTTTGACGTCGGGCAAGGTTTGAGTGTCTACCTGCAGACTCGAAACAAGGATTATCTCTATGACACGGGCAGTAAGAGCCTGTCTGGTTCAGATCGGGGGCAGTCGGTGGTCCTGCCGTCGCTACGTTTGTTAGGGGTTAACAAATTGGACAAGATGATCCTTTCCCATGCGGATACCGATCATGTCGGTGGTGCCCGGTCAATTCTTCAGGGAATGAGCGTCGGGGCTGTGCTTGGCGCTGGTTTCGAGGGGTGTAATCCCGCCAAGGAGTTTGAAGCAGATGGCGTCGAATTCCGGGTCTTCCAGGTCATGAATGCCCACAATGACAATAATAATTCCTGTTTGTTATTGATCAGGACGGCGCATTTTAGGGTATTAATTACCGGTGATATTGAAGCGCCGGCAGAGCTTGAACTGGTTAGCCAGTTGCATGACTCGATTGATCTGATGACCGTGCCTCACCACGGCAGCGGCACCTCATCGAGTCCGGCGTTGCTGAACCATTTTATGCCTGAGCAGGCGATCATTGCCAGCGGCTATCAGAACCCTTTTGGTCACCCCGCTGCACCGGTGATTGAGCGTTATAGGGCCAGGGCTATTGTTGTATCGAATACCGCCACAAGTGGCGCAGTGTCCTTTAGCGCTTCCGAAAAGGGCGTTGTTTTGGTGGCAAAGGCGCTGCCTTTGCAACAAAGATTCTGGCAATACCAACGCTGGCCATAGTTCGGATGTCGTTATTGTCAGTGTCTATAGGGATTTAATGTGCTTTTAGCAGGGTTTTAAGGGTCGATAGCAGTCGCCTGTTCTCTTCGGCGGTGCCGATCGTAATGCGGAGCTTATTGCTCAGACGTTGATCCGGGAAGTAGCGAACCAGTATATTCTCGGATTTCAGCGCCTCATAGAGTGCCTCGGCATTGCTGCTACCCTGTTCCGGAATGGTGGCTAGCAGGAAGTTAGTGTGTGACACCGGACTGGTTAAGCCGAGCTTGAATAGTTCTTCCTGTAGAAATTGGCGTTGCTGACCTACTTTGGCCCAGGTTTCGCGAGCATAGGCCTGGTCGGATATCGCCGCGGCGGCCATGTCCTGGCTGATCGCATCCAGATTAAAGCTATCCTTGGTCTTGTATACAATCGGTTCAATCAGGTGCTTCGGGCCGATACCATAGCCAAAGCGTAATCCTGCTAAGCCATAGCCTTTACTGAGTGTACGGAGCAATACAATGTTGTCAGAATGAACGGCTAGCTGAGTGAGATCATGAGTCGGTGAATTGATAAAATCAATATAGGCTTCATCGACCACCAACATGCCATTCAATGACGCGGCAATGTGGCTGATCTCTTCAGGGGTCAGTAAAGCGCCACTGGGTGCATGGGGATTGACCAGGAAAGTTAGTTTGCAATTCGACTGGTTCAACTCGTCTACGAAGGATTCCGGAAGGGACCAGTTATCCATGAGCGGCACCGCCTTGCATTGTCCATCCTGAATGGCTGCTAATACGGGGTATAGCGAATAGGTCGGATCGGTCATGCCAATGACATCGCCAGGATTGACGTAAGTCGTCAACAGTAGCCTTAGCAATTCATCACCGCCGCGGGTTGCCACTATATGGTTACGATCAATATGATGCAATTGAGCGGCACGGTCCCTAAAATGATCAGCCCTGGGCGAGGGATACCGGCGTAATCTGCGGGTATCAAAATTTTTCAGCACTTCCGTTACCGCCGGTGATGGGGGATAGGGGTTTTCATTGGTGTTGAGTTTGATGACGCCCTTTTGGTCAGGTTGTTCTCCGGACACATAGCCGTTCATGTTGAGAATGTTTTGCCTCTGGAATGATTTTGAATCAGGCATCGGCAGTTGCTTCCTGGTAACTGATTTCCTGTATTTCTAATTCGAGCTTGCCGGCCGGGACCTCAACGGTCACGATATCGCCGATCCCTTTGCCTAGAAGGCTTTTTGCTATGGGTGAATGCAGGCTGATCCAGCCTTTTTTCAGATCAAATTCGTCGCTGCCGACAATCCTCAGGCGTTGTGATTCTCCGGTTTCTGATTCTAATTGTACCCAGGCACCGAAGAAAACCTTGTTTTGGTTGCTTGGTATGCGATCTACGATGGCGAGATTATCCAGTCTTTTCTGGAGATAGCGAATCGGGCTATCGATTTCGCGTAACTGCTTTTTCCCATAGATATAATCGGCATTTTCAGATCGGTCACCGAGAGCTGCCGCGGCAGAAACTTTTCGAGTTACTTCGGGTCGCTTTACTTTCCACAAATACTTGAGTTCGGAACGAAGCGCGGCTGCGCCTGCCGGCGTAATGTAGATTTTGTCGCTCATAGCGAGATGTTTCTTAATCTGGGGCAACCCTTAGTTTACTGGAATTTCTGTGCCTAAAAAAGGTAGGGAAATTCTCTGCGCGTGAGAATCCGGGCAGAGTCGGTCGGCTTGAATACTCATTTCGCGACCGGTCTTAGGTGCTTCCCATAAGTCTTAAGTAACCGATCGTGCCGAGGTTTGACGCATTCTGCAGGTGCCGCGTCCGTTTTTAGACTGTGCCGGAAGAGACCGGGGTGTGTCGCATTAAGGTCAATGCCGAGGGGCAGTGGTAAAGTCCCCGCGAGCCGACTCATAATTTGCTAACATCATTGGATGATCGAACTCCATCAGTGATAGAGAAATCCCACTATAAAGGGCAAGTTTTGGTCGCTGGCACTTGAATAAATCGAAATTGAGCTGGTCGGCAAC
>CAZGCW010000084.1:0-248 GCA_964524295.1 uncultured Pseudomonadales bacterium
ACCCTGGGAATGAATTCGGTGCGCCTGGAGGAGCTGTCTCGACAAGCGACCATGGCAAAGGCCTTTGGGGTTGAGTGCGACTTGATTGATCCTGGTTTTATCCATGAGCAATGGCCTGGCCTGACAACATCAGATGTCTTAGGTGGTGTTTATCTCCCGGGTGATGGCCAGACTAACCCGGTTGATACCACCCTGGCCCTGGCTAAGGGCGCACGATCAGGTGGGGCGATTATTCAAGAGCAATGCCC
>CAZGCW010000084.1:258-15667 GCA_964524295.1 uncultured Pseudomonadales bacterium
TTAATGTCTCGATTGGCTTTAAATAGCGAGACATTAAGCGGTGTTTACCTTGACGATGGTCGCCTCATCAAGGCAAAAACGGTGGTATTGGCTGGAGGGATGTGGTCCAGAGAATTTGCAGGGCAGCATAATGTCTGTGTACCGCTGCATGCGGCTGAACATTTTTATCTGGTGACAGAGCCGTTGCCGAATTTTACTGAAATGCGACCCACCCTTCGATTACCCGATGAGCAGGTTTATTACAAATTCGATGCGGGTAAGTTATTGCTTGGTTGTTTTGAGCTTCATGCCAAACCCTGGGGCATGGAGGGCATCCCGGAAGACTTCGCTTTTGGTACCCTGCCTGAGGATTTCCCTCATTTTGAGCCACTATTTGAATTGGCGCTGGAACGATTCCCCGAACTGCGTGATGCCGGCGTGAGCCTGTTCTTCAATGGGCCTGAGAGTTTTACTCCGGATGATCGTTATTTATTAGGTGAAACACCGGAAATCAAAAACTTGTTTGTTGCCTGTGGTTTTAACTCGATTGGGATTCAGTCCTCTGGGGGCGCTGGCAAGGTGCTTGCTGAGTGGATAAAGCAGGGCAAACCGAGTATGGATCTCTGGGATGTAGATGTTCGCCGCACCTTCCCCTACCAGGCCGAAAAAGACTTCCTGTTTGAGCGGACTAAAGAAACGCTGGGACTGCTCTATGATATGCACTGGCCGAACCGGCAGTATGAGACGGCTCGTGATATCAGGTTGGGACCATTGCACCAGCAGTTATTGGATCAAGGCGCTGTGATGGGTGAGACAGCCGGCTGGGAGCGGCCAAATTGGTATGCAAGAGGTGATGCCAAGGCCTATGAATATACCTATGGGAAACCGAATTGGTTTGATGCATGCCAGGCAGAGTGTGACGGTATTGCCAGCAATGTCGCTGTCTTTGATCAGGTCAGTTATCCCATATTTAGAATCGAAGGGCCGGAAGCGCTGGCCTTCCTGCAGTACCTGTCGGGCAATAATTTGGCTGTTGATGTTAACCAGGTGGTCTATAGCCAGTGGTTAAATACGGATGGTGGAATTGAGTCAGATGTCACGATTACCCGTCTGGATGAAGATCAGTTTATGGTTGTTTCTGCAGCCGCTTCAGAAAGACGGGATTGGTTCTGGCTGCAGCAGCACCAGGGCAGTTTTGATTGCCTTATTTCCCATGATACTGATTCGACCATCATCGGGGTGATGGGCCCACGATCCCGGCAGCTGTTGGTTGGCCTTTGTGATGCGCCGGGAAAGCTCGCTCAGCAGGCCTACTATTGCTCAGAGACCTATGCGCTTTCCGGTATACCGGTTCGTTCCAACCGGTTGAGTTATGTGGGGGAGTTAGGCTACGAGCTTTGCGTGAGTAAAGTAGATGTCGTTGCCTTGTATGAGCAACTATTGGCCGCGGGCAAGGGTTTTGGTCTGGTCCATGCGGGATTCCATGCCATGAATTCCTGTCGTGTCGAAAAAGGCTATCGGCACTGGGGGCATGACATTCATGATCACATTAACCCTTATCAGGCCGGCCTCGGGTTCAGTGTTAATCTTGAAAAGACGGATTTTATCGGTAAGCAAGCGTTAGTGGTGGCCAAAGGCAGGCAGACCCGGCGGTTAGTTAACCTTGCTATCGAAGCCATCAATGCGCCTTTTATGATTCATGACGAACCTGTCTATCGCAATGGTGACTTTGCTGGCTTGACCACATCAGCGGCGTGGGGACATCGGGTCGGCAAGAGCCTGGCGGTTGCGGATGTTTATGATGACGCTGGCATTGATGCCCAATGGCTAAAGGACGGTGAGTTTGAGGTTGAAGTGGCGGGTCAACGCTACCCGGCAAAGGTTCAGTTCAGACCGTTTTATGACCCGAAAGGTGAAAAACTTAAAACCTAGGTGGGCACCAATGCAGGGCTAGGAAGTGACCATCAGCCCGGCTTTTTATTCAAGCAGTAACTCGCGGAGCTTGGATTGAGTTTGCTTATCGATACCCAGGCCCCGTTCGATATACAGCTGAATAGAGCCGTATTGCGCTTCCATGGCTTCAAAAGCACTTTCAAGACTGATTGGAGTCACGCCAATGACTTGCCGAAGCACATCGGGATCCACTGGTTCAGCTGAATGGGATTGTATTTTATTGACCGTTGCCTCTATATGAGACGCCAGAACCTGGTTGGTCAGTAGGAAGTCTTCCATGACTTCGTCTTTGCTTACCCCGAGCGTTAACAAAATAAGGGCGGCTGCGAAACCGGTTCGATCTTTACCGGCTGTACAGTGAAATAGATGAGGTAGTGCGCCCGGTTTAACCAGATCCGCCACCCACTGTCCCCATATTCCACTGAGCGCGGTATTGTTGATGTACTCAGTGCGATCGGTGAGTGCCAGCAATTCGGTTTCGGATAGTTGTCCGGAATAAAATTTTCGCCCCAGGGCAGCTACATCGACTTCCGGGTTATTGATATCGAGAGTTTGATAGTGAATAGGGGGTGATTGCCTGGGTAACCGGGTTGGAGCCTGTCTCCTTTCTGATTCACTGCGCAGATCGGTTACAGTAGCTAATTGCAGTTGCCCTAGATAACTAAGGTCTGTTTCATTGAGCGTGGCCAGGTTGTCTGAGCGAAACAAGAGGTTCCATTTGACGTGACGGCCATCAGCAGTGCTATATCCACCTAGATCTCGGGTGTTTCGAGTATTTTCGATCGGAAGCACGCGCCTTTTTTCACCTTGACTGGCTGATGGATCATCTTGTTTGGATTGATGGCGGGATTCAGAGAACGTGTGGTTTGGGTTCAGGTTATTGGTGAACGCCAGGCTCGGCACTATCAGCATTGCCAGGATCAGGCTTTGTATCACTAAAGATTTGTGAAAATGTTCCATAGTAGGGTCCTTTGGGGCGCGATATCGGTTATGTCCTTTATGAAATCTGGGCGGGTTGGTCCCGGTTCAGTCTATGAATAAGTATTGTCATGGTTTCACCGTGTGGATTAGGTTTTATCGACCATATTTAGTCATGAGGGCTTGCAGCTGATCGTGAGGTAGACGATACACGGTTGTATCGTCAATACCCGTCATGGTTTCTGCTGCAGTCAGGGCATTTAATATAGCCTCTTCCGTTGCTTCGAGGGTTGCCCTGAATAAAGGGTCCATGTGGTCATTGGCTAGCATTTTGAGATCGACGAGTTTTTCCTGGGTGATGGTGTTCGCTGTGGAGAAGGCGATAAAAATGTCACCCGAGAGATTGCCAGCGTAGGATCCTACCTTTGCCAAGCCCATGGGGACGCGTCTGGCCAGGCGTTTTAGCTGATGTGGTAGTAAAGGCGCATCGCAGGCAATGATGACGATGATTGAACCTTTCTCCACTGATTTTAGGGTGGGCATTTGATTGGTTATTTCCTTTCCCACGGGAACCCCGTTGATGACCAGGGCATCGCGCTCGCCATAGTTCGCCTGGACCAGGGCACCTAATGTGTAGTTTTTATTATGAATCGTTACCTGTCGGGAGGCGGAGCCAATACCCCCTTTGAATTGATGACAGATCATGCCGGTACCACCCCCGACATTACCCTGCAGGATTTCACCGCTACTGGCACTTTCCAAAGCATTGATGACGTGCTGGCGGGTGATATGAAAGCCATTAATGTCGTTAAGAAAGCCATCAAAGGTTTCGGCCACGACAGGAAGACAGAAAGGCATATTATTGCCTGCATCATGCTGGTTCATCCATTCGATGACCGCTTCATGCACAGCACCAATACTGTGGGTATTGGTTGTACAGACCGGCCCATATAGCATCCCGGATTCTTCAACCCAGTGCATGCCAGTTAATTCTCCTGCCCCGTTCAGCGAGTAACCAGCTGCGAATACAGGCTCTAAATCCATGCCCCTTGGCAGGATTGCCGTTATACCCGTTCGGATAGGACCCTTACCTTTGGTGAGAGGGCCCTGACCCTCGATAATCGTGTGGTGACCTACGGTAACGCCATTGACATCGGTAATAGCATTGTTTTGACCTGGCCTGCCAGGAAGGTTGATACCGAGTTCTCTGATCTGTGAAGCCATGTCTGATGCCTTGTTTAAAGTGGTTCGGGCAATCATGACGGCTTGTCAATGGGTAGCCTGAATTCGGGTCATAATGGGAGTGTATCCAAGATGTCTTTCTGATTCACCTGCAGTAGAGGTTGCGTAGCTCAGGTAGTGGTGATCTTTACAAGGCCGATACGAAGAGAGGCCGGATCAGGTATTGGCCTGGAGGGCTGGGTGGGACTGGACGGGTTGGTAAGTACTGACTTTAGGCTTTTTTTGCAGAGTAGGCTCGCCATCGTGTGAACCGGGCGTTTGAATCAGAATTAGGCTCTTTGGGTGCCTTGAATTAGGTTATGGATCAGGTATTAAACTGTGGTGGTCGTCTCCTAGGCACCGTTATATTGCCGGGTTAATCGAGTGGAAGAACTCGAGACAGCCCATAGTTGGATTAGTTCTCTGCGGGTTGCCAGAAGTGGTATACCAGGGCTGGGATGACGGAACAGATACCGGCAAATAACAGTACGCCATCAAAGCTACCGCCGGCGGCCAACTGACCAGCAAGACCCGGTCCCACCATTGAACTAAGCGCAAATACAGCCGGGATCAGAACCACCGCCCGTCCTGAAGCGTCACTGCGGGCGATGGCCGCTGCCTGGAATACACATCCACAAGTGAAGGCAAATTCCCATATCCAGGCCCCTAACGCAAATGGTACGAAGCGGGTAGCAGTGAAAAGAAAGACTAATCCGAGCACAACACCGGCGAGAACCATCCAGTAAGGCCAGCGAACGCCTGCCCGGTCCCCTATCCAGGCAACGAAGAAGGCCGCCGCACCACCGAGCAGTTTGAGTACCGCGAAGACAATGCCGACCTCGCCACCTGTCAATTCAAGGTTCGCACCAATGCGTTCCAAAAATGCCCATAGAGCAATGTTACCGACCAGGAACATGAAGAAGACACTCATACAGACCCAGGAGCTCAAGGGTAGAGGGGGTCGAGATGAGTCTGGCGTTACTTCATTTTCTGCTACGGCTGATAATGGCCCTTGGGGAACCCAGAATGCAGATAATCCCAGCAGGCCGACAACGAAAGCGAGAGCCAGCGCGGCACCGGGATATTGCCATTGGGTAATGATTAACGGTGGAAGCGCAAAAAGGACTGCCGCAGTAACAGATAGTTCTACGCCCTGACGTACGCCAAAGGCTCGAACTTTATTGGGTAAATCGGCAAGGATCCGCATGCCCAGACAGGTCATGGTTGATGCAAAAAAACCGATCAGCGCCCAGATCAGGTAAAGCCCCTGCAGGGTCATTAGTTGAGAGCTGATCGCAAATGCGGCTGCTGTGCCGATCGTGCTGGTTACTGTCAGTGACCGCCAGTTTAACCTGTTGATCCAGAAAGGAGCGCCAAGCGTACCCAGCAAATAGCCAGCAAAGCAGATTGATCCGAGCAATCCCACCGACTCACTATCCAGGCTGAATGAGTCAGCAAGGCTCCCCAGCATGACAGGAAGAGAATTAAACGGCAGCCCGCCGATCGTGGAGGCGATACTGGCAGCAAGAATAAAAACGAAAAGATTCTTAGGGTTAGCCGTTAAATTCATGTTGATGACTCCAGCAGGGCTTTGGTTATTTTTTGTTATCTAGGGCTGCGGGCAGTACTACCTGCCGTTTTGCTGACCATAGTGGTGGAGATTGTAGATGATATCAGGCTGCAGCTACCAGTATTTAGGGTGAAAAGTAGTCGACCCGAAAAATTGACTGTCCGTAAGGAAGCTGTCCAGATCGCCTACAATCCAGATTAATACCATAATTACTTGTAAATCGAGCTCCTTTGACCAATTCTAGGGGTCAAATACATCACCATTGGTCCTTTCATGAGAGGGTTGGTCTTTATTGCTGTTTATCTGCTTAGCTTGACTGTGACTGCTGACACGGTCGTACTCCCCATGCGGGATCGTTCCGCCTTGATTGATGAAATTCTGATAGATCGCGTTGAAAACCTGCTTCCGCAATTGATGCGGCGAGAAAAGATCGATATGTGGATTTTGATCTCGCGGGAATATAATGAGGATCCCGTTTTAAAGACATTTTTACCATCAACCTGGTTATCTGCGCGGCGTAGAACCATTCTGGTGATGTTTGACCCAGGAGAGGGAAAGCCCCTTGAGTGTTTGGCGGTGGCACGCTACCAGGTCGGTGAGTTGTTTAAAAAAGCCTGGGACAAAGAAACCCAGGGAGAACAATGGCAGCGTCTTGCAGACATCATAAAACAGCGAAACCCACGAAAAATAGCGATAAACAAATCGACCCATTTCGCGTTGACTGATGGCCTTACGGCCACTGAGCATGAAGAATTTTTTGAGGTGCTCGATGCTGAAGTGAGAAGCCGGGTTGTTTCTGCTGAGCCGCTGGCACTTGCCTGGTTAGAGACCCGTACCAGTAAGGAGATGCAGGTTTACCCTGGTTTGGTCGGGCTGGGTCATGACATGATCAGCGAGGCTTTTTCTAATAAGGTGATTGTTCCAGGGAAATCGACCACGGACGATGTCGTCTGGTGGCTGCGTGAAGAAACTCGTGCCCTTAAATTGCGTAACTGGTTCCACCCCTCTGTGTCGATCCAGCGGGCCTCGCCGGAACAGTTTGACCACGAGAAAGCGTTCACAGCGCCAACTGATCAGACTATCATCCAGCCTGGAGATCTTCTCCACGTTGATTTTGGCCTGACCTATTTGCGCTTGAATACAGACCAGCAACAGCATGCTTATGTTCTTAAGGCAGATGAAACGGATGCGCCTGAATACTTGAAGGTTGCCCTGGCTAGAGCCAATCAGCTTCAGGATATATTCACTGCAAACTTTAAAGTTGGCCGGACCGGCAATGACGTGTTAAGCCGGTCCAGGAGTCAAGCTATCGCCCTTGGGATTAAGCCGTCCATCTATACCCACCCGATCGGCTATCATGGCCATGGGGCAGGTACCACCCTGGGTATGTGGGATTCACAGGACGGCGTTCCCGTGCAAGGTGATTATCCATTGCATCTTAATACGGCCTACTCCATTGAACTCAATGCCGCTAGTTACCTGTCCCAGTGGAATAAGGAAATCCGGATTATGCTGGAAGAAGAAGCCCTGTTCGGTACCCAGGGAGTTGAGTATATGGATGGAAGGCAGACCCGCTTCCATTTGATTGAGAGTCAGTAAAGGTGATGATGTAGTTAAGGATAAAAACCTATTTAGATTAAGAAAGGATAGGAACAGATCTGGAATAGGCAAGGATCACTAGATTGGGCTAAAGCAGATATCGAAAAGGAGAGGCCGATGTACAATCTTGTTTCGCAAGATCGCGGCTTTATAAGATCGCGGCTTTATAAAATAGAGAGGGAAATAGCGTGAGACCATTAAATTGGAGACCGTGTTTGAAAAGACGCATTTGGCGGTTGATGATGATACTGCTGTTGGTCACCGCTGGGTGGGTTTCCGGCAGTAGCGCGGTATCGAAAGTTGACCTCTCTGATGAATCCAGGCTGGTCTTGAAGCGATTGAAGGATCAGAGCCAAGAGAATGCGAGTGGTTTACTGTTCTTTAATGAAAGCGAACGTCAGTTGGCTTTCGCCAATATCAGTGAACTGTATCCATCTCGATTAGTCTCTGGCAGCAGTCGTCCTTATGCCCTCGTCGAAAAACTAAAGGATTGGTCTGGGCTGGAGTATGAGGTCGATGGACAATCCTATGACCTGAAAGATTTTTATGCATTAGGAGGAAATAGGGGTCTTGTAGTGGTTCAGGACGATGCCATTTTACTGGAGCGATATGCAACTGGCCATCATCCTGACACGCTCTGGATTTCGTTTTCGGTGACTAAATCTGTGACTTCGATGTTAATTGGAGCGGCTGTAAAAGATGGCTTTATCAGCAGTGTGGATGAGCCAATTGCCAATTATCTGCCGCGCTTGAAGCAATCTCCTTATGCTGAGGTTAGTATTAAAAACGTCTTGCAGATGGCCTCAGGGGTTGCCTGGAATGAGGATTATGTAGACCCGGAGTCTGATGTGGCGAGAGCAGGGGGCGCCAATGGCCTTGCTCTGGTAGGTTACCTGGGTAACCTTCCGAGAGTGGCTGCTGCCGGGGAGGTCTTTAATTACAATACTGCCGAAACCAATTTAGCGGGTGAGCTTCTCAGGGCAGCGATTGGTAACAATGCGTCGACTTACCTGGCTCACAAGATCTGGAAGCCGTTTGGTATGGCAGAGGATGCTTCCTGGATGCTGGGTGATCCAGGTGGTGGTGAAACCGGTGGCTGCTGTCTTAGCGCGACGCTTCGAGACTATGCCCGTTTAGGTATCTTTGCACTGAACCAGGGTCGGCTTGCCGATGGTACTGAGGTTTTACCGGCACACTGGATAGCGGATTCAACTCGGCCATCCACGGGGTATGCGGGTTATGGTTATCTTTGGTGGCTTATGAATGAAGAACGTTTTGCTGCTATTGGAATTTTTGGCCAGCAGATCTTGATCGATAGACAGTCCAAGTTGGTTATTGCGGCTCACAGCAATGCCCCTACTGCGGTAGGAAGCGTTTATGCCAAGCACCTTCGAGCGCTGTCTCTGGCCATAAGCGACCAATTGAAATAGCGTTTGACCTGGCAATCAGTGATGCTCTGGAGGCGCCAGAAGTTGTTAGGACCAGCGATCAAAGCGCATAATTTCTGTGGTTGGTTTTCTCGTTACCGGTCCAAAATTACCCAGCGGATAGCCGACCGGAATGAGACAGAATGCGCTCATGGTATCCGGTAGGTTAAGGGTTTTAGCAACGGCAGCGCGATTGCCCAAAGCCAGTGTTGTCGGTGCGGCGCCCAACCCCAGGGCCCGAGCAGCCAGCAACAGGTTCTGTATGCCTGGCCAAATTGACCCGCCACCACGGGCAGCCATGTTATCGTCGACTTTAACGCCAAAATCCATACAGGCAATGATTAAGGCGGGAATTTCATGCATATGTTCCATTTGCCAGAGCACTGAATACATCATCCTTCGACGTTTGTCTTCGTCCTGGTGCGGTAATGAACCAGGGTTATCTGTAATGGGTCCGATATAAGCCTCAACACCCTGCCGGTTGAGTGTCGCGAGCTCTTGTTTAACCGCAGGGTCACGCACGACGAGCCATCTTCCGCCCTGCATGTTAGAGCCGGATGGTGCCTGGTTTGCTGCATCAATGAGTTTAACCAGTAGTTCTTCCGGCACAGGTTTGCTATCGAGTTTGCGCATGGCGCGACAGTGATACATGACGTCGAATAGGTCCATGTCAGCCATTGATTGTTCCTTGTGTTGATTATATTTTCGTCATGGTCTCATAGAGGCCAGTGCTTTTCATTGTCTTTTATTGATTAATTGTGGATTAATGGCTAGATCAGGCAGAGCAGGTTGGCGGTTAGATGGGGTGCTGGAAGCGAAGCTAGATTCCGATGAAGGTAGTTAATGGATGACCTGTGAATACAGAGCTTGTGGCAAATGTTAAATCAATGATGCAGACGTTAAACCAATAATAAGGGAGAAGATCATGTTGCATCCCGAACAGCAGCTATTATCAGATTGGCTTGCTCAAGAAACAGCAGAGGATGTGCTGGAGCCCGACCTGGCGATTGTCGATCCTCACCACCATCTCTGGGATATCCGAAGTTTCGAGATGCAACCCCATGCAAGCTTCCAGGAAAAGGTGTACCTGTGCGAAGAAATAATCCAAGACATTCAAACCAGTGGTCATCATATTACGCAGACTGTTTTTGCTCAGTGTGGCGCATTCTACAAACAAGCGGGCCCGGAGGAGATGAAATGCGTTGGAGAAACTGAATTCGTCCAGGGTATTGTGGCGATGAGTCAATCTGGAATTTATGGCTCGACCCAACTATGCGCCGGGATATTTGGCAGCGCCGATTTACGAATAGGGAAAGCGGTTGAGTTGGTTCTTGAAGCCCATCTCAGGGCATCAGGTCATTTTCGCGGTATTCGCAGCGCTTTCCCACGGAATTTAGATGCCTTGTTTATGGAGGGCTATGGGATCCTGCAGAAATTGAATCTCAGCTACGATAATTATTCGCCGGATCATGAACGCTTGCCGGTCCTGGCTGAACTTGCCCGGGCCTTTCCGGAGGTTCCTGTTATTGTTAATCATCTCGGCGGTAAAGTGGATCACCAGGCTGGTTCATCGGCTTTTGCGAGTTGGAGGAAGAACATTGATGCGGTCGCTGGCTGCGCCAATACGTATATGAAAGTAGGTGGTGGCCAACAGCGGGTCGGACCCTGGGAGCCAGAATTTCACAACAAACACCGTCGAATACCCATTCATTCGGAGGAGCTCTGTGATCTGCTCTACCCCTATTACAGTTATGTGATTGACGCATTCGGACCGGAGCGATGTATGTTCGAAAGTAATTTTCCGGTCGATAAAGAGTGCGTTTCGTATCGGACTTTGTGGAATACCTTTAAGCGTATTGCTGCTCGTGCGGGGTTGAGCGATTCAGAAAAAGCAGATCTGTTCAGCGGTACCGCGGCCCGTGTTTACCGGTTGGAATAAACGCTCATCCCAGACGAGGTAGGCGAGGCGCTGGTTCGCTGCTATTCCTTTTGGGCCTAGCCTTGAGTCTATAATAGCTTCCTGTCCGGATCTTTAAGCCAATGCGTGATGAAGCTGCTTAAGCAAAAGGATCGGTGCCCGTATCCATAAATGGCTTAATCCTTGCCGGCTCCGGATTTCGACTATCCTCGTAAGGATACAGCGCTTTGCCAATGATTCTTTCCAGCTCGGGGTATTTCTCTAATAGTTGGGGTGAGGTGTCGATCTCATAATTGTGCTGGGGGCGCATATAACTGCGCATATAATTCTGTACCAGCGTTATCCGCAGGCCGGGTTTGCTGCGGGGTCTCGACGCATGCCATGTAGCACCATTCCACAGTGCCAGCGAGCCCGCCTTGGCAATCAATGGAACACAGGCAAAGGGCGTCTGGGTGATATCTGCTTCGTGGGGGAGGGTCGCTCGACCATAGCGATGGCTGCCGGGTACAAATATCGTTGGGCCGTCTTCCTCATCCGTATAGGCGGGACAGATCCATGAGGCGTTGCACATGTGGGCTATCTGGCCAGCGCCAGGGGGAATGCCATGGGAATCGCTGTGCAGGCCGATACCAGGTGCGCCCTGACCTTTAATGATCCAGGTTTGCCCGGAAAATACCGCGCTCTGGCCAAGTAACCAGCGGATCAGTGCCAATTGCACCGGATTGATGGCTGCCTCAACGAATACTTCGTCCTCCTCTAATAGGTCCCAACTGTTTTTGAAGGTTTTTCCGGGAGGAGGAGCAGAAGTCTGATAGTCGCCTATGCTGAGATCATTGCGTGTTTCGCAGGCATTGATGATGGCGTTGCGCAAGCGAGCAATAAAGTCTGCATCGACACCGAGCGTCTCCGGAGGCACGATGGTTAAACCATAGGCTTCCAGTTCGACAATATGTTTGTATAGGTTGTACCGGTTGATGTCACTAATCACTGGATCGATATTGGGTGCGCTCTGGTAGTCAGCAATGTCCATCCTCATTTCTCCTGGTCTAGAAGCGGGTCTCTTACGCTCAGTCTTGATTGCGTTTATTTGATAACACCTCAGTTGCAAAACATATCGAGTAAACAGCCATAGATCAATGTGGTTTTGATTTTGGATTGGGGCAGTTGCTGTTATGGGTTATGGAACTGTGCTGTCTGGCCCAATCTGCAGATTAATAGTCCAGTTTATAAATACGTTTCACATTACCACCCAGGACTTTGGTTTGGACTTCTGTCGGTAGCTTTTCAGCATAGCGGGTTAAGTCATCAACCCAGGTGTGTGGATGATCCGGATGGGGATAATCAGTCGCCCACATAAAACAGTCCGCGCCGACATGGTCTATGATATGCGGTGCAGCCGTTTCATCTGGATCTCCAGAGATAAAGCATTGACGTCGAAATAATTCGGTCGCGGAACTTTTCTTAATGTTCATCGATTCTGAGAAAGCATCCATGCGGTCCAACATGGCACCGATCCAGCCTGAGCCTGCTTCGAGTACGCCTAGGCGAAGCCCTGGGAAACGCTCCAGAGTGCCCAGCGAGAAAAAAGAGATTAAGGCTTGCTGGACGATCGCCCTGAGCCAGATCGCTTCACCCCAGGCACGGCCTTGTCGGGGCCAGTCAAAAATCCCTTCAGCCGCACCGTGGGGTGTGAAGGTAGGATGGATGGCCAGTGGTACATCCATCTCAATACATTTTTCAAACAGGATATTGTGATCCTCATGGCCATGAATCACTTTAAGGTGATTAAATGGGTTCACCCAGGCACCTTTGCAGCCGTCTTTAACGGCACGTTCCAGTTCCATGGCTGACCCGGCCACATCCAGTAAGGTCAATTGAGCGATCGGCACCAGTTTGCCTTGTGAATTTCGGCAGAAGTCAGCGATCCAGCGATTGTAGGCTCTGCAATAGGCCAGGCTTAGCTCCGGATCCTTTAACTCGGCTTCCCACAATAGTCCCAGGGTGGGGTAAAGCAGGGTACATTCAAGGTTTTCCTGGACCATCAGGTCGAGGCGCTCATCTGCATTACAGGACCCAAATGGCATGTTGTCTGTATAGCGACGATCAGGGCTGGGGCGCATATCTTCCTGTCCCATGGCGCCGAGTAATCCCAACGACCCTTTCCTGGACCTTAGTGAAGGTTGCTGGTTAATTTCCAGGTATTCATATCCTTGGTCATCAACGGCGATACGAAGGGCGCGGTTCTGATAACGCTTTTCAAGGTATGTTTCCCAGAGATCAGCGGGTTCAAGAATGTGGCCGTCTGCATCAATAGTGCCAGGGTGTGGAAATTTCTTGATTTCGTAAGCCATGGTTTTGTAATCCTACAGCACGGTTATCAGATACCTTGCCTGTGTCCTTGACCAAAGGCAAATCAGGGTTACGCAATTTGGGTAAGATAACATGGTCACTGGAGCCGTCGGTAGCGCCTGAAAAATTGATCCGTTTTGGTTTGTTGGGTCAGGGGTACCTGCTCAGATGTAGTTGACTGTTCCTGGCGCTATGTGATTGAGTAAAGGAATAATCGAGGGTGATTTATGACAACCTATTCAATCGATACGCCGGATACAGGCCGCGTTAATTACACCGACAAGAAGAGGCTCTGGTGGTTGTTGTCATTGGCCAATCCTCTTATTCCGCTGGTCGGGATTGTCGGTCAGTATTTCTCGGGCGAAGAGAGCTGGTTAATTGTTCCGTTGGCACTGATGTTTGTAGTGGGGCCATTACTCGATTGGGTGTTTGGCGAAGACGAGAATAATCCCCCGGAGATTTTAGTGCCGCACTTAGAACGAGATGCCTACTATCGCATCTTGACCTATCTTACGGTCCCCCTGCACTATCTCACCTTCATCATCGTGGCTGTCTGGGTGGGGACCCAGAACGTAGGTATTTTGGGGTTCTTGGCCATAACGATTGCGACCGGATTCGCGGATGGTTTTGCAATCAATACGGGCCATGAACTTGGCCATAAGCGAACGCGTCTGGAAACCTGGCTTGCCAAGATTGTGTTGGCGGTACCGGCTTATGGCCACTTCTGGATTGAACATAATCGAGGTCATCACCGCGATGTGGCCACACCTGAAGATCCGGCCAGTTCGCGTATGGGCGAGAGTATTTATAAGTTCGCGTTGCGAGAGATTCCCGGTGCTTTTCGAAGAGCCTGGAAAATAGAGCAAGAACGATTAGCGCGAAAGAAGGTCCCTTTTTGGGGACGACATAATGAAATTTTGCACAGTTACCTATTGTCGTTGCTGATTCAAGCGAGCCTGGTCTATGCCTTTGGCTGGATTATGTTACCTTTTTTGGTCATTCATAACGTCGTGTCCTGGTGGGTATTAACCAGTGCTAACTATATCGAACACTATGGGTTGCTGCGGGACAAGCTTGCAGATGGCAAATACGAACGGTGCCAGCCACATCATAGCTGGAATGCGAATCACAAGTATTCGAATCTATTGTTGTTTCATCTACAACGGCATTCAGACCATCATGCCAACCCGACACGGAGATACCAGTCGCTGAGGCATTTTGAAGGGCTGCCAGCGTTGATAAGCGGTTATTATGGCATGTATGTTGTCGCTTATTTTCCGTGGCTCTGGTTTGGGATAATGGACAAGCGGCTGCTGGCTTTACCGCACATACAGGGAGACTTGAGTAAAGTTAATATTGACCCGGATCGATACAGCGAGATTTATAACAGATATGGCCAGTCCCGTGCCTGAGGTTCTAAGCAGCTATCTCTGCCCGGGGTGTGGCTATACTTATGATGAGTCCGTTGGTGATGATCATGAGGGGTATCCGCCTGGATTTCTGTTTGCCGAATTGCCAGACGAATTTGTTTGTCCGGATTGTTCAGTTCGCTATAAGGAAGATTTTATCTGCCAATAGTATTCTGACAATTATCCCGTGCTCACGGGGGGTCGCTTTGGTTGCATCCAAGGGTGATCTGGTAACCGCCTGAGACGGTGTGTTTAGTCGATCGGGTTAGCCAGGCGATTAGGTTACAGTAGCATTCATGACGGTAGAACTTGGTGCAGGTTGAAACCTTGGTTCGAGAGATTGCAGCGTCGGAGCATGTTCTATTTCTAAGCCATGTTGAGAAAATAAGGTCGCCAGAATCAGCGGTAGGTACACTCGGGTGACTCCCATACCAAGGCACATATGTTTGCCTCCACCAAAGGCGTTGGGTTTTTCCAGATCGGCAGTAAGCCAGCGTGCCGGGTTGAACTCCAGCGGGTTGGGATAGCGATTTTCGTCAAAGTGCGATAACGCATGTAAATGCATGATGAAGGTTCCAGAAGGTAAGTTGACGCCGAGGAAATTGATATCATTGGTGGTTCGTTTAGGGACAACAGGGGCAGGGGCAAAGCATCTCTCTGTTTCAGAGATAATGGCTCGCATGACAGGGAAGTTTTTCATGCCGGTGAGTAAAGTCGGGTCAAATCCACGGACTTCCCCGCATAATCTGCCGAGCCACGGTGTATCGATAATGCTCCAGAGGAGCGGGCAAAGTATCCTGGCGATATTGCCGACACCGGCTACGGTTAGCAGGTAAACGGCTTCTGTTAGTTCTGAATCGGTGAGCGAGGCAGTCCCTGGGGCGGGTTTTCGTTGCAGTAACAGGTCCAGAGAGTCATTGACTCGAGGGCCTGATTTCCGTTGTAGCGCTGTTCCGTGAAAAAAATCAAATGCACTGGCACGGAGGCGCTGATGCTCAGCTCGAGCAAACCAGTGGTCTTGGTCTTCGAGAGTTAATTGTTGGCCATTGATGAATTCTTCTTCGTA